>NZ_JAYRDJ010000017.1:0-104566 GCF_041909475.1 Niveibacterium sp. | reverse complement strand
GAGCACGCGAGGGGAGTCAGGCGCTCTGAGCCTGACCGCGAACGCCGGGTCGCCTTTTCTTGGTTACTTCTTTTGGCGAAGCAAAAGAAGTAACACGCCCGCCGGGGGCGGGACCCCGGCCAAAGCACGTCAGCAAACCGCTAGCGCCAATCTCAAGCCGCGCCCGTCAAAGGTCGGGTCTTCCAAAGTCCGGCCCAACCGGCGCGCGCCAGACCATACACAGTGCGGCGCGCCTGAGTGCCGCACATCGGATATCCAAAACCCTGAGGCCCGACCGGCCTCCCCGTTCACCACAATCCCTCTCCGGGAGAATCGCTCATGAGTGATGCCGCCTTCTCCACTGCCGCCACGCCGTCGACGCCGGAAGCCGACAAGCGTGTGCGCTACAGCCTGGGCCAGATTCTTGGCGCCGATGAATTCGAGCAGGAGCAGTTCTACTTCCTCGAGCGCGATCGCCAGCACAACCGTGTGCTGCACGGCTACGGCACTGCGCTGGGCCTGGCGGTGTCGCTGTCGGGCAGCGAGGTGCGGGTCGAGCCCGGGCTGGCGCTGACGGTCGCCGGCAAGGTGGTGCGGGTCGATGCGCGGCAGTGCGCCGACTTTGCCGCCTGGGTCGGCGCGAATGCGGCGACGCTGCTGCCGGCGGACGACGCCGGTTTCCAGCGCGCGCATGTCGTGCTCGGCTACCACGAGTGCGATACCGACCGCCTGCCGCTGCCGGTCACGCCCTGCTGCGGCGAAGGCGAGGGCGTCGCGACGCGGATCGCGGAAACCTTCCATCTCGCCTTCGTCGCCGAACCGCCGGCGCAGGTCGAGGAATGGCTGACGGATCGCTTCGGTCGCCTGATCCGCGCGATCCGTCCCGCGCCCTCGGCGGGTACCGCGCTCGCGCTGGTGGATGTGCCGCCGCTGGTGCGCACGCTGATCGCCGGTGAAGCGGTGGGCGGGCCGTGGCAGGTGGCGGTGGCGGACTTCGATGCGGCGATCGCGCTGGCCGAGCGGGTGTGGGTGACCGAGGTGCGGCCGCAAGTGCCGGTGGACGCAGGCCCGCCTGCGGCGCCAACCGCGCTGCATCCGGAAGAACCGGTGCTGCTCGCGAGCCTGCATTTCCGCCTCAATGCCGGCGCGCTCGACGTCGCCTCGCTGACGCTGGACGACAGCGCCCGCCCGCTGCTGCTGCCGACCCGCACGCTGCAGGAACTCTACGGCCTCGGCCAGACCGCGCAGCCGGCGGCCGCGACCGATGTGGTGCCGGAGACCCTGTTCAACCAGACCCCTGCGGTGGGCGCCAGCCTCGCCTATGCGCGCGCCGATCACACACACGGTTCGCCGACGCTGCCGGCGACCGGCGGCGATCTGACCGGGGCGATCACCGCGGCGCAGGTCACCGCCCTGCAAGGCGTCGGCCTCGTCGCGACCGGCGCCGCGAGCGGGCAACTGCTGGGCTTCGACGGCAGCGTCTGGCGGCCGGTACCCGCGCCCGCAGGCGGTGGCACGCCGGTGGTGCTGGGCGGCGACGCGAACGGCCCGGCGGGTGACAACACGGTGGCAGGCCTGCAGAAGCGCAAGGTCTCCAACGCGGCACCCAGTAACGGCGACGCGCTGGTGTGGGATGCCACGATCGACGCTTGGCGGCCCGGTGCGGTGAGCGCGCCGCCCGCAGCTGCGGGCGTGAAGATCGTCGCGGCCGGCATCATCGGTTTCGAAGGCACGCGCGGGCCAGCGTTCGGCAAGCTTGAGCTTGTAGACCGCGCGCCCTTCACGATCGGTTTCGATGGCTACATCCAGCCCAATGCCGACCGCAAGCACATGTACATCCTCAAGGCGATCGCGGTGGCCAAGCTCGACAGCCCGGTGCTGACGGTGGGCTTCAGCAGCTTTGGCGAGAAGGGCATCGTCGTCACGCTGGCGCTCGGTGGCAAGCCAATCGGCTTCGACAACGGCATGGAGCTGATGGTCGAGATCAGCCAGTACGGGGAGCTGCCATGAGCGCGCTGGCTGAAGCCGCGGCACCCGGCTACTTCGATGGTGCGCTGCGCGCGGTGAACTTCTTCGGCGGGCGCCTGCTCTCCGGCCGCGACATGGCCGATGAGCAGGCCGCCAGCGCGGCACGCGATGCCGCCATCGCCAGCGCGGCCGGCACCGGTATCGCCCGTGGGCTGGTCGTCACCCGTGCGCGCAGTTCGAACGGTTCGCTGCTCAATGCGGTGGACCTGTCGCCCGGCACCGCGATTGCGCCGGACGGCAGCGTGCTGCGCCTCGCTGCCGCATTGCGCATCGCGCTGGTGCCGGATGACTCACGCGCGCCAGCAGCAGAGCTTGGTCCGGGCGAATTCCGCCTGTGTGGGCCCAAGCCCAGCGGCAACCCGACGCCCTCGGTGCAGTACGGCACCGCGCTGCAGGTGCTGCTGGTGGGCCCGGCGCAGGCTTTGTCCTCCGAACAGGCGCCCGGCGTTTCGGGTGAAGGCGGTACGGCGCTGAATCGCTGCGGTGCGCGCTGGCGCCTCTCGGGTCTGCGCTTCCGGCTGGCGACGATTCCCGGTGCGCTGCTGGGTTCGGATGCGCCGCTGTTCAACGACGGCAGCACGCTGGGCCGGCACCGCGCGCGCCACCTTGCGGCTTTTGCGGCCTTGGGCGGCAACGTGGTGGCCGAAGCGTTGGCTGATCCGCTCGGCGGGCTGGATAACCCGCTGCGCGCCTACGGTCTGCTCGATGCGGCCGGCGTGGTGGCGGACAACGAAGTGCCGCTCGCGCTGTTCGGCTGGCAGCCCGGTGGCCTGGCGTGGCTGGACATGTGGGCGGTACGCCGCAGCCTGCACGCGCCGGCCTCGGCGGCCGATCTGCTGCTGCTCGGCAGCGGTCGCCGCGCGGCGGAAGGCGAAGCTCACATCCGCCAGTTTGCGCTGCAGGTCGCCGAGCTGATCAACGCGGGCGACGTATTGCCTGCCGGTTTGAAGGCGGCCAGCGTATTCCGCTACCTGCCGCCGGTCGGCCTGCTGCCGCTCGCAAGCAGCACGCGCCGCGGTATCGACGCCGACACCTTCTTCAGCGGCTTCGCCGTCAGTGAAGACGACTTCCTCGATGGCGCCTTGCTCGAACCGCTGTGGCGCGGTGCCGCGATGCTGCCGCCGATCAACCTGACGAGCGAACCGGCGCAGCTGATCTGGCGCTTCCGCCTGCGGGGTGACGACGGGAACGCCAGTGGCGCACTGCTCTTCGGCCATCGCCACTTGCCCCTTCCGGCGGCGTCGCGCGAGAACCGCGCCCGCTTCGATCACGACCGCTACCCCACTTTCTGAGGAGACCACCATGGCCGACCTGATCAACAGCGTCACCAGCACTGCCCTCAATACCTCCGGCGTGCAGCGCGCGGCCGCTGCGGCCCTCGCGCAACCTCTTGCAAGCAGCGCCATCCGGAATGACCTGGTGGAGGTATCGCCGGGCTTGTTGAATACCGGAATCATCGGTGCGATCGATCCGGGGTATTTCCGGCCCACTGCGCCGGTGGCGCTGTCGCATGTACAGCCGGGTGAGCTGATTACCGCGACGCTGATGAACGCGATCATTGATCGCCTCAACGCGCTGGCCGGTGCAACGACGGGTGCCACCGTGCTGGCTGGTGACGTCACCGGCGCTGCATCGCAGACGGTCGTCGAACGACTGCGCAAGGTGCCAGTGGCGGATCAGACGCCCAGCGAAGGGCAAGTACTCGGCTATGCCAACGGTGCCTGGCGCCCTACGGCACCACAGACGCAAAGCGGCCCCAAAGTCGTGGCAGGAGGTCGACTCGTCGGCAGCCACCCACAGGGTGCCTCGACATTGACAGTCGTCGCCAGCTATCTCGGAAATCTCCAGGTTACCGAACGGCGCTACATCCGCTTTGATGGATTCGATCCCGCGGCCAACGACTATTTCGTGCAGGTGACGTACTTCCGGGCGGGCGACACTTACAACATGCCGGTCCTCGAGTCTGTCTCGGATAAGGGCATCACGATTGCCTTCTTTGACCCGAGCCGAAAGTGGATCGATCTAGGTGACGCGTCACAGATCGACATCCAAATCACTGCCTATCCCCGCACCATCCTGACAAACATTCTGCCGGGCCTGCTTGCCAGTGGCGTGCTCACCGTTAACCCCGGCGTCCTCGCGGCACTCAACGCCAACGCCGCCGGCGCTGCTTCCGCACCGGGTGCCTCTGCGACGCCTGCGGTAACGATTTCGCCGGAGCTGCTGGGAGCGCTCAACAACCTTGCGATCTCCACCAGACCGGCCGTTTCGGCGGCAGGGCTGGCCGATCTGGCAACACCGCTCGCTGCGGCGCCTGGCGCCGGCGTGGGGCCGGCGGCGGGCGTTTCAATTGTCGCCGAGAGGCCGGCCGCGACCATTGCGATCCGCAGCGCGCCTGCGAAGAAGAAGTCGCCTGCGCGCGCCGTACCTGCCAAGCCGGTACCCAAGCGCGCCGCACCGAAGAAGCCTGCGCCCAAGGGCGGCTGAGCATGGACGACCTGCGCATCGTGAGGGCGCGGGTGCGGGGCGGGGAGCCGGTGCCGGACCTCGACGCGCGCTTTGCGCGCCGCGCCGAATCGGCGCTGCGCGGGCTCGACCCCGGACGCGCGATCCTGTGCCTGCGCGAGGCGAGTGGTGTGCTTGCCGAGGACGCGTTCGCCGCACCGCTGTCGCGCACACAGACCGATTGGCAGCCCATCTCGCGGCAGGTGCAGGCACGTCTCGCGGCTGCACGCCATCCGTGGCGCGACGTGGTGATGCCCGATGCGATGGCGGTGTGTTTCGCCGATACCGCCGAATGGCTTGCCTGCGCGGCGCTGGACTTGCTGGCTCAGCGCATCGAGCGTTGCTGGTGGTGGTGCAGCTTGCCTCTGGCGGGCGCGGCGGGTGTTATCGCCGCCTGGCAGCAACATCCGCACGCGGTGCCGGCTGCGCTGGCGCTGCTGGCGGGGCGCGGGCTAGCGGTGCGCTTCGCGCAAGCGGTCGGCACGCAGGCCGCTGCGCTTCGCCAGGGTCTGACACAGCACTTTGCGATGGGCGGTGACGTCGCCGCCCCTGCAGATTCGCCTGCCGTCCAGACGCTGATTGCGGCCCTGTCGGATTGCACTGCGGCGCCGCCAGCGCAGCTACCCGAAGCGCCGCGCGCCTGGTTATGGCTCGCATTGGGGCTGGCCCGCGCGCCCGCGGCGGTGTGTGCGGCGCCGCTTCCGCCTGCTGTGTGGATGAGGCCGCAAGCCTTTGCCGCGAATGCTCATCGGAGGCTGACGTCCGACATGGCGGTTACACCGCCGACCTGCGAACCGGGGTTGCGCGAGCAAGCCTTGCCCGACATACCGCAGCGCCTGGATGAGGCTCCGACGCAGCCGCCGCCCTTCGCACCGATCCCTGTGCGGCATGCGATCGGCCGCAGCGTCGCGGCGATTCTGCAAGCCGCGAACGATCCGATTGTGCTGCCCCTGGCACCGGACGAAGCGCGAGCACCCTTGCCGTCGCAGACCACCGCCCGAGCGCGCTTGCGCTGGAACGACGTCGAGCCGATCAAGGCGCTCGAATCGTCGGCGCCTGTGCGCGCTGCTGACGCTGTGGGTGCGGCCACCGAAGTGCTCGCGGCCGGATCAATCAGCGTCCATGCGGCGCACACCGCAGCGCCGATCGCGGGTGCGCCGCATTCGTTTGGTGCCGCGCTAGAAACGGCCTATGGCGGCGTCTTCCACCTGCTGAATCTCGCGCTCGCGTTGGGCCTCTACCCGGATTTCACCCGCCCGGCTGAGCGCGGTATCGCGCTGCACCCGTGGGACTACCTTGCGCTACTGGCACGTGAGTTGATCGGCACCGAGTTCGAGGCCGATCCGCTTTGCGGCTGGCTCGCCGATGCAGCCGGTCGCCCTCTGGGTGTTGAGGCTGGGCTGTGGGCGTCGGCACCGGAAGGCGATTGGCAAATGCCGCCGCACTGGCTCGCACCGTGGGCGGCGCAAGCGAAGCCTTGGCGCTGTGTCGTGGCGCGTGGACGTCAGGCCCTGTGGCATCCCGCCGGCTTCTGTGTCGTCGATGTGGGGGGCGATGAAACCCTGCAGGGTGTGCAGTGGCCTGGTTGGGTTGCGCCGCGCCGCGCCGTACCGAATGTTCGGCCAGCGCCGCGCGCGATCTGCAGTTGGGCGGACTGGATCACCCGCTTTGCAGCCTTCGTGCGGGCGCGGCTCGCAGCTGCGACCGGCTGGCCGCAGGGCGATGCTGCGCAGCGGCTGCTGCGCGTGCCCGCACGGGTCTGCCGCAGCGCGGAGTATCTGGAGGTGCGGATGAGCCTTGCGGCACTGCCGATCGAGGTGCGCCTTGCGGGTCTGGATCGCGATCTCGGCTGGCTGCCGGCCGCGGGCTGCGACCTGCGCTACCGCTTCGACGCCGGGGGCCCGGAATGAACGCGCCGCGCGCACCGTTCGCCTTCGCCGATGTGCCGCCGGGCGCTGCCAACCACGCGCGGCTGTTCTTCTTCGGCGCGGTGCTCGCCTGGCTCGCGCCGGCCTTGCGCAAGGCCGGTTCGCCCGACGCGTTGTTCGCGCACCACCCCTTCCTGCAGGACTACCTCGACCAGATCGACCGCCCGGAACTTGAAGGCCTCGCGCTGGAGACCTGCTGGCACGCGTGGCACGAGGCGGCCGACGCCTGGGCTGGCGCGCAGGCGGGTCTGCCGATCCGTCGCTTGCAGACGGCGCTGGCGCTGGACGATGCGGCGATCGGGTTGGTCTTCCAGATCGGCCTGATCGAAGACGACCCGCGCTTCGCCGCGCTCGCCGCCGATCTGCAGGACGGCGCCGCCCGCCCCGCTTGGGGCTGGCTCGCCGCCTGCCACCCGACGCTGGAGCCGGACGCGGTGCGCGAACGCCTGCAGGCGCTGCTCAACGCCGGCCTGCTGCACGCCGAGCAGCAAGGCCCGCGTGCCGCATGGACGCTGTCGGTGCCGCTCGCGGTGTGGGATGCACTGTGCGCGCGGCGGGTCGAGGACGTGACGCTGCGCTTGCGGCCGCGCGAGGCTGCGTCGCCGCTCGATGCTCTGGTTGTGCCGGAGGCGGTGGCCGACGCCCCTCGGCCGCTTGTGCTGCGCGGGCTGCCTGGCAGCGGCCGCATGACGCTCGCGGCTGCGCTCGCGGCTGCGGCCGGCCACGCTTGCCTGAGCCTGCGCGCGAGCGCAGCGACGTCGGCTGCCGAACTGGCGTCGGCACGCTGCATCGCACTGCTGTCGGACGCCGCACTGGTGCTGGACGCGCGACGGCAACTACCGGAATCGCTGGCGTTGGTCGCGCCGCTTGCCGACATCTGCCTGTTGCCCTTGGCCGGTGGCGAGCTGCCGCCACAGGTGACGGTACGCCGCTTGGCGCCGCCCGCACCGCAGGCGCGTGCCGCGATGTTGCAACGCGCGTGGTGCAGTGCGGGGCTCGACGATTCCCCTGATTTGCTGGCCGCGCCGCATCGCTTGCCTGCCGGCATCTGGCAGCGGTTAATCGCGCGCGCGCTGACACGGCCCGAGCCGGTGCGTGCTTTGGCTGAGCTGCTGGCCGCGCGCAGTGACGCGACGCTGGCCTCGCTGGCCGAGGCCCTTCCGGGCGCGGGTGATTGGAGCGAATTGGCCTTGCCGCCCCGCGCGGCTGAGGAAATGCGCTGGCTTGAGTTGCGTTGCCGGCAACGCGAACGGCTCGCTGAAGGCGTCGGCGATGCGTTGGCGGCTGGGCTCACACCGGGCGTGCGGGCCTTGTTCAAAGGGCCGTCCGGCACGGGAAAAACGGCGGCTGCGCGCATCCTCGCCGCGCAGTTGGGCAAGCCTGCCTTCCGCATCGATCTGGCGCGCACCGTGAGCAAGTACATCGGCGAGACGGAAGCCAACCTCGCGCGCATCTTCGAGGCCGCCGAGGCGATCGACGCGGTGCTGCTGCTCGACGAGGGCGACGCGCTGATGGCCGGGCGCACCGGTGTCAGCAACGCCAACGACCGCTACGCCAACCTCGAAACGAACTTCCTGCTGCAGGCGGTGGAGCGCTTCCACGGCATCCTGCTGGTCACCACCAACAGCGCGGAACGGATCGACAGCGCCTTCCTGCGCCGCATCGATGTGACGATCGACTTCCCGGCGCCGGATACGGCGGTGCGCGAGCGCATTCTTGCGATCCACCTGCCGCGCGACCATGTGGTGCCGCCTGCGGTGCTGTCACGCTTTGCGGCACGCTGCGCGTTTGCTGGCGGGCAGTGGCGCAACGTGGTGCTGCATGCGGCGCTGCTGGCGCTGGAGGCCGGCGGCCGCATCGATGCCACTGCACTGGAGGCGGCGATCCGCCGCGAGTATCGCAAGAGCGGGCAGGTTTGCCCGCTGCGTGAGGAGGGCGAGACGTGAGCGCCGTTGCGCGCGCTGCCGCAGTGGCCAGGCCTGCGCCTGCCGCCACGGCGCGCGCGCGCCCGGCCGCTGGCTCAGCCCAGCGCATGCCGGGCCGCCTGGGAGCGGGTCAGCCGCTGGCAATGCCGCTGCGGCGTCGCCTGGAACAAAGCCTCAATGCGGATCTCGCCGCTGTGCGCGTGCACACCGACGCGGCGGCGCAGCGGGCCGCGGCACAGGCGGGCGCGCGCGCCTTCGCGTACGGCGAGGACATCGTGCTGGCGAAGGGCGAGCGGCCGGACGATCTGGCGCTGCTCGCGCACGAAGTCGCCCATGTGATCCAGCAACGCGGGCCGGCGCGGCCGCAGGTGCAGCGGCTCGGCCACGACGGCGGTGCGCTGGAGGTAGAGGCCAGCCGGGCGAGCGCCGCGGTGGTGGCGGGCGGCGGCTACGCCGTGGCCGGGCGCACAAGCGGCGCGACGGTGCAGCGCAAGCCTGGTCTGCTGGAGCGCGCGGGGGCTGCGCTCGGCAGCGCAGTGGATACGGTGAAACAGGCGGCGGGCGATCTGGCGATGGAGCTGGTCAACCGCTACGCGCCAGAACTCGCCCCCTTCGTGCAGAAGGGCCCGCAGGGCGTGCTGGATTACCTGAAGGAGCGCGTCACCAATGGCTTCAAGCAGGTCATCGACGGCGTGATGGCGCCGGTGTATGCGGTGGCCGGTGCCGGCAAGCAGCTCACCGCGCGCTTTGCGCCGATGCTGCAGTGGGTGCAGGAGGCGGCCGGCAAGATCGCCGCCAACGACTGCACGCCGCTGCGCCAGGCCGCCGAGAAGGTGGAGCAGCTTGCGACCAAGCTGCTGCAACCCATCGTCGAGAAGTTGCAGCCGGTGGTGAAGAAGATCGAGGACTTGTGCCAGTCGCTGTGGGACAAGGTTGGCGCGCCGGTGTGGAACTGGATCAAGAAGATCGCCAAGCAGCAGTGGGATCAGATCGAACAGCTTGCGAGCTGGGTGTGGGACAAATGCGCGCCGATCCGCAAGGCCTCGGCCGATGCGTGGACCTGGGTGAAGAACAAGCTCGGCATCGGTGACGGCCCCGAGGGCCAGAACGGCATCCTGCAATGGGTGCAAGGCAAGGTCGAGAAGCTGTGGGACGCGGTGAAGGAAGTGCTGGCGCCCTATCAGAAAGAGATCAAGACGGTGGCAACCGTGGTCGGCGCGGTGGCGGTGATGGCCTCGCCCGCGGGCCCGCTGGTGGCGCTCGGTGCGGCCGTGGTGGGCGTGGTGCAGGGCGTTCGCTGGATCAAGGCGCACTGGGGCAAGGGCAGCATGGTGGTGCAGGCGCGCGCCTACCTGCAGAACACGCTGATTCCCACGCTGCAGCGTGGCGCGCATCGATTCGGTAGCGGGCTGGTGAATCTCGCGCGCGGGCTCACCGGCGCGATCGGGCGGGTGGCGAAGGCGGTCGGCGGCTGGGTCGGTACGGCGGCCGGCGTCGGGCTGTCGTTCATCGTGTCGGCGACGCAGTGGGTGGCGGACCAGATCGATGCGCTGGCCGCCTGGGCCGGCGGCAAGCTGATGCAGGTGGCCGATGGCTTGCTCGCGATGGTAGATCGGCTCGGCGCCTTCCTCGGTCGGGCGCTCAACTTCCTGCGCCGCATCGCCAATGTGGTGCTGGATGTATGGGGCATCCCGATCCTGCTCGCCGAGAAGATCTGGGACATGATCCCAAAGTGCATCCGCGACCCCTTCGTGGACTTCCTGATTCCGATCATCCTGCGCCAGATCGAGCTGTTCGAGGCGCTGGCGCGCGATGGCGAGGCCTGGGCGCGCACGAAGACCGAGATCCGCGCGCTGATCAAGCTGGTATTCAAGAACCGCGATCTGATGGGCGCGGTGAAGGCGAGCTTCCGGCTGGTGTTGCGCGTGTTCGATGTGCCGCCGGAGTTGCTTGGCGAACTGATCAGCAAGGCTTTCTCGGTGTGGGACCGCGTGATGCGCGCGCCGATCGATTTTGTGCGCAATGCCGTGCGCGCCACCGGCGCCGGCTTCAAGCGTTTCGGCAACCGCATCCTCTACCACCTGGGTTTCGGCATCGAGGGCTGGTTGTTCGGCGAGCTTGCCGAGAAGGGCATCACCGCGCCTAGCAGCTGGAAAGACCCGATGGCGGTGTTCGGCTTCGCGCTGGATGTGATGGGGCTGTCGGTCAATCACATTTTCGATCTGTTGAAGAAGCGCTTCGATCCGAAGAAGGTCGACAAGCTGCGCACCTGGATGCGGCGCTTCGGCAGCGCGATTGCCTGGGTGCGCGGCGCGATCGATACCTCCAAATCCCCGGCCGAGAACACCAAGGGCATCATCGACAAGGCCAAGGACTTCGGTAGTACGGTGCTGCAGGGCGTGGCCGAGTGGGTGGCGGGCAAGGTGGCGGAGGAGATCGCGATCGTCGCTACCGCCGCTGCAGCATCGGGCGGCTTGTCCGAGATCGTCGACATTGCGCGCCGGGTGTACAAGGTCTTCAAGTCGGTAAAGCGCTATGCGCAGCAGATCATCCGCATCGCGATCAGCGCGCTCGATTCGGCCTCGGAAATCGCGAGCGGCGCCATCGACAAGGCTGGCGCGCGGGTCGAAGGCCTGATGCATCGCGCGATGCCGGTGGTGATCGGCTTCCTGGCTGAACAGGTCGGGCTCGGCGGCGTGGGCAAGAAGATCCGCGAGCTGGTTGACACGATACGCGCCAAGGTGGATGCGGCGATTCTGTGGCTGATCGACAAGGTGAAGGCGGCGATCGACGCGGTTCTGGCGGCAATCAAATCCACCGTGGCGGCCATCCTGGATTGGTGGAAAACCAAGGTGCCATTCAGTACAAAGGATGGCGCATCACACACCATCTTTCTTGAAGGCTCGGCGACTTCGGCGCATGTGGTCGTGCAGAGCGACCGCGCGCTGCTGGATGACCTGATTGCAAAGATTGACCCCGCGTCGAGCGAGCGCAAAGCGGCGAGCGCCCAGAAGAAGGTTGTGGAGGCGACGATCAGGCGACTGGAGAAGTATGACCCAGCGTCGCAGCAGGCCCAGATCGATACCGACAAGACCCAGCTGGAAGCGGATCTGAACGCCATGGCCACCATCCTCGACAACGCCGGTGTGCTGGACAGCACGGGCGCCGACGGATCGCAGACAAAACCCTATCCGATTGCGTGGCAGAAGCCGCCCGCCGCGGCCTATCCGCGTCTCTGGCTTGCGCCCGAAGATCAGGTTAGCGGCCGCACCCCGCAGGCGACGATCAAGACCCTGCCGGGCGCCGAAGTGTTCTCGCCAATCGGCTCGAAAGCCGTTCCCGGAGGGGCTCGCGTTATCGGCATTGGCGGTGGCTATCAGACCCGCCTTGGCATGGTGGTCGGCCCACGCAAGAGCGGACGTTCGGACACCGTCAAGAGTGCGTTCAACAAGCTCCTTGAGCGTCACGGCTACGACCGTAGCGAGTGGGGAACTGACGGCGACCATGTTGTGGAGCAGCAGGTATCCGGCATCGACGACTATCCAAACCTGTGGCCGCTCAATAGCTCCGAGAACCAGTCCGGCGGCTCCCGATTGCGGAACCTTGAGGTTAAGACCAAGGGCGGACAGATGAAGAAGGTCGGCGAGCTCGACGGCAAGTACTTCAAGATCACTTCGTTCGCCTGAATAACGCAGGCAAGGAGATCACTCATGCAGGCACAGCAGTTCTTCGATTGTGTCAAACCAACCGTTGCCGCGCTGAAGGCAAAGGGCCTTGATCAGCGGATCTACAGCGACGTGATCGACGACGCTGGTCATCAGTATGTCGACCTGGTGATGGAGGGCGGCGGCGTGCTGGGTGTGGCGCTGCTCGGCTATGTCTACATCCTTGAGCAAGCGGGGCTGCGCTTCTCGGGGCTCGGTGGTGCGTCGGCCGGCTCGATCACTGCACTGGCGCTCGCCGCCCTCGGCACGCCCGCCGAGGCGAAGAGCGAGCGCCTGACCGAGATCGTCGCCAACATGCCGATGGCGAGCTTCGTCGATGGCAAGGATGACGACGATGACGATGCGCCGGACTTCATCAACACCATGCTCAAACGGCCGGGGCTGGCCAAGGGCATCTGGAAGGCGATGCAGGTCGTCGACAACATGAACGAGATCCACGGCCTCAACCGGGGCGAGCGGTTTCGTGCCTGGATGCGCGATGTCGTGCTCGGCAAGGCAGTGTCCAGCACGACGGCGCTGCGCGAACGCATGAGCACCACGCCGGCCGGCTGGCGTCTGCGCGACGGCACCCGGCACCGCGTCTCACAACTCGAAGGGGCCGACACGCTGCCGCCGCTGGACCCTGCGAAGGACTACCTGTGCGTGGTGGCGGCGGATATCGCGACCGAAACCAAGGTCGAGTTCCCGCGCATGGCCGCTTTGTACTGGGACGACGTTGGCGCCGTGAATCCGGCCGACTACGCGCGCTGCTCAATGTCGATCCCGCTGTTCTTCAAGCCGGTTCGCGTGCCGCTGCGGGTGCGTGATGCGGCACACCTGAAGTTGTGGGAAAACATGGCCGGGCTGGTAGCTGACGACAACATGGGCTTTCCGCCGCCCGAGGCGGTGTTCGTCGATGGCGGTGTATTGTCGAACTTCCCGATCGATGTCTTCCACAGCACCTACAAGGTGCCGACGCGACCGACCTTCGGCGCCAAGCTGCAGTGGGACGAGCGGGCGCACACGATCAGTGGCCCGCTGAAGCTGATCACGCAGACCTTCAATTCCTCGCGTCACTGCCTCGACTACGAGTTCATACGCAAGAATCCCGACTTCCGGCAGCTCGTGGCCTACATCGACACAGCAGATCACGACTGGCTGAACTTCGAGCTCACTGACGACGCGAAGCTGGATCTGTTCAAGCGCGGGGCGAGAACCGCGCTCGAGTTTCTCGAGGGTTTTGACTGGGAGCGCTACAAGGACACGCGCGCAAGCCTGATCGGCGCTTACCAGGAGGCCTGGCGGCCGAAGGCCACTCCAGCGTGATCCCAGCGGCGCGGATGGCCGTTCGGCGCTACAGGCGCTGAATGGCCTCGCGCACCTTGTCCGGCTCGTCGAGCTTCATCAGCTTGCCGACTTTCACCGCCAGCTCACCGGTATGGGCGCGCAGGATCTCCTGCTTCACCTCGAGGATCTGCGCCGGATGCATCGAAAAGTCGCGCAGGCCCATGCCCAGCAGCAGCCGCGTGTTCGCAACATCGCCGGCCATTTCGCCACACACTGATACCGGCACGCCGGTGCGCAGCCCGGTCTGGATCGTGCGGTGGATCAGCAGCAGCACGGCCGGGTGCCAGGGGTCGTACAGGTGCGACACGGCGGCGTCGGTGCGATCGATCGCCAGCGTGTACTGGATCAGGTCGTTGGTGCCGATCGACAGGAAGTCGAGCTTGCGCGCGAAGAGGCCGACGGACAGCGCTGCGGCCGGGATCTCGATCATGCCGCCGACCGGCACGCCGTCGGCAAACTTCACCTTCTCGGCACGCAGTTCGGCCTTCGCGCGTTCGAGCATCGCGAGGCTCTGCGTGATCTCGTCGAGCGTTGCGAGCATCGGCAACATGATCTGCAACTGGCCGAACTGCGACGCCCGCAGCAAGGCCCGCAGCTGCGTCAGGAACATGCGTGGCTCGGCAAGGCAGTAGCGGATCGCGCGCAGGCCCAGTGCCGGGTTCTGGTCGCCGAGCACTTCCATGCCGCGCAAGGCCTTGTCGGCGCCGATATCCAGCGTCCGTATCGTGACCGGCTTGCCGGGCAGCGCTTTCAGCACGCTGCGATAGGCTTCGAACTGTTCGTCTTCGTCCGGCAGCTCGTCGCGACCCATGAAAAGGAACTCGGTACGGAACAAACCGACGCCGTCGGCTTCCACCTCGCGTACGCCCTGTGCGTCGCGCGGCAGTTCGATGTTGCCCTTGATGAAAACGCGCTCGGTGTCCAGCGTGCGCGCGGTGGCACCGGTGATGCGTTTGAGCTTGGAGCGTTCGAGGTCGAGCTGCCCCTGGCGGATGCGGTATTCCTCCAGCACCCGCTCGTCCGGCGCTACGATCACGACGCCACGCGTGCCGTCCACGATCAGCACGTCGCCATCATTCACCGTATGGCGCACATGCTGCAGGCCGACTACGGCCGGGATCGCGAGGCTGCGCGCAACGATTGCGGTGTGCGAGGTCGCGCCACCGATGTCGGTGACGAAACCGGCGATCTTTGCGTCCTTGAAGTGGATCGTGTCGGACGGCGACAGATCATGCGCGACGACGATGGTCGCAAAACCATCGCGTTGCTTCGGCGGCACATAGCCGGGGTGACCCAGCAGGTTCTTGACGAGGCGCTCGACCAGCTGCACCACGTCGGCCTTGCGCTCGCGCAGGTAGGCGTCCTCGATCGCGTCGAACTGTTCGACCAGTACTTCCATCTGCTGCACCAGTGCCCACTCGGCGTTGCAGCGGCGGGTGCGGATATGTTCGCGGGCTTCCTCGATCAGCAGCGGGTCCTGCAGCAGCATGCGCTGCAGATCGACAAACACCGCCACCTCGGAAGCGGCCGCGCTTTGCGTGTGGCGCAGCACATCGAGCTCGGCACCGACTGCCGCGATGGCGTCATCGAGCCGTGCCAGTTCCTTCGCGGTCGCCTTCGGCGACACCACGTAGTGATGCACTTCCAGCAGTGCATGCGAAATCAGGTGTGCATAGCCAATCGCGATCCCGTGCGAGACCGGCAGGCCGTGCAGCGCAAAGGAGACCGACTCCGGCCGTGCCACCGTCTGCGGCATTACTCGGACTCGCCGAAGCGGTTTGCGACAAGGGTGACCAGTGCCTGCATGGCGGCGTCTGCGTCGGAGCCCTCGGTTTCGATGACAACCTTCGAGCCTTTGCCCGCGGCCAGCATCATCACACCCATGATGCTCTTCGCATTGACGCGACGGCCATTGCGTTCCAGCCAGACCTCCGATTCGTACGCGCTGGCTACCTGTGTGAGCTTGGCCGACGCGCGCGCATGCAAACCGAGCTTGTTGACGATTTCGACTTCAGTTCTTGGCATCCCGATCCACTTTCATGTGCAGTACGCCATCACAACCACCGGCAATCGCCTTGGTGATCACGGTGTGGATGTCGTTCTTTTGGCGGTAGGTGAGGATTCGCAGCAGCATTGGCAGGTTTGCACCCGCCAGGCCTTCTACGACGCCGGGCTTGAGGAGCTTGAGGGCAATATTGCTCGGCGTGGCCCCGTAGATGTCGGTCAGCACGATGACACCATCGCCGCTATCCACGGTCTGCATCAGCGCGCGTGCGGTGGGCAGCGCGTCGAGCGGGTCGTCCGCCGCCGATACGCCCAGCTGCGCGATCTGCGCCGGGCGCCGATTCAGCACATGGCAGGCGCACTGGATCAGTGACTCGCCGAGCGTGCCGTGGGTGACGAGGAATATTCCGAGCATGCCTGACTCCGGTCTGCAGGGCAGAGGTACCCGCCGATTCTAAAGCACCCTGCCGCCCTCGGCATTGCGCCGCGCCAATTACTCGACGAGCTGGTCCGGCTTGCTGCCGTTGAGCCACTCGATGCGCCGCGCGAGCGCCCGGGTCACCTGGATGCGCCCTGTGGCGTCCACCCGCAGGCCTTCGTTGATACCGTAGGCTGCAATGCGCTCGCGCCAGTGCGCGCCATCGATGAAGGCCGGCTTGCTGGCCGCGTCCGACAGGGTGCCGGCGCGGGGGCGCGCGGTAATCAGGATCGTCAGGCTGCGGGTTTCGCTGGCTGGGCTGCCGGTGCGTGGGTCGATCAAATGGCAGAAGCGCTGGCCGTCGCGCTCGAAGAAGCGCTGGTAATCGCCGGAAGTACCGATCGCCTCGCCGTCCTTCAGCGGCAGCGCGGCGATCGCGCCAGCGCCGCGCGGATCCTGAATGCCCACCTTCCACGGCTGCTCACCCTTGGCCCCCAGCGCCAGCACGTTGCCGCCGATGTTAACCAGCGCGTTGCTGACACCTTGTTCGCGCAGGATCGCCGCAGCCCGATCCAGCGCCCAGCCCTTTGCGTAGCCGCCCAGATCGAGCTGAACCGCGCGGTTGCGACTGCTCACGCGGGTGCCGTCTATGGTCAGGTCTTCCATCGTCGGATGTGCGGTCACGGCTGCCTGCAGGGCCGCCGGATCGGGGGTCACCGGTTCGTACTGGTCCCGATGAAAGCCCCAAAGGCCGATCAGCTTGCCGATCGCCGGATCGAACAACTGGCCGCCCTGCGCCGCGAGGGTCTTCGCCTCGACCAGCATGCCCGCCAGTTCCGGCGACACGGTGGCGGTTTCGCCCTTGGCCAGCGCCTCGTTCAGCGTGGTCAGCTCGGAGGGCTGCCAGCCATGGTAAGCACGGTGCATGCGGTCGAACTCGCGCAACACCGCACCCACCGCCTCGCGGGCCTTCGCCTCCGGCACGCCCCAGGTCGTGATCTCGACGCGGGTGCCGAACACGAAGGATTCCTCATGGTGGGCGGTGTTGCGGGCGCAGGCGCTCAGTGTCAGCGAGAGAACGAGCAGGCTTAGGCGGAGCAGGGGCGCGATCGAGCGGGGAGTGGGCATTGGGTCTGGCGTTGGGGCGATTTGAGCTTGAAGACTCTACTGCGCAAGCAAGTCCCTTGCCTTGAGCGGGGTCGTGCCGGACATGGCCGAACTCGCACGAATGCGGCGCCTTTGGTGTCGCGATTGCGCCATCAGTGGGGCCGTGTGTGTCGGCTTATGTTCGCTCCAGCACATCAATTACTTTCGTCGCCACCGCGCAGCCCGTCTGGGCCTCGATCTCGACCATGCAGGTCGGGCTGGTGACGTTGACTTCGGTGAGGTAGTCGCCGATCACGTCGAGGCCTACCATCAGCAGGCCGCGCGCCCACAGCGTCGGGGCGAGTGCTCCGGCGATTTCGCGGTCGCGCACCGATAGCGGCTGTGCGACGCCACGGCCACCAGCAGCAAGGTTGCCGCGCGATTCGCCGGCCTTCGGGATGCGCGCGAGGCTGTAGGGCATGACTTCGCCGCCGATGATCAGGATGCGCTTGTCGCCTGCGCTGATGGCCGGGATGTAGCGCTGCACCATGATCGTCTGTGTGCCGAGCTGGCCCAGCATCTCGATGATCGAATTGCGGTTCGGATCGTCGCGGCGCACGCGAAAGATGCCGCTGCCGCCCATGCCGTCGAGTGGCTTGAGGATCACGTCGCCGAATTCGTCGATGAAGGCGTCGATGTCTTCGGTGGCGCGTGCGACCAGCGTCGGCGCGGTGAATTGCGAGAACTCGGTGATCGCGATCTTCTCCGAGTGGTCGCGCACTGCACGCGGGTCGTTCCAGATCTTCGCACCCTGCGCCTTGGCGCGTTCCAGTAGCCAGGTGGCGGTGATGTATTCGAAGTCGAACGGCGGGTCCTGCCGCATCAGCACGGCATCGAAGGCGCTCAGTGCGAAGTCGCCCGGTTCACCTGCCGTGTACCAGTCGTCATCGTCGTCGGACACCGTGAGCGGCACCGCGCGCGCGCTGACGATGCCGTCGCGCAGGCGCAGGTCCTTGCGCAGCATCGCGAACACCTGGTGCCCGCGTGCCTGCGCCGCCCGCATCATCGCGATGCTCGAATCCTTGTAGGCCTTGAGTGCTTCGAGCGGATCGACGATGAAGGCGATTTTCATGCGAGTTCCAGTTCAGCCGGGGCGGTTTCTTCCAGCTCGACCGAGGCGGCAAGCAGCGCCAGGCGGGCCACCACGCCATAGGCGTAGAAGCGGTTCGGCGCAGCGTCGGGCGCTTGCGCGCAGTCGGGCGTGTTGCAGCACGTCTCGAACGCCAGCGGCTCGAAGCGCATGCCCGGCGCGTTGAGGTTTTCGTCGATGCCGCGCTCGGTATTCACGCGGTAGAAACCGCCGACGACGTACTTGTCGAGCATGTACACCACCGGTTCGGCGACGCCGCCATTGACCTGTTCGACGGTATGCACGCCTTCCTGGATGATCACCTCGTTGACCTGCAGGCCTTCTTTGATGACCGACATCTTGTTGCGCTGCTTGCGGTTGAGGCCGGTGACCTCGGACGCATCGCGCACCGTCATTACGCCCATGCCGTACGTGCCGGCATCGGCCTTGACGATCACGAAGGGCTGATCCTCCACCCCGTACTCGGCGTATTTCGCGCGGATCTTTGTCAGGGTGGCATCCACCTGCGCGGCAAGGCATTCCTCGCCCACCCGTTCATGGAAGTCGATCTTGCCGCAGCGCCCGAAGTAGGGGTTGATCAGCCAGGGGTCGATCTTCAGCATCTTCGCGAAAGCCTCGGCAACGCGGTCGTAGGCGCCGAAGTGAATCGACTTGCGTCGCGTCGTCCAGCCCGCGTGCAGCGGCGGCATCACCCACTGCGAATCGAGGTCTTTCAGGATCTCCGGTACGCCGGCCGAGAGGTCATTGTTCAGCAGCACCGCGCAGGGATCGAAATCCTTCAGGCCGAGGCGGTCGCCCTTGCGCACCAGCGGTTCGAGCGTGAGTTTCTGGCCGTCCGGCAGATCCAACGTGGTCGGTTCGGTGATGTCGGGCAGCAGGCTGCCGATGCGTACCTTGAGGCCGGCATGGCCGAGGATGTTGGCGAGCCGCGCCACGTTCATCAGGTAGAACTGGTTGCGCGTGTGGTTCTCGGGCACCAGCAGCAGTTTCGATGCATCCGGGCAGATGCGCTCGACCGCCGATTGGGCGGCCTGCACGCACAGCGGCAGGAAGCTCTCATGCAGGTTGTTGAAGCCGCCCGGGAACAGGTTCATGTCCACCGGTGCGAGCTTGAAGCCCGCGTTGCGCAGATCGACCGACCCGTAGAAGGGCGGCATGTGATCCAGCCATTGTTGCCGCAGCCAGGCCTCGATGCTCGTGGCGTTGTCGAGGAAGCAGCGTTCGAGTTCCAGAAGCGGTCCGGTCAGGGCCGTCGTGAGATGCGGGACCATTGGGGTGTCTCCTCGGTCGGGGCGCCAAGTTTAACCCCGACCAGTCGGCGCGGGTCGGCGCTCAGGCGCGGTCGGGGTTGCGTGCAAACGCGGCAAACGCAGCCGGCAGGCGGGCGTTCTGCAGCGCACGCTGGCCGAAGATGAAGCGGCCGTCGCAGACGAAGCCCTGCTCCGCCCAGTCCACCGCATTCAGCATCGCGCACAGCGCATTCAGTTCTAGATCGGGGCGATGCGGGAAAAGTGCAAGTACCGCCCCGTCAAAATGGGGACTGTCGTGCAGGAAGAAAGGTTCCGCAACCCGGGTGCGGTGATTCACATAGATGCGCGGCGCGGTGGTCTGCGGGTAGCCGCGGCCCCAAAGCCACCAGTCCGCTTCGCTGAAGGGCTTGATGCGGCGCGCGAGCAGTGCGGCCTTGTGTGGCAGCAGTGCCGGGTGGGGCGATTCCGGCTGCCAGATCATGCGGCGCGTCTCGCCGCTGGTGCGGGTGTGCGAGCAGACGAAGTCGCGTGTGCCATGCAGCGGGTCGCTGAAGATCGGGTCGGCTCCCGACACCGCGCCGACGCGGACCGCGAACACCTCGGTCAGCGGCACTTCATGCGCGTCGCGAACGAAAGCGAGCTGCCCGGCGTGTTCGACGAAGTCCCGCATGTCCCAGTCGCCGCGCGCGGCGGCGGCGAGCGCGTCGTCCAGCGTGCGGTGGTGGGCGGCGTCGATCAATGCGGTGCGGCGTGAGAAGTCGCCCTCGACAAAACGCCAGATCAGGCAGTTGGGCAGGGCGCCATCGAAGCTCTTCTTGTCGCCCAGTTCGATCACATGCGTGATCGTGCCGCGCGCATGCAGCAGCCGGTTCAGCGGCCGTGCGCTGGTGGCCTTGAGGAAGTCGCGCGGCGTGATGAAGATCAGCTCGCCGCCCGCCGCCAGGTGATCCAGGCATTTTGCGATGAAGAACAGGAACAGGTTGCTGCGGCGGTCAAAGCCCAGTGCTTTGGGCAGCAGTGCGCGGGTACTGGCGGCAATGTCCTGATGCCGCACATAGGGCGGGTTGCCGATGATGGTGTCGAATTTCTCGTGCAGCGGCAGCGCGAAGAAGTCGCCGACCAGCGCACCGGCGGGCGCGTGGCGTGGGTCGAGCTCAATGCCGACCGCACCCGGCAGGCGGCGCAGGAAGGCGCCGTTGCCGCACGACGGCTCCAGCACCCGGCCATGGCGCTGGCGCAGCGCCAGCATCGCCTGCACGACGGAATCCGGCGTGAAGACTTGCCCGAGTTGCGCAACATCGAAGGCGGGCGAATCGGGGGCGGCGAGGGCGGGGCTGCAAACGGCGTTCATCGGGGGCGGATTGTCCCACAAGCCCGGCCGACGGCCCCGCGCGGGCTCACATCTTCTGATCGTGATCCATGCCGCCGTCCATGCTGGCCATGTCCGGCTTCAGTTCGGCGAAGGCGTAGACCTTGCCGCCGTACTGCTTGACGAACGCCTCGGCGGCGGCCCGCTCGGCGAATGTCGCCAGCGTCGGGCCCATGCTGCCGTTGCGCTTGGCGCCCTGCACGTAGAGCGCGGTCTTCGCGTCTATCCACGCGTCCTGCGGTTTGTCCCAGTCCGCCTTGCCCATGTCCTGCACGAAGGCGCCCTTCATCGCGCGCTGCTGCTCGGGCTTGAGCAGGGTCGCGACGATTTCGCGCGTGTCGCAGAAGAAGTCGTGCTTGCCGTCGCCCCACACGATCTGGCCCTTGGGCCCGGGGAAGTCGGCCAGCGTCATGCCGTCGAGCGAGCAGGTATCACTGCGGGTGATCGAAGCAGGCTTGTCGTCGACCGTGGCCTTGCCGCAGGCGGCCAGCGCGAGCAGCACACCGAGGGTCAGGATGCGGAGGTGGGTCTTCACTTGAATCTCCAGTAGGCGAGGGCAAGCGGCGCGGCGATCCAGCCGGCCATCACGCCGCCCAGCACGGCCGGGTTGGCGAGCGCGGGCGGGAACACGGTGGCCAGGCCGTAGAGCGCGCCGACCTGCTCCAGGCTGAACACGTTGAGGATGCGGAACACGTCGGTCGGGTTGGCGAGCAGCAGCCACGGCAGGGCCTCGCCGGTACTGCTGCCGCCCAGCGCGATGAGGCCGCCGAGCAGCACCAGGTCGAACACGATGACGAAGAGGAACCAGGTGCCGACCGCGTAGCCCGAGGCGCGGGCGCGGTCGCTGGCCACCACCGACAGCAGTACCGCGATGGCGAGGAACACCAGCCCGAGCAGGATCGCCGAGGCGACGAAGCCGGCGTAGTGGAACATCGCGTCGCCCCCGGCACCGACGAAGACCGCGCCAGCGAGGCCAAAGCCCAGCAGCGTGGCGACGCTGAGCGTGGCGGCAAGACCGAGGAACTTGCCGACCAGCACTTCGCCACGCGTGATCGGCAGCGCCAGCAGCAGCTCCAGCGTGCCGCGCTCGCGTTCGCCGACCACCGCGTCGAAGCCCAGCACCAGCGCGATCAGCGGGATCAGGTAGGTCACCAGCGAGACGAGGCTGGCGATCGTCACGTCGATGCCGCGAAAGCCGACCTGGCCTTCACCAGCCGCGCCGAAGTAGGCGATCGCGAGTGCGAAGCCAGCGAACACCGTGGCGATCACCCACACCCAGCGGTTGCGCACGCGGTCGCGGAATTCCTTGCCGGCGATCGCGCCGGTTTGTCTCAGCACGAGGCGCATCGCGCTCTCCGTTTTCACTTCAGCGGTAGCGGTGTCGGCCATGCGGGGCGTGGGCGCGCTCATGCGGCCTCCTCGGCACTGTGTTCGAGGAACACCGCCTCGAGTGAGGGTTCGACGATGCGCAGATCCTGCACGCCCGACTGGGCGGCGAGTTCGGCGAGGCGCGCGAGTTTGTTCTCGCGCGACACCTGCAAGGAGACGTGCGCGGCGTCTTCGGGCCGCGCATCGAAGCGCGCGATCAGCGCCGCGCGCGCCGCGTCGTCCACCCGCAGCATTACCCGCACCGGCAGCTCGGCGCGTTCGCGCAACTCGGCGACGCTGCCCTGCGCGACGATGCGGCCGTTGCGCAGGATCGCCACCTCGTCTACCCGCTGCTCGATCTCCGCGAGGATGTGCGAGGTCAGCACCACGGTCGTACCCTCGGCCTTGAGCTCCGCGACGATGCGGTAGAAGTCGTGGATCGCCTGCGGGTCCAGCCCGTTGGTCGGTTCGTCGAGGAACAGCAGGCGCGGCTTGCCGAGCAGCGCCTGCGCAAAGCCCAAGCGCTGCCGCATGCCCTTGGAGTAGCCGCGCACCTTGCGCGTGGCGGCGTGGGCGAGGCCGACGCGTGCTAGCGCAGTGTCACAGTCGCTGCGCTCGGCGCCTTTCAGGCGTGCGTAGAACTGCAGCGTTTCCAGCCCGCTGAGGTTGTCGTACAGCGCGACATGCTCGGGCAGGTAGCCGATCTGCTGGCGCACGGCACGGAAGCGCGCGCCGGTCGAGCGCTCGCCGAGCAGGCGCAGCTCGCCGGCGTCTGGCGTGATCAGGCCCAGCATCATGCGGAATAGCGTGCTCTTGCCGGCACCGTTGTGGCCGATCAGGCCGAAGCTGCGGCCGGGGGCGACGGCGAGCGAGACGCCGCGCACGGCTTCCACCTCGCCGAAGCGTTTGGTGACGGCGGCAAGTTCAATGGCGGGCGCGTTCAAGCCAGTGTCTCCAGTCAGGGTGGCGGGGGTGCATCGCGGGCGAGGGCTCCACCACGGTGGGCGCGCGCAGCACCGGGAACTGACGGGCTGCGAGGCGCAGGGTTTCGATCGCCGGGCTGTTGAGCAGCACACGCGCGGCGGGGTAGCGCCACATCAGGCGGTCGACCAGGTCGGCGGCCTCGAAGGGCACGTCGCCGCGGCCGTCGCCGTTGCGGTCCCAGCCGAGGTAGCCGCTCCAGTGGTTGCCGATTGCGTTCTTCGCGCCGCCCCACACCTCGTCCTTGGCGCCGACGTAGCGCACGCCTTCGTGGTTGTCGATGAAGTCGTTGCCGTCGACGGCGTTGTGCCAGGAGCCGGCCGACAGATGCACGCCGACCTCGTTGCCGACGACCAGGTTGCCAGTCAGCGTGTTGTCCTGTGCGTCGTAGATGAAGAAGCCGCGTCCGTTGCCGGCGATCACGTTGCCGCTGACCTCGGCGCGCTGCAGCGTGCGCAGCATGATGCCGTGGTCGGTGTTGGCCCACACCACGTTGTCGCGCACGGTCTGGTCATGCACCTCCATCAGCGCCAGCCCCCCGCGGTTGTGGTGCACGAAGTTCTTCTCCCAGGTGTTGTAGTAGGAGTTCATGTAGTGCGTGCCGTAGCGGCAGTCGTGGATCTCGTTGCCGCGGAACAGCGCGTGGTGCGACACGTCGACATAGATGCCGTCGCGCGCGTAGCTGATGCGGTTGCCGACGATCTTTGCGCCCTGCGTGTTGTAGAGCTGGATGCCGTTGCCGCGGTTGGGCGACAGGTAGTCGCGCTTGCCGACGATGCGGTTGCCCTCGACCAGCACCTCGTTGGCCTTCTCGACCCACAGCCCGAACAGGTTGTAGGCGAGCTGGTTGTTGCGCACCACCGCGCGGTGTGCGCCGGGCTGCAGGTAGATGCCGGCCTGCTGCTTCTCGAGGTCGTCGCCCGAGTCGCGCACCACGAAGCCCTCGATGCGCACATCGGGCGAAATCACGCGGATCACGTCGCCGGTCAGCTCGCCGCTGATCGTCGGCATGTCTTCGCCGATCAGCGTCAGCGGCTTGTCGATGCGCAGATGCTCGCGATAGAGGCCGCGCGCCACGCGGATGGTGTCGCCGGGCTGGGCCTGCGCGACTGCTGCGGCGATCGATCCGCTTGCGGCCACGCGTAGCTCTGCAGCAGCGACGAAGCCGAAGTGACAGAGCGTGAGCGACAGGAGGATCAGGCGTACCGCGGATCGCATGGGCTCAAGCCTAGGCAGCGTCGCTGCGCACTTCCTTGATCGGAATGAAGTAGCCATCGCGCCCGATCGGCGTGAGCTTGAGCCCCGCCTTCTCGCGGCGCTTGCGCTCGTGCACCAGCGGCGGGCAGGCATGGTCGTCGTGGTAGTAGACCATGCAGTCGAGGCACAGCAGGCATTCGCGCTGATCGATCTTGCCGTCCGCCGCGATCGCCAGTGAGCCACATTGCACCGCGCAGGCCTTGCAGGGGCCACATTCTTTTTTGCGGCGCAGGCCGAAGAAGCGGAAGGTCGTCGGAATCGCGAGCCCGGCGCCGAGCGGGCAGACGTACTTGCAGAAGGGGCGTTCGACGAACAGCGATACCCCCAGCACCACGGCAAAGAACAACTGGAACGGCCAGCTACGGTTCCACGGCCCGACCAGAAAGGTCGTCTTGAACGGCTCGACCTCGGCGAACTGCTCGGCCATGGTCATCGACCACAGCGACACCGCCATCAGCGCGAAGAACACGCCGTACTTGATCCATTTCAGCTTGTCGTGCAGCGGCTTCGGCAGGTGGCGCTGGAAGCGCTTCAGCCCCAGCTTGCCGGCGATCTTGTAGACCAGTTCGGAGAGCGAGCCGAAGGGGCATAGCCAGCCGCAGAACAGCCCGCGGCCCCACACGAACAGCGTGATGAAGATGAACCACCAGAAGATGAAGATGAAGGGGTCGGTGAGGAACAGCTCCCACTCCCAGCGCGAGATCAGCGAGTGGAACCAGGTCATCACATGTGTGATCGAGGGCTGCGCCATCAGCACGCCGCCGATCCACACGATGCTGATCGTCCAGAACACATACTTGGGCCACGCGACCCAGCGCTTGTCGCGGATCGTCGCCTGCGCGGTCAGCCAGTCACGGCGTGAGTAAGTGAAGGCGACGACGGCGAGGAAGGCGATGAAGAAACCGATGCTTACTGCCTTGTCGCGCCAGATCTTCTTCCACGGCGCCTCGGGCTCGCTCACGGCGGGGCGGCCGCCTTCGAGCCAGGCATCCGGCAGCCACAGTTTGGCATCGAAATTGATGAACTGGCGCTGGCCGGTCGCCTTGTCCTGCTTGTTGGCGAGGTACACGAAGCGGAACGGGTAAGCGGCCGAGAAGCTCGCATCGCGCAGGATGAAGATGCCCGATTCGCGGAAAGCCGGATGGCCCTTGGCTTGCAGCGAGTAGAGGTTGAGGTAGTCGAGGTCGCGGAAGGTGTAGGTGTCTGCGTCCTGCTTGACCTGCACGCGGTCGAAGATGCCGCCGCGCACGAAGCCCGAGCCCTTGAACGAACCTGCGCCACTCCCGATCACGAAGAGTGCCGTCTCATGCGGCTTCAGGCGCGCCATCAGGTCGTGCCAGCCGGTGGCACCGAGCACTGCGCGGCCGAGCGTCGGGTGGTTCAGTACGCCGAGCCACAGGTCCAGGTAGGGCATGCCGGTGTCGGGTTCGCCGACGTCTGCCGGCTGCACGGTCAGGCGCGACACCGCGCCGGCCTTCACCAGTGCGTCCCAGTCCGGCAGGTCGCCGATGTCCTTGTAGCGCGCCGTCGGGCGCTGCTCGGCCTTGAGGATGCCGACCTTGCGCGCCACCTGTTGCGCCGCGCGGGTGATGACCTGATTCTCGGCGACGACGGTCACCGTGGCACCGGAGATCGCATCCAGCCCCACGGTCTCCTTGTCACCCGAACCGACCTCGAAATGCTGCGCCACCGACTTGCCGTGGTACTGGCCGACGAAGGCCTCCAGCTTGGTTTCCGGAATGCCCAGCAGAAGGATCGGCTCCGAGTGCTTCAGCACGCGGATGCCGGTGAAGCGGCCCTGCGTGTCCATGCCGATCAGCGTGATCACCGGCTTGCCCGAGTAGGCCGGTATATCCACCAGATCGGTCGACAGGAAGACATAGCCGACCGCCTTGTCGCCCTTGAACCCCGTGACGAAGCGTGGCTGCCCGTCGCGCATCGAAAAGCGCTCGGCGCCGGGCAGCACCGTCTTGCAGTCGGTGTAGGCGCACAGATCGGGCGCGCTGAACAGTTCTGGCGGCAGGTGCGCTTCGTAAGCCAGCGCAAGGGCGGTGGCAGGCTGCAGGCACAGCAGCGCGGTGAACAGCGTGAGCGTGGCGCGAAGCATGGTGGTGAAACGGGGCATTGCAGGGTTCTCCCGACCTCTGGTGCGGCAAAGTGTCGCAGTCAGGGGTGGGGCGCTTCCTTGTCGCGGGGCAAGAAACGGAATCCGCTGCGGGTTTGTCCGGCTGCGCACCGGGCGGCTGGGCCGCGCGGGTGGCCAAGTGCCTGCCAACAGGGCCTAGAATCCCCTGCGCCGCACCGCGCTGATCGGCGTGAGTGCCCAAGTCGCCCCGGAGATTCCATGAACAAGTACGACCCTGCGTTTTCGCTGCTTCTGCTGGCGCTGTCCTCGACCGCTGCCGCAGGCGATTTCACGCAGCGCTTTTGCGCCGCGGATTCGCGTTACTACGTCGAGATGGCGCAGGCGGGGGAGGTGGTGAGTCTGACCTACGGCCGCCCGGAGGGCGCTGAGGTCGCGCGCTACACGGTGCAGACCGCGGGCCGGGTTGATGATCAACCGGTACTGCAGATTCTCGGCACCGAGGCGGATACTGCGTTGCGCGATGCGATCGGATTTAGCCTGAAGCCGGATGACGCCGCGAATGCGCCGATCGAGGCCTTTATCGGGCGGACCGCAGACGATCTGCTGTACTTCGAGCTGGGGCCGGATCGGGTGAACTACGGCGGCTCTGCGAAAGGCTGCGCCCGTTAAGCACCCGCAGCGCGAGGGCGCTTCATGGCTGCGGCGCCGGCTGGCGGTGACCAATCGGCGCCACATGCGGCGCGAAGCGCATGCATAGCCACACGACCGGCGGGGCGATTACCGCGGCCGTGGTCGCGATGTCGGCAAGGCTGTGATAGCGCTGATACAGCATCAGCGCGAAGTAGGCGAGCAGCGACGCGATCCAGGTCGGGCGAAGGCGCGGTAGCAGCGTGCCGAGTATGCCCACTGCAGCGATCGCAACCGCGCTGTGGGTGCTGTAGTCGAGACCCAACGCGGGCCAGATCCCGAGGGCCTTGTCGGCGAACATCAAGCCGTAGCACACCACCAGGGTTGTGAGCCCCAGCGCGATGCGCAGCGCGGCAAGCCGCCATTGCCCGCGCGGCAGGGGTGACACCGCAAGCAGCAGCCATAGCCCGCCGAGCAGGGGCGTGTAGGCGTCAGCGATCGCGTCGAGGGTTTCGTAGTCGAGCATCGCGCGGATCTTCCGGGTTGCGCTGCGGGCGTCAAGCGACTCGCGCGTGGGCCCGCGATCACGGTTCGCGTGAGCCGAACCGTGATCGCGTAACGCACGCGCTTATCGGCCGAGTTCCTTCAGATAAGCGGCGCGCGCGGTGACGGCGGTGTCGGTGAAGTCCGAGAACAAGCCGTCGATGCCGAGCCGGTAGTACTGCAGGTACTCGGCCTGCGGATTGCCCTTGTAGTCAAAGGCAAGCCGCCGTTTCTCGTTGCGGAAGGTGTAGGCGTGCACCATCAGGCCGGCCTTGTGCGCATCGGCAATCAGCGTGGTCGGCGTCTGCGTGGTTGCATCGGCATAGTTGATCTTGCCGTCGCCGTTCATGTCCTTGACGGCGCCGTTCGCATCCAGCGTGCCCTTCACCGGCACGATGTAGGGCTTCCACGGACCGATGCCGTCGGCGTAGGTGGCGATCTCGGCGAGGCCGGCCGGCGTCACCATGTCCTTGAAGCCGCGCGGGTCGCCCGCCTTGGCCCAGTCGTAAGGCTTGTCGTAGGGCGCCGCATAGGTGAGCTGGCCGGTCTTCAGATCCACGTCGTCGGCGTCGATCAACTGGATCAGCTTGGTGTTGAGGCCGTTTTCCTTCATGTACTTGAGGCTGCCCGGCTCGAAGCTCTGCACATAGATCGGCGCCGTCTTGCTGTTCCATCCGGCGGCATTGATCATCGAGATCAACGTGCCCTCCAGCGGCAGGCCCAGGTCGCGGTGGTAGCTCGGGTTCTTCGTCTCGGGGTACACCGCAATCGTGCGGCCGAGCTTGGCGCTCTGCGCTTTCGCGAGGTCAATGATCTCCTTGAAGGTCGCGATCTTGTAGAGGCCGTTGTACTGCTGGGGGCGCTCGGCGTCGGTCGAGATGCCGCCCAGCGTCTTGATTTCCGCCAGGGTGAAGTCGCTGGCGAACCAGCCGGTCTGCACTTCGCCATCGACCGTGGTGGTCTTCTTGCGATCGGCGAACTCCAGGTGACTGGCGACGTCGGTGCTGTAGGCGAGGTTGGGGTCGTGCCGCGCGATCAGTACGCCGTCCTTGGTCGACACCAGGTCGGGCTCGATCACGTCGGCGCCCATGTCGATCGCCATCTGGTAGGCCTCCAGCGTCTCCTCGGGCAGGTAGCCGGAAGCGCCGCGGTGGGCGACGACGATCGGTTGCGTGCCGCCGAGGGTGCGGAAGGCTTGCGGTGTCGGCGTGATGGCCGGCGAACTGTCGTCGCCACCACAGCCGGCAAGCGTGAGCATGCCCGCGATGGCGAGGGAAATGGCGAGGGTTTGACGGCGGGGGCGGCGCGAGGTGTGGATGTGCATGGAAGGATCCTGTGGTCGGGTGGATCGCCCGAGCCTATGCAGCGCCGATGACGCCTCCGTGAGCCTTTGATGGCAAACGCATGACAGGCCGCGTGGCGCGCGAGCGGCAGCGCCAACATCTGACGCGTACCCGGCTGCACAGGGGATAATCGCGCCTCGCGCTGCCACCGGACCTGCCCGTAGAACGATGACTTCCGAATTCGACTTGATCGCCCGCCACTTCACCCGCCCCACGCGGCATACCGTGCTGGGGGTGGGCGACGACTGCGCGATCGTGCAGCCGTCGGCTCGGCACGCCCTGGTGGTGACGACCGACATGCTGGTTGCCGGCACGCATTTCCTGCCGGATACCGACGCCGAACGATTGGGCTGGAAGACCGCGGCGGTGAACATTTCCGACCTCGCCGCGATGGGCGCGCAGCCGCGTTGGATCACGCTCGCCTTGTCGCTGCCCGCGGTCGACGAGCATTGGATCGCAGCGCTGGCGCGCGGCTTTGCCGAGTGCAGCGAGGCCTACGGCGTCGACTGGATCGGCGGCGACACGACCCGCGGCCCCTTGAACCTATGCGCGACCGCGTTCGGTGAGGTCGAGGTGGGCGGTGCAATCCGCCGCAGTGGCGCCCACGCGGGCGACGACATCTGGGTTTCCGGCTGGCCGGGCTTGGCCGCGCTGGGCCTGCGCCATCTGCTCGACGGCACGCCCCTCGACGCTGACTGGCGCGACACCTGTGTCGAGGCGCTCGAACGGCCTCAGCCTCGTGTGGCGCTCGGTCTGGCGCTGCGTGGTGTGGCGAGGGCGATGCTGGATGTGTCGGACGGGCTTGCCGGCGACCTGGCGCACATCCTCGAACGTTCGGCCTGTGGCGCGGTGCTCGACGAGGCGGCGCTGCCGCTGGCGCACGCGCAGGCGGCCTGTGGCGATGCCGCGCTGGCGCAGCGCTGTGTGCTGGCCGGCGGCGACGACTACGAACTTCTTTTCTGCGCCGCACCGGACAGACGCGACGCGATTACGGCCATCTCAAAACAGCTTGACCTGCCGCTGAGCCGTATCGGCACCTGCGTGGCCCCACCCGGCCTGCAACTGCGGCAGCGCGATGGCGCGATCGTGGCACTACCCCCTCGCGGTTTCGATCACTTCGCATGAACCGCCCTGCACTGACGCTGATCGGCACTGCCATGTGCTGGGCCGCAATTTGGTGGCCGTTCCGCTGGTTGCTGGAGCGCGGCCTCAGCAGCGCGCAGGCCAACACGCTTGCCTTCGCCTTTGGCGCTGTTGGCGCGCTGATCTGGTCGCGCGGGCGCCTGCCAGCTTTCCTGCGCGATCCGCGGCTGCTCGTGATGGCGCTTGCCTCGGCGATCTGCAACCTCGGCTACAACGCGGCCGCGACCCATGCACCGGTGATGAAAGTGGTGCTGCTGCTCTACACCGCACCGCTATGGACGGTGCCGCTTGCATGGTGGCTCTTGCACGAGCGCCCCGGCCTGCGCGGCTACGTAGCGCTGGCGCTGTGCAGCGGTGGCGCGCTGCTGATGCTGTGGCATCCCGCGCTGGGCTATCCATGGCCCGCCACGCCGTGGGAATGGGTGGCGCTGCTCGCCGGGCTCAGTCTCGCGGTCTACAACGTGCTGATCCGCGCGCTGCCCCATGGCGACGAGCGGCCGCGCGTGGCGCTGATCTTTCTTGTCGAGCTGGTGCTGGCAGCGGGCTGGCTGCTCGCCGAGGGCGAAATACCGGCCTCGGATGCGGCGCCGCTTGGCATGGCGGCCTTCGTTGGCCTTGCGATGCTCGGCATCATCGTGGCGATGCAGTGGGGGTTGCAGCGCCTGCCCGCCAACCTGGCGGCGATGCTGATGAGTACCGAGCTCGTGTTCGCCGCGCTGTTCTCCTGGTGGTGGGCCGGCGAGGCGATGGGCGTTCGCGAAATCGCTGGCGCACTGCTGGTCGCAAGTGCTGCGCTGGTGTCCGCCTGGCAGCCGGCGCCCGCAGCCGTCAGCGATGCGGCCTGATAGGATCGCGCCATGAGCATCCGCCCCACCGTCCGTTTCCTGTTTGCGCATCCGGCGCACTTTCTCGCGCTGGGCTTCGGGTCCGGCCTTGCCCCGAAGGCGCCCGGCACCTTCGGCACGCTTGCCGCATGGGCGCTGTATCCGATGCTGCGCGGGCTGTTCCACACCGAATGGAGCTTCCTGCTGTTTCTCGCTTGGTGCTTCGTGCTGGGGGCGTTTGCGATTGAAGTGACGGGCCGCAAGCTGGGTGAGATCGACCACGGTGGCATCGTATGGGATGAGTTCGTTGCGATGTGGCTGGTGCTGTTCTTCACCCCGGCAGGCCTGTTGTGGCAGCTGCTGGCCTTCGTGCTGTTTCGCGGTTTCGACATCGTCAAGCCGCCGCCGATCCGCCAGTGCGACGCGCGCTTCAAACACGGTCTTGGCGTGATGTTCGACGATCTGCTGGCGGCCGGTTATGCGCTACTGGTGCTGGCGATTCTGAAAAGGCTGATCGGCTGATGGAACACGAGCTCGAACGACTGTCGCAGGACACCGGCGACTGGCTCGCCTCCCGCGGACACACGCTTGCAACCGCCGAGTCCTGCACCGGCGGGTGGATCGCAGAAGTGATCACCGCAACCTCTGGCAGCTCTGCATGGTTCGATCGCGGCTGGGTCACCTATTCCAACGACGCCAAGCAGGAGATGCTCGGCGTGCGTGCCGCGACGCTCGCCGAACACGGCGCCGTCAGCGAAGCGGTGGTGCGCGAGATGGCCGAAGGCGCGCTTGCCCGCTCGAACGCGAGTCACGCGATCGCGGTCTCCGGTGTCGCCGGCCCGACCGGCGGTTCGCCCGAGAAGCCAGTCGGCACCGTCTGGATCGCCTGGGCGAGTCGCGCAGGCTTTACCCTTGCAGAACTGCACCGCTTCGACGGATCGCGCGAAGCGGTACGCCGCCAGACCGTGACTCGCGCGCTTGAGGCGCTGCCTCAACTCCCATTGACCCGCACCTGAACCGACACGATGAAGCTCGACATCTTCCGCGCCGACCTGCACCAACCCGAACACGCTGCCGCCATGCTGCTGCTGCTGGACGCCTACGCCCACGACCCGGCCGGTGGTGGCGACGGACTCAGCGATCAGGCCAAGGCACGCCTGCCGCGCGCGCTTGCCGATCGCCCCGGCGTTCATGTGTTGTTGGCCTATGTCGAAGAGCAGCCGGCTGGCCTGGCGATCTGCATGGAGGGCTTTTCAACCTTTGCGGCAGCGCCATTGCTCAATGTGCACGACTTTGCCGTGCTCCCCGCGCACCGCGGCTGCGGGGTCGGGCGCGCGCTGATGCAGCAGGTGATCGCGCTGGCCCAGTCGCTGGATTGCTGCAAGGTGACGCTGGAGGTGCTCGAAGGCAATGCGCCAGCGCGTGCGCTGTATCAGGCCTGTGGCTTTGCCGATTACGCATTGGACCCGGCGTGGGGCAAGGCGATGTTCATGCAGCGCTGGCTGGGCGAATGAGCGCTTGCTCAAGCCGGCGGCCACTCGCCCGTAAACCGGTCGTGAGGGCCGCGCGCAGGCCCGGATGAACCGCCGGCATCGGGCTGGCGGCAAATCGTTCGCGCGAGAAGGGTGCATCAATGCTTGACCTGCGTTCCCGGCCGACGGTGCTGATCGTCGATGATGCCGCCGACAACCTGGACCTGCTCTCCGCGGTGCTCAAGGATGAGTACCGCGTCAAGGTGGCCAACAGCGGCGAACGCGCGCTGCGGCAGATCTACTCGGATGCGCCACCCGACCTGATCCTGCTCGACGTGATGATGCCCGGCATGAGCGGCCATGAAGTGTGCCGGCGCCTGAAGGCGAATCCGGACCGCCGCCGTATCCCGGTAATTTTCGTAACGGCGATGGACGCCGCCGAGGACGAGGAATTCGGGCTGTCGCTTGGCGCGGTCGACTACATCACCAAGCCGATCAGCCCTGCGATCGTGCGCGCACGTGTGCGCACCCACCTCGCGCTGTATGACCAGACGCAGGAACTCGAGCGCATGGTGGCGCAGCGCACCGGCGAGCTGAGCGAATCGCGCCGCCAGTTGATCGGCTGCCTCGCTCGCGCGGCGGAATTCCGCGACAACGAGACCGGAAACCATGTGATGCGAATGAGCCAGAGTGCAAGGCTGATCGCGCTGGCTTACGGCCTCGGGCCGGCGACTGCGGAGTTGATCCTGATGGCGGCGCCGATGCACGACATCGGCAAGATCGGCATTCCGGACGACATCCTGCTCAAACCGGGTCCACTGGATCCGCAGGAGTGGGCGACGATGAAGCTGCACGCCACGATCGGCGCCGAGATCATCGGTATTCACGACGACGACCTGCTGCGCGCGGCACGTTCGATTGCGCTATCGCACCACGAAAAATGGGATGGCAGCGGTTACCCGGCCGGGTTGGCGGGTGAAGCGATCCCGATCGAGGGGCGCGTGGTGGCGATCGCCGACGTGTTCGACGCGCTGATGTCGGTGCGGCCATACAAGCCGGCCATGTCCCTCGACGAGGCGCTGGCCTACATCCGTGGCCAGTCCGGGCGGCACTTCGACCCTGCCGTGGTGGCCGCTTTTGAAGCCTGCCTGCCCGATATCCTGGTGCTGCGCCGTCGCTATCTCGACGTTGGCGATACGCGCGCCGAGTTGTAACGCCCGCGTTCGCGCCTACTTGAGGTTGTGCGCGGACATCAGCACGAGTTTGCCGGCGACGAAGTTCGCCTTCACATTGCGCGCTTCATCGCCCCAGGTGCAGGCGCGGATGCCCAGCGTTTCGTCGCAACTGCCGGCTGACCCGATCAGGGCTTCCACCTCTTGCTGCGTCATGCCGGTTTGCAGCTTCTGATAGTTCTGCATCGTCAGCTTGCTGCAGCCGGCCAGCGTCAGCGCGATCAGTGCGCTCGTCCAGATTACGCGTCTCATGCATCGACCTCCGGTGTCTCGCCCCAGCGGGCAATCAGCGTGTGCGCCACGCCGAGCTGATCGAGGACCCGCGCGACGACAAAATCGACCATGTCCTGCACAGTCTGCGGATGCGTGTAGAACCCGGGGCTGGGCGGCAGAATCACGACGCCCATGCGCGAGAGCTTCAGCATGTTTTCCAGATGCAGCGTGGAGAAAGGCGTCTCCCGTGGCACCAGTACCAGTGGGCGACGCTCCTTCAGGCAAACGTCCGCGGCACGCTCGATCAGGTTGGACGACAGGCCCGCGGCGATCGAAGCCAGCGTGCCCATCGTGCAAGGGCAGATCACCATCGCGTCGGGCGGATTTGAGCCGGAGGCGAGCGGCGCGAACCATTCTTCGCGGCCATACACGGCAAGCTGCCCTTCGGCGGCACCGAAACGTTCGGCAAAGAGGGCCTGCACTTCGGCTGGCCGCGCCGGCAGCGCGAGATCCATCTCCTGGCGCGCGACGATCTGGGCGACCTGCGAGTACAGCAACTCGACCTTCACGCCGGCCGCCAGCAGGCATTCGAGCAGGCGGATGCCGTAGGGCATGCCGGAGGCGCCGGTGAAGGCAAGGGCGATGCGGCGGGTCATCGGTTTACTCCGTGAGCGAGCATCGCGCAATTGTACGTGGCCCTGCGGCCGTGGTGCCCGCGCGTCGGCGCGATCTCGCCGTGTTGCGGTTCAGCCTGCCTCGCCGAGGGCTGCAAGCGTCTCGATGAGAACCTCGGCCGCTGTGTGGTGGAATGCGGGCTTGTCGTGCTCCTTCTGGTCGTGTGTGATCTATGTGCAGAGTTTAGGTAGCCACGAGCGTTGAGGCCAATCGACTGTCTCGATGCCGTCGATAGATGGCGGCTATGCGGCATCCCCAACAAAAAGGGCGCCCACTCGCGGGCGCCCTGATTGCGGTCGGGGGCAGGTTCAGCGGAAGACGACCGTCTTGTTGCCATGCACCAGTACCCGGTCTTCCAGGTGGTAGCGCAGGCCGCGCGCGAGCACCGCCTTCTCGATGTCCTTGCCGTAGCGGACCATGTCTTCGACCGAGTCCGAGTGATCCACGCGGATCACGTCCTGGTCGATGATCGGCCCCTGGTCCAGTTCCTCGGTGACGTAGTGGCAGGTCGCACCGATCAGCTTCACGCCGCGGGTGTGCGCCTGGTGATACGGCTTGGCGCCGACGAAGCTGGGCAGGAAGCTGTGGTGGATGTTGATGATCTGGCCCGGATAGTCGCGGCACATCTCCGGCGGGATGATCTGCATGTAGCGCGCCAGCACCATCACATCACCACGCACCTCCTCGAAGATGCGGCGCACTTCCGCATAGGCGGCCGGTTTGTTGTCGGCATTGACCGGCACATGGTGGAACGGGATCCCATGCCACTCGACGAAGCCGCGGAAGGTGTCGTGGTTCGAGATCACGCAGGGGATCTCGATGTCCAGCTCCTTGCTCTGCCAACGGCCGATCAGGTCGTACAGGCAGTGCTCCTGTTTGCTCACCATCAGCACGACGCGCTTCTTCACCGCGCTGTCGGTGATCTTCCAGTCCATGTCGAACTCGCGCGCGATCGGCGCGAAGCGCTCGCGCAACTCGGCCAGCAGGAAGGGCAGCGAATTGGCGCGGATCTCGATGCGCAGGAAATAGCGCTGCGCTTCGTGATCGGTGTGCATGTTGGATTCGAAGATCCAGCCGCCGTGCTCGGCAATGAAGCCGGTCACGCGGGCGACGATGCCGGCGCGGTCGGGGCAGGAGGCGGTGAGGGTATAGAAGCGTTGCGTGTGCATGGGGGGATGCGTCCAGAAGGGGCGCCGTCCGGCGCCCCGGGCAAGGCTCAGATGCGGGCGGCGGCTTCGTCGATGTAGCGACGCAGCGTGTCGTAGTCGCGCGCTACCGGATACTGCGGGAACTCGCGGATCACGTTCTCGGGCGGGTGCATCAGGATGCCGGCTTCGGCTTGGCCGAGCATCGCGGTATCGTTGTACGAATCGCCGGCGGCGATGCACTTGAAGTTGAGCCCTTGGAAAGCCTTCACCGCGGCGCGCTTCTGATCCGGCATGCGCAGGTGGTAGTTCACCAGCTTGCCGGTGGCGTCCGCTTCGAGGCGATGGCAGAACAGCGTCGGCATGCCGAGCTGTTCCATCAGGGGCTTGGCGAATTCGTAGAAGGTGTCGGACAGGATCACGACCTGATACTGCTCGCGCAGCCCGTCGAGGAATGCCTTGGCGCCTTCGAGCGGCGACAGGCCGGCGATCACTTTCTGGATCTGTGGCAGGCCCAGCCCCTTCTCGGCCAGGATGTCGAGGCGATACTTCATCAGCTTGTCGTAGTCCGGCTCGTCACGCGTGGTGCGGCGCAGGGCTTCGATGCCGGTGGCTTCGGCGAAGGCGATCCAGATTTCGGGGACGAGTACGCCTTCGAGGTCGAGACAGACGATCTTCACGGGACTTCCTGGCTAGGGTTGCGGGTAACCTGTAATTCTAACAGGCCGGCGCGCTAGCCTCGCGGCCTGGGTCACGGGTGGAAGTCGATCTCGCAACTGCCGACCTTGCTGACTTCGCGCTGTGTGGCGGGGCCGTACACATCGATATCGCCCGAACCGGTGCAGCTTGCCGCAGCGCGCTCGCCGGCGCGCGCTTCGATGTCGCCGGAACCGGCCAGCGTCAGTGTTGCCTCTCGCGCTTGCAGCGCCTTCAGCTTGATATCGCCGGAGCCCGAAAGCGCGGCCTGCAAGGTGTCGGTTTCGCCGTCTGCGGCCACGTCGCCCGAGCCGGACAAACGCACATCGAGACGCTTCGCCTTGACGCCGTGCGCGACCAGGTCGCCGGAGCCGGAAAGGCTGATCGTGAGCGCCTCGCCGCTCAGCGCGTTGAGCGCCAGATCGCCCGAACCGATCAGCCGTGCTTCGCGCAGGCCGGGCGAGCTGATGCGGATCTTGAGCTTGCGCTCGGCGCCGAACCAGCTGAAGTTGCCAGGGCGGGCGTCAACGAACAGTTTGCTGTCGCGTACCTCAAACCGCAGGCGTTCGATGTAATCGGCATCACCCTCGGCCGACACATGCGGTGGCCCCGCCTGCCAGCTCACGTCGAAGGGCACGCTCACTTCGATCCGATCAAAGGCAGGCAGCGCCTTGTCGAGCGTTCCGTTGTCGGCCCACGCGGCAGGCGCCGAGATCGAAAGCACGGCGGTGAAGAGCATCAAGCGCAGCATGTCGAGCCTCCGGGTAATGGGCAGGTCGGCATGCTGCGCTTGATGTGTATGCAGTGTGTGTCGGCGCCAAGTGCCGACACGATTCAGCGCGGTGCGGCGTTCAGACGATGTCGAGGTTCTGGATGCCCGCTGACAGGTCGCGGTCCGAGTGTTTGCTGTTGAGCTTGATCTGCAGGCGCAGGTCGTTGATCGAGTCGGCGTTGCGCAGCGCATCCTCGTAGCTGATCATCCCCTGTTCGTACAGCTCGAAGAGCGATTGGTCGAAGGTCTGCATGCCCAGCTCGCGCGAGCGCTTCATCAGATCCTTGATCTCGGCGATCTCGCCCTTGAAGATCAGGTCGGAAATCAGCGGCGAGTTGAGCAAGATCTCGACTGCCGGCACGCGGCCCTTGCGATCCTTCATCGGAATCAGGCGCTGCGAGACCATGCCGCGCAGGTTCAGCGACAGATCCATCAGCAGCTGGTGACGACGGTCTTCCGGGAAGAAGTTGATGATCCGGTCGATTGCCTGGTTCGCGCTGTTGGCGTGCAGCGTGGCGAGACAAAGGTGGCCGGTTTCGGCGAAGGCGACGGCGTAGTCCATCGTTTCGCGGTCACGGATTTCACCCATCAGGATCACGTCCGGCGCCTGCCGCAGCGTGTTCTTCAGACCGGCTTCCCAGCTGTCGGTGTCGATGCCGACTTCGCGCTGCGTCACCACGCAGTTCTTGTGCGGGTGGACGTACTCGATCGGGTCTTCCAGCGTGATGATGTGGCCGTAGCTGTTCTCGTTACGGTAATCGACGAGGCCGGCGAGCGAGGTGGTCTTACCGGTGCCGGTGCCGCCGACGAAGATCACCAGACCACGCTTGGACATTGCGATGTCCTTCAGGATCGGCGGCAGGCCCAGTTCGTCGATCGTCGGGATCTTCTGCGCGATCGTGCGGCACACCATGCCGACGCGGCTCTGCTGGATGAACGCGTTGGTACGGAAGCGACCAATGCCGGCCGGCGAGATCGCGAAGTTACATTCCTTGGTCGACTCGAACTCCGCCGCCTGCCGGTCGTTCATCACTGAGCGCACCAACTCCGCGGTGTGCTGCGGCGTCAGCACCTGATTCGACTGCGGCACGATCTTGCCGTCGATCTTGATCGCCGGCGGAAAGCCCGCGGTGATGAACAAGTCCGACCCACGCTTGCTGATCATCAGCTTGAGCAGGTCGTGCATGAATTTGAGTGCCTGATCGCGTTCCATGATGTTCAGTCCTTTTATTGTTCGCGCGGGAGACGTGTGCAGAAGCCGTCGCGAGCGGACCGAGGTCGAAATACGCAGCGCAGCGGTACATGCGGTACGGCGAGCAGCACAGTTTCGAGATCGGTTCGCGCAGCAGGCTTATGCACGCGTATCAGCCGGGGAAGTTGTCTTTATTGGCCGCACGCAGGCGGGCTTCGGCCGTGCTTACGATGTTGCGCTTCACGAGTTCCTGCAAGCACTGATCCAGTGTCTGCATGCCGTATTGCTGGCCGGTCTGGATCTGCGAATACATCTGCGCGATCTTTGCTTCGCGGATCAGGTTACGGATGGCGGGCGTGCCGATCATGATCTCGTGCGCGGCAACGCGGCCGGTAGCGTCCTTCTTCTTCAGCAGCGTCTGCGAGATCACCGCGCGCAGCGATTCGGACAGCATCGCCCGGACCATTTCCTTTTCCGCCGCGGGGAATACGTCGATGATACGGTCGATCGTCTTTGCGGCCGACGAAGTGTGCAGCGTGCCGAACACAAGGTGGCCGGTCTCTGCCGCGGTCAGTGCGAGACGGATGGTTTCCAAGTCGCGCAATTCGCCGACCAGGATCACGTCCGGGTCTTCACGCAGCGCCGAACGCAGCGCGTTGTTGAATGACTGCGTGTCGCGCGACACCTCTCGCTGGTTGATCAGGCTGCGCTTGGATTCATGCACGAATTCGATCGGGTCCTCGATCGTGAGGATGTGGCCGTATTCGTTCTCGTTCACGAAGTCGATCATCGCCGCGAGCGTGGTCGACTTGCCCGAGCCAGTCGGCCCGGTCACCAGCACGATGCCGCGCGGGTTCTGCGAAATGTCCTTGAAGATCTTCGGGCATTCGAGCTCTTCGAGCGTCAGCACCTTCGACGGAATCGTCCGGAACACGGCAGCCGCGCCGCGGTCCTGATTAAAGGCGTTGACCCGGAAGCGTGCGAGGTTGGGCACGTTGAAGGAGAAGTCGGTCTCCCACACGTCCTCGTACTGCTTACGCTGCGAGTCGTTCATGATGTCGTACACCATGGCGTGCACTTCCTTGTGCTCCATGGGCGGCAGGTTGATCCGACGCACGTCGCCGTGGACCCGGATCATCGGCGGCAGGCCGGCCGATAGATGTAAGTCGGAGGCCTTGTTCTTGACCGCGAAGGCAAGCAGTTCGGTGATATCCATGGCGTCTCTCTGGAAGCGGGGCGCAGACAGTGGGTGCCAAGCGCGCTGCTATACTTGGCCGGCCCGGTCGAATGACTCGAAACGATTATATGACAGCCCTTTCGGCCAATCTGCAAGCAGTTCGCGCAAGGATCGAATCCGCGTGCCATCGCGCGGGCCGCGATCCAGCTGAAGTGCGGCTGCTTGCAGTCAGCAAAACATTCCCGGCCGATGCGGTCGTCGAGGCAGCGGGCGAGGGCCAGCGGGCCTTTGGCGAGAACTATGTTCAGGAGGGCTGTGGCAAGGTCGAACAGCTCGCCGCGCTGGGCCTTGAGTGGCACTTCATCGGCCCGCTGCAGAGCAACAAGAGTCGCCTGGTCGCGACGCATTTCGACTGGGTGCATTCGGTCGATCGCCTGAAGATCGCGCAGCGCCTGTCCGAACAACGCGCGCCGCAGCTCGCACCGATCAACGTCTGCCTGCAGGTGAACGTGAGCGGCGAGGCCTCGAAATCCGGCGTCGCGCCGGGCGAGGTTGTCGAATTGGCGCGCGCCGTATCGGCGCTGCCGCAGTTGCGCCTGCGTGGCTTGATGGCGATTCCCGAGCCGACCGAGGATGAAGCCCTGCTGCGCAGCCGTTTCGCCCTGCTGCGCAGCTCGCGCGACCGGATCAACGACGTACTCGCGCTGGGTCTGGACACCCTGTCGATGGGCATGTCGTCTGACCTGGACCTTGCGATTGCCGAGGGAGCGACGATCGTCCGCGTCGGCACCGCCATTTTTGGCAGTCGTACTCCACCTCCTGATTCGAACTCCTAGAGAACCCTATGCGCATTAGCTTTCTTGGCGGCGGCAACATGGCGGCCGCGTTGATCGGAGGATTGATCGAACGTGGCTTCGCGGTGAGCGATCTGCAGGCTATCGACCTCAATGCCGACACCCGCGCAGGGTTGGAGGCGCGCTTTGGTGTGCGCACCGCCGGCAGTGTCGATGCGCAGGCGCTCGCGTGCGATGTACTGGTCCTGGCAGTGAAGCCGCAGAGCATGCGCGAGGCGCTCGCGCCGATCGCCGGGCGGCTGACAACGCAGCTGGTGCTGAGCATCGCCGCGGGCATCCGCGTTGATGCCCTGGTGCGCTGGCTGGGTGACTACCGTCGTATCGTGCGTGCCATGCCGAACACGCCGGCGCTCGTCGGCGCAGGTGCCGCTGGCCTTTTCGCCGACGCGAGCGTCACGGCGGACGAACGCGATGCTGCGGCGCGTATCTTGGGCGCGGTCGGCTCGGTCGCGTGGTTGACCGAGGAGGCACAGGTCGATGCGGTGACCGCGCTATCGGGCAGCGGCCCGGCCTACGTCTTCTACTTCATCGAAGCGCTGATCAAGGGCGGCGAGGCGATCGGCCTGTCGCGCGAGGTCGCGCGATCGCTGGCGATCGACACCGTGCTTGGCGCCGCCAAACTCGCCGCAGCGAGCGAGGACGATGCCGCAACACTGCGCGCGCGCGTCACGTCGAAAGGCGGCACTACGGCCGCTGCGCTTGCGTCAATGGAGCAGGATGGTTTCAAACCCCTGATCGCGCGTGCTCTGGCCGCAGCCAACGCGCGCGGCCGTGAGCTCGGCGACGAGCTCGGGCGCGACTAAACGGAGACACACAGCAATGCTTGCGGGTCTGCTCATTCTGGTTCTGAACGCCGTCGGGAGCTTTGTCAGCTCCCTGTTGCTGGTCCGTGCGCTGATGCGCTGGCAGCGCCTGTCCTTCATCAACCCGCTGGGGCACTTCATCCTCGCCACCACGGATTGGGTGGTGGTGCCGATGCAGAAGCTGTTCGGATCGCGCAGCGGGCTGGATCTCTCCTGCATCGTGCCGGCGTGGCTGATCGAATGTCTCGTCATCGCTGTCGTGCTGTTGCTCAAGGGCGTCTTTTCCGACCCGGCCGCACTGGTCGGCTCGGTGCTCGTCACCGGCAGCGTCGCGTTCATGATCAGCCTGGTGCGACTGATCATGATGGTGGTGATCGTTGCGGCGGTGCTGTCGTGGGTGAATCCGCGCGCGCCGATCGCGCCGCTGGTCAATGGCCTGTGTCGCCCCTTCCTGCTGCCGTTGCAGCGCCGCATGCCGCCGATCGGTGGCGTGGATCTGTCGCCGCTGGTGCTGCTGCTGATCCTGCAGGTGCTGGTGTACCTGCTGGCGAGCCTGGCGCCGGCCAGCCTCGCGCTGATGTGAGCTGGCTGACGCTCTGCGCCGACGGCAGCGCCTTGCTGGCGCTGCATATCCAGCCCGGCGCCAAGCGCACCGAGATTGCCGGGCTGCACGGCGAGGCGCTGAAGATCCGCCTCGCGGCGCCGCCAGTCGACGGCAAGGCGAACGAGGCGTTGCTGGCCTTCATTGCCACGACGCTGGGAGTCGCCAAACGCGCGGTGAGTCTGGAGTCCGGTGCCACGTCGCGCCAGAAACGCGTGCGGGTTGTTGATGCCGATCCGGCATGCCTTGCTCACCTCGCCGAGCCCTGAATGAACCCCTGATACGGAGACGCTGCCGTGAGTATCGCAGTCGATAATCCCTTTACGCTTTTTGGCGAGTGGCTGGCCGAGGCTACCGCCAGCGAACCGAACGATCCGAACGCAATGGCGCTTTCCACGGTCGGCGAGGACGGCATGCCTTCGTGCCGCATGGTGCTGCTGAAGGATTTCGACGAAGATGGCTTCGTCTTCTACACCAACCTCGGCAGCCAGAAGGCGCGCGAACTCGCTGCGCACCCGAAGGCGGCCCTGCTGTTCCACTGGAAGAGCCTGCAGCGTCAGGTGCGGGTGCAGGGCACGATCACGCCAGTCAGCAAGGAAGAGGCGGATGCTTACTTCGCCAGCCGTGCGCGCGATTCGCGCATCGGCGCCTGGGCCTCGAAGCAGTCGCAGCCAATGGAAGGCCGCTGGGAACTGGAAAAACGCGTCGCCGCCTTCGCGCTGAAATTCGGCCTCGGCGAGATCCCGCGCCCCGAGTTCTGGTCCGGATTCCGCGTGACGCCGCAGGTGATCGAATTCTGGCGGGCCGGTGCGTTCAGGCTGCATGACCGCATTCGCCTCGAGCGTCAGGCAGACGGCGGCTGGCACGGCACGCCGCTGTTCCCCTGAGGCACCAGCGCCGGCGGGGCGAGCGGTCGGCCTGACCGGGCTGCGCGAGGCACTCGTCGCCAGCCCATGTGACCCTTGCAGGCTTTATGCGGATTGGCCGATTGCATTGGTTTTCGCGTTTCCACCTCACCTTGCGTTGGCGCCCTGGCAGCACACGGCGGCGGCTTCGCGTGCCATGAGCTCGCTTCAACCCGGAAAGAACTGCAGTCGAATGTGACCTGCTTCGCGGCCGGCAATGCAAACGGCATTTCGCGCGCGCGTGAACGCGACCATGATTTAGGCGTTTTTGTCAGAGTTTCACGCCGTCGGCGCGACGCACAGGGGTCGATTCAATGCTCAACGTTTTCTCGGGCGCATGGTTGGAGAGCTGGAACGTGTTCGCGGACATCGTGTCGAGCTACGGTTACCTGATCGCAGTGTTGATGGGGTTCGCGCTGGTGTTTTTCTGTTCGGCGCCGATCTTCCGCACCCAGCCGCTAACGCCTACGGAACAGCGCGAACGCCCCGAGGCGCCGTCACGCCAGCGCTCGATCCTGGTTGTTGATGATTCCGCGGTGGTTCGCGCCAAGCTTGCCAAGCTGCTGCAACTGGCCGGCTACCGGGTGACGCTGGCGCAGGATGGCGTGGAGGCGGAAGAGGCGCTGGCGCGCGAGCGCTTCCATCTGATGATTACCGACCTTGAAATGCCGCGCATGGATGGCTTCGAGCTGATCGCGTCGGTGCAAGGGAGCCTCGCCACCGAGCAATTGCCGATCATCGCGATTACGGGCCATGAAGCGCTGCAGGGCCGCGTGCGTGATTGCGAGGGCGTGTTCGGCATCTTCCAGAAGCCCTGGAACGACCGCGAACTGCTGCGCCGGGTCGCGGCGCTGACGCAACTGAGCGAACTGACCTGGAATGTCGAGCACGGCGCGCCAACCCTGCTGGGCGGCGCCTGAGCGCGAGTCGCGCCGCTATCCCGCCAGCGGGGGGTACTTCTTCGCGTTAAGCGCGATCTTGTCGCGCACGGCGGCATCCACGTCGATCTTCAAGATCATCGCCAGCCGCATCAGGTAGAGCAGTACGTCGGCGACTTCCTGCCGCACATGCTCTGCCTTGTCGCCCTGCATGATTGTTTCGGCCTGCGCATCGGTGAGCCACTGGAAGATCTCGGCGAGCTCGCCGACCTCGCCGGTCAGCGCGAGGATCAGGTTGCGCGGGTTGTGGAAGCGATCCCAGTCGCGTTCGCGTGCGAAGTCGGCGAGCCGCGCTTCCAGTGCCGCGGTGTCGATCAGTTTCATGCCGAGCGCCGTGCGACGAGCTGCACCACCGCGGCAAGGCCGCTGTGCGCAGGGCCTTCGATGACCTCGCGCTCAAGCTCGACCAAGTGGTCGAAGCTCAGCGTCGCCAGTTCGGTACGCAGCGCTGCGGCTTCGCACAGCATGTCCGGGTCGCTCGGACCGCCGGTGCCGAAGGCCAGCTGACGCGGCGTGTAGGCTTCGAGGATCAGGCGACCGCCGGGAGCCAGCGCGTGCGCGGCGCGTTGGTGGACGTTGGCGCGCAGTGCGCTCGGTAAGTGGCAGAAGATCGACACGATGGCGTTCCAGCGTGCCGCGCCGAAATCAAACTCGGCCAGATCTGCGACCACCGCGTTGACCACCAGCTGCTCCGCCGCAGCGCGCTCGCGCAGCTTGGCCATGCCGACTTCGGATTGGTCCACCGCGGTGACGCGATGTCCCAGCCGCGCCAGATGCAGCGCATTGCGCCCTTCGCCTTCGCCGATGCACAACACCTCACCGATCGGCATGTCTGCGGCTTGCGCGCGCAGGAAGTCGTTCGGCTCTGTGCCGTAGAAGTAGCCAGGGCGGCCGTAGCGTTCGTCCCAGAACGTGCGCTGCATCGCGCTCAGCCGCCGAACATCACGCGGCCTTCGACCAGCGTGTGCTTCACGACGCCCGGCAGCTCATAGCCCAGGAAAGGCGTGTTCTTGCCCTGGCTACGCAGGCTTTCGCGCGTAACGGTGCGATGCGCGTCGGCATCGAAGATGCACACGTCAGCGCGGGCGCCCACGCCCAGATGGCCGCCCTTCGTGATGCCCATGATGCGCGCGGCGTCGGCGGTCACGCGCGACAGCGTAGTCAGCAGCGGCAGCTTCATCTCCGCGCCCCACTTGAGCGTCAGCGGCAGCAGCAGCTCCAGCCCGGTGGCGCCCGGTGCGGCTTCGGCGAAAGGCATCTGCTTCTCGTCGTCGTCCACCGGCGTGTGATCGGAACACACGGCATCGATCTCGCCGCTCGCCAGCCCCGCACGCAGCGCCTCGCGATCACGTTGAGCGCGCAGCGGCGGCACCAGATGCGTGAGCGGATTGAAGAAACCGATGTCGACGTCGCACAGGTGCAGGTGGTGAGCGCTGACGTCGCAGGTGACATCCAGCCCCTCGGCGCGGGCGCGCCGGATCAGTTCGAGGCCGGCGGCCGACGACAAGCGCGTGACGTGCAGCTTCACTCCGGTGGTCTTCGCCAGCTGCAGTTGCGTGGCCAGCGCCACCGTCTCCGCTTCGACCGGGATGCCGGTGAGGCCGAAGCGCGACGCGACTTCGCCATCGTGCGCTACGCCTTGCGACATGTAGGGGTCCAGCGGCTGCAGCCAGACACGGTAGCCGAAGGTGGAGGCGTACTGCATTGCGCGCAGCAGCACCAGGTTGTCCTTCATCGGGGTGTTGGCTTGGCCGAAGGCGACGCAGCCGGCTTCGGTCAGCTCGGCCATCTCGGTCAGGCGCTCACCCCTGAGGCCTGCCGTCAGCGCGCCGACCGGATAGACGTGCGCGCAGTTGAGCTTGCGAGCGCGGTGGCACAGCATCTCGACGAGGCCCGGCTCGTCCAGCGCGGGGTCGGTGTCGGGCGGGCAGGCGAGGCTGGTGACACCACCCGCCATCGCGGCCTGCATTTCCGATTCCAGCGTGGCGCGGTATTCGAAGCCCGGTTCGCGCAGGCGCGCGGAGAGGTCGACCAGGCCCGGCGCGACGACGAGGCCGCGCGCGTCGATCACGCGATCCGCGGTGAAGCCGGCGGGTGCCGCGCCGAGGGCGACGATCTTGTCGTCGGCAATGAACACGTCTTGCTGGGTGTCGAGCTTGTGGGCCGGGTCGACGACACGGCCGTTGGCAATCTGGATCTTCATCGTCATGGTCTCAGTGTCCGGCCAGCATGCTCATCACGGCCATCCGCACCGCGATACCGAAAGTCACCTGCGGCAGGATCACCGCATTGCCGCCGTCGGCGACGGCGGAGTCGATCTCTACGCCGCGGTTCATCGGGCCGGGGTGCATCACGATCGCGTCCGGTTTGGCGAGGGCGAGTTTCTCCGGCGTCAGGCCCCAGACCTTGAAGTACTCCTGGCTGGAAGGCAGCAGCGCGCCCTGCATGCGTTCGTTCTGCAGCCGCAGCATCATCACCACGTCGACGCCCTTGAGGCCTTCGCGCATGTCGTGGAAGACACGCACGCCCATACGCTCGACGTCGGTCGGCAGCAGCGTCTTGGGGCCGATCACGCGTACTTCGGGCACGCCCAGCGTGGTCAGCGCGGCAATCTCGGAGCGTGCCACGCGCGAATGCAGCACATCGCCCACCACCGCCACCGTCAGGTTGGTGAAGTCCTTCTTGTAGTGGCGGATCGTGTACATGTCGAGCAGGCCCTGCGTCGGGTGCGCATGGCGCCCGTCGCCGGCGTTGACCACGCTGATGTGGTCGCGCCCGGTGGCGCGCAGATGCTGCGCCAAGAGGTATGGCGCGCCGCTCGACGCATGGCGCATCACGAACATGTCGGCGCCCATCGCGCAGAGGTTATCCACCGTGTCGAGCAGGGTTTCGCCCTTGCTCGTCGAACTGGTCGACACGTTCAGGTTGATGACGTCGGCCGACAGCCGCTTGGCCGCGATCTCGAAGGTGGTGCGGGTGCGGGTGCTGTTCTCGAAGAACACGTTGAACACGCTCTTGCCGCGCAGCAGCGGCAGCTTCTTCACCTCACGCTCGGCGACCTCGGTGAAGGGCGCCGCGATGTCGAGGATCTCGCTCAGGATGCTCTTGGGCAGGCCTTCCAGCGTCAGCAGGTGTGCGAGCTTGCCGTCCTTGGTCAGTTGCGGGTTAAGCATGGATCAGCCTCAGGGTCAGTGCGCCTTCGCCGGCCTCTTCGAGTTGCAGGCTGTCGGTGGGGGCGAGCGGGTTTTCCAGCGTGTGGGCGACGAAGCGCGGCCCGATCGGCAGTTCGCGCCCGCCGCGATCGACCAGAACGGCGAGGTCGACCCGCGCCGGGCGGCCGTAGTCAAACAGCTCGTTGAGCGCGGCGCGGGTGGTGCGGCCGGTGTAGAGCACATCGTCGACCAGGATGATCGGCGCACCGGCCACATCGAACGGGATCTCGCTCTTGCGCGGGCTCGGGTGCAGGCCCTTCTTGCCGAAGTCATCGCGGTAGAAGGAAACATCCATCACGCCCAGGGGCTTCGTGAGTCCGAGCGCGGCATGCAGCCGCTTGGCGAGCCACACCCCGCCGGTGTGGATGCCGACCATGGCGGTATCGGCGGTGACATGGGGGCGGATCTGCGCCGTCAGGGCAGCGATCAGCTGCTCAGCGTCCGGTAGGGTCATCGGTGGCATGTGAGCTTTCAAACCAGGTTTGCAGAATGCGTTGCGCGGCAACGGCATCGAGGTGTTGCTTGCGTCCGCGCCAGCCGTGGCCGGCGTCACGCAACATCGTTTCGGCTTCGAGCGAGGTCAGACGTTCATCGACCAATACCACCGGCAGGCGGAAGCGGCCGTTGAGCTGGTTGGCGAAGCGGCGCGCGCGGGCAGTCATGTCGTGCTCGGTGCCATCAATATGCACAGGCAGGCCGACGACCAGCGTTTGCGGTTGCCACTCGTTGATCAGTTTGGCGATCGCGGCGAAGCGCGCGTCGTTGGCTTCGCCGCTGACGACCTCGATCGGCTGGGCCATGCCCACTTCGGTCTCGCCAACGGCGACGCCGATGCGGGCGGTGCCGAAGTCGAATCCGAGCACCGTGGCCATCAGGCGTGTCCGGCGACGTCCGAGAGGTTCGTGAAATCGACGCCGAGAAGCTTCATCGCGGCATCGAGCCGGTCTTCCGGCGGCAGGTCGAACACGATGCTCAGATCGGCCGGCACCGTGAGCCATGCGTTCTGCTTGAGCTCTTCCTCGAGCTGGCCTGCGGACCAGCCGGCGTAGCCAAGCGAGATCAACACTTCGCCCGGCTCGCCGTTCGCGCCGAGCGATTCGAGGATGTCCTTCGAGCTGGTCAGCGCGACGCTGTCGTTCACCTTGAGCGACGAGTGCCATTCCCCGGCCGGGCGATGTAGCACGAAGCCGCGATCGGTCTGGACCGGGCCGCCGAAGTACACCGGGCGCTGTGCCAGGTCCGCCGCCTCCAGCGCGATATCGACCTTGCTGAACAGCTCGCCCAGCGTCATGTCGATCGGCCGATTGACGATCACGCCGAGCGCACCGTCGTCGTTGTGCTCGGCGATGTAGGTCAGCGTGCGGGCGAAATTCGGATCGTCCATGGCGGGCATGGCGATCAGGAAATGATGGGTCAGGTTCATGGGCTCCACAGCTTCATTCTATCAGGCGTGCCGGCAGCTGCAGCGGCCGCCGCGGCGTGCGCGGAATTGTCTGCGCTCAAGGGCGGCAGCCCGGGGCGCAGGCTAGGCTGCGGCCGCATGATGATCCATTGCCTTCCTCCCGCTCGTTCGCAGCCAGAGCCCGCTGCGCGGGCGCGCCTGACGCTGTTGCTGCGACTGCGCTGGCTGTTCGTGGCCGCGTGTGGTGCGCTGACCGGGCTGGGGTTCTTGGGTGCGCAGCTTCCGCTGACCGGGATCGCGCTGACCGGGCTGGGCCTGCTCGTGCTCAACCTTGCCACGCGCTGTGCCCTGCGCCGACAGCTGCCCGCCTGGCTGACGCCGCGGGGCCTGTTCCTGCAACTGTTGGCCGACATGTTGGCCCTGTCGGTGCTGGTACAGCAGACCGGTGGGTTGGCGAGCCCGCTGGTAGGGGCTTACTTGGTGCCGATAGCGCTGGGTGCGAATCTGCTGCCGCCGCGCGGCTGCTGGGCGATGTTTGTCTGCGCGGTGGCGAGCTACAGCGCGCAGGCATTGCTGCCGAATCGGGTGCCGCATGTACATGGGGTGGCCGCGTTCGAACTTCACCAGGCCGGCATGTGGCTCACGGTGGTGGTCGCAGCGGCGCTGCTGGCGGGGTTTCTGGCACGCGCTGCCGAGTTGCTGCGCCGTTGCGAACGCGAACTTGCGGATGCACGGGAAGCCATGCTGCATCAGGAGCAGTTGGTCGCCCTGGCTGCGCTGGCCAGCAACGCGGCGCACGAGCTGGCTACGCCGCTTGCGACCATGAGCGTCACGCTCGAAGAGCTCGCCCGCGACGCCGCGCTGCCCGATGCGTTGGGTGGCGACGTGGCGCAACTCGGCCAACAACTGGTTCGCTGCCGTGCCGCGCTGGAGACGCTGGCGCGCGAGGCCGGCGTGGCGCGCGGAGAAGGGGCCCGACGCCTGCCGCTTTCGCAATGGCTTGCCGAGCTGGCCGATCAATGGCGGATTCGTCAGCCGCAGGTGCGGGTGGAGGTCGATTGCGACAGCGCGCGCACGGTCGTTGCGGAGCAAAGCCTTGGTCACACACTGCAATGGTTGCTCGACCACACGGCGTCGGCAGCGACGACGACGGTCGCGCTCGCCGCAAGAGTCGAGGCCGACACCCTTCAGCTCGCCGTGCGCGATTGCGGCACCGAGGTGCCGGAGGCTTTGCGCGACGCAATGCGTGATCCGACGCAAAGTCATGGTGAGTTGAGCCACGCTACCATCGCCCGCCTCGGTGGCCGTCTCGACGCGCGTCCGTTTCAGGGCGGTACCGAGCTGGTCGTAACCCTTCCCCTTGCTGTGTTGAGCCCATGACGCCGCGCCGTTTGCTGATCGTTGAAGATGACCCCGCTCTGTCGGAGGTGCTGAGCCGCGCGTTCGAGCGGCGCGGCTATCGTGTGCACGCCGCGATGGATGTGGCCGCCGGCTGCGGCGCGGCGCAAACTTTACAGAGCGATTGCGCCATCGTGGACCTGAAGTTGCCAGACGGATCGGGTCTCAAGGTCGTCGAGGTGCTTGCCGAGATGCAGCCAGATTGTCGTACCGTCGTGATGACCGGCTACGCAAGCATCGCGACCGCGATTGAGGCGATCAAGCTGGGCGCGACGCACTACCTGACCAAGCCAGCGAGCATTGCCGAAATCGAGGCGGCATTTGAGCGCACCGAAGGCGATGCCGAGGCCGAAGCGGCCGAGGGGCCGATGAGTGTCGACGCGGTTGAGTGGGAACACATCAACCGGGTGCTGGCTGAACAGGAAGGCAACATCTCTGCAACCGCGCGGGCCCTTGGCATGCACCGCCGCACCTTGCAACGCAAGCTCGCGCGCCCGCCCGAAGCCTGAGCGGCCCGGCCGCCTGCGACAAATTGTCGCGAGTCAATTTTTTCCCTCCCCGCGACGCATAGAGTCCGTGCGTCAAATTGTCGCACCCGTGCCGCACCGGCGCGGGCCGCGCCGACCATACCGGAGGAGAAGGAAAAATGGACAAGAAGCAGGAGCATCAAGAGCCGGGCAGCCCCGATGTCAGTCGTCGCAAGTTCCTCGGAAGCTCGGCGATGGCCGGTCTGGCCGGCGCGACCCTCGGCCTGGCCGGTTGTAACAAGGGCGAGCAGGGCGCGTCGCCGGCGCAGTCCGCACCCGCCAAGGCAGCCGCTACGGATGCCGGCGATTCGCACGAGATCAAGCCGGGCCAGCTCGACGAATACTACGGGCTGTGGTCGGGCGGCCACTCGGGTGACGTCCGCGTGCTGGGCCTGCCTTCGGGCCGCATGATCAAGCGCATCCCGGTGTTCACGCCCGATCCGCTGACCGGCTGGGGGACCACCAATGAGTCGAAGGCGATCGTCGGCACCAAGCCCGATGGCTCGCCGCTGTATCACGTCGGCGACACCCACCATGTGCACGGCAGCTATGCCGACGGCACTTACGACGGCAAGTATGCGTGGGTGAATGACAAGCTCAATTCGCGTATCGCCCGCATTCGTCTGGACATCATGGAATGCGACAAGATCACCGACATTCCGAACGTGCAGGGCTTCCACGGCATCTTTCCGGACAAGCGCGACGCGGTGGATGCCAACATCAACCGCACGACCCGTGTGTTCTGCGGCGCCGAGTTCTCGATCCCGCTGCCGAACGTCGGCAAGTCGTCCGATGATCCGACGACCTATCACTCGCTGTTCACCTGTGTCGATGCCGAGACGATGGACGTGCGCTGGCAGGTGCTGATCGACGGTAACTGCGATCTCGTCGCCACCAGCTACGACGGTGCGTTTGCCGCGACCAACCAGTACAACACCGAGATGGGCGTGCACTACCAGGACATGATGTCCGCCGAGAAGGATGCCTGCCTGTTCTTCCACGTCGCACGTATCGAGGAAGCGGTGAAGGCCGGCAAGTTTAAGACCTACGGCGACAGCAAGGTGCCGGTGGTGGATGGCACCAAGGAGGCCAACAAGGATCCGAAGACCGCACTGACCGCCTATGTGCCGGTGCCGAAGAACCCGCACGGCGTGAACGCGTCGCCCGACGGCAAGTACTTCATCTGCGCCGGCAAGCTCTCGCCGACCACGACGACGATCGATCTGGCGAAGATGCACGAGTGGTTCGACGGCAAGCTCGACAACATCAACAAGACCATCGTTGCCGAAGTGGAAGTCGGCCTCGGTCCGCTGCATACCGCCTTCGACGGCCGCGGCAATGCCTACACCACGCTGTTCCTCGACTCGCAGGTGGTGAAGTGGAACATCGACGCGGCGATCAAGTTCTTCGCCGGTGACAAGAACAGCAAGTACGTTGTTGACCGTATCGATGTGCACTACCAGCCGGGCCACATCAACGCATCGATGTCCGAGACCAAAGAAGCCGACGGCAAGTACCTGAACGTGGGCTGCAAGTTCTCGAAGGACCGCTACCTGCCGGTCGGACCCCTGCACCCCGAGAACGAGCAACTGATCGACATCTCGGGCGAGAAGATGCGGTTGATCCGCGAAGACCCGGCTTGGCCGGAGCCGCACGACTTCATCATTCTCAAGCGCGACATCATCAAGACCAAGCAGGTCTACAGCCTCGACGATTTCCCGCTGGCGACGAAGAAGGCTGAAGACTCTGGCGTCGAGCGCAAGGGCAACAAGGTCACCGTGCGCATCGCCTCGTATGCGCCGCAGTATCAGCTACAGGAGTTCAAGCTGAAGAAGGGTGACGAGGTCACGATCATCCTGACCAACCTTGATAACGTCGAAGATCTGACGCACGGCTTCGGCATTCCGAAGTACGACATCCAGTTCATCGTCAACCCGCAGGAAACCAAATCAGTGACGTTCAAGGCGGACAAGGTCGGCGTGTTCTGGATCTACTGTACGCACTTCTGCCATGCGCTGCACCTGGAGATGCGCTCGCGCATGATCGTGGAAGCCTGAACGCAGGCACCGCCGCCGCGGTGACGGCAAGAGAGTTGGGGAGCGCTGCGGCGCTCCCCTTTTTTTACCGCCTCGTCAGCAGGCGTAGCTCTCGATGAATTGATCCGGTTTCGGTGGCTCGCAGCTGACCTGAGCGGCCTGTACTGAAAGCTGGGTGCCGGAAATCAGGCGGAACTCCACCACGATCGATCCGGATGCATTCAGCGGCAACGCGAAACGTGTCTGGCGCAACCCATCAACCGACAGGCTTCCGTCCGCCAACCCGCCGATGCAGCGTTCAGGCTCGCCGCTCCAGCGGGCGTCCGAAAAACGCATCACAAGCTTGCCTGCATAGCCGGGCACGCGGGCGCCGCCGGGTGCGCTGCGATTCAGATGCGCGGCTGAGAAATGCACCCGCAGGTCGCCCGAGTCAGCCTCGATGCGCTCGATTTCTGAACTGTAGAACTCGAATTCGAATTGCATGCGGAGCCCCCGTTATGAATGGATTCCAATGCCGACACGATGGGCTGCGCGGTCTCGACTGGCGATGGCGCAGCGCGCGCGAAGGCGGCTTCTGTTTCGTGGTGCAGTAGCGCTACCACCATGCAACAACGGCGGGCATGATGCCCGCCGTTGTTCCTTGTCGCGAGCTGCGCGTCAGCGCTCGAACAGCTCGTGGAAGCGCGCCAGATCGGTGGTTGCCTTGCGGGCGTCAGCGAGGCCGACGCGCTTGGCTTTAAGCAGGATCTGCAAATCCGAGTTCATGGTGTGGGAACGCGAATCGGGCACGGCGTTCAGCTTGTCCAGCAGCGCGCGGACGCCGCCAACGTTGCGCGACGCGATCAGCGCCTGCGCTTCGGCGTTGGGCGTGAGGCACTCGGTCGCAAGGTAGTAGGAATCGCCCTTCAGCGACGGGATCAGCGCCTGGCAGATCACGCTGCGCAGCGAGCTGGCCAGCGTCTGCGCCTGGGTTTCGGTGTTGCCGAGCAGGCGCAGCATCTTCTGCAGGCCGAGCTCGGTTGTCTTCGCGTGCAACGTTGCGAACACCAGCGGGCCGGATTCCGACAGCGCGAGCGCTTCCTGCGCGGTTTGCGCATCGCGGATCTCGCCGATCAGGATCACGTCCGGCCGCTCGCGCAGCGCGTCGAGCGCGCCGAGGTAGTAGCTGCCGACGTCGCCGTCCTCGCCGACCTCGCGCTGCGTGATGATGCAGCGGCGTTGCGGGATCAGGGTTTCGACCGGGTCTTCGATGGTGATGATGTGGCCGGAGCGGGTCTTGTTGATCTCGTCGAGCAGGGAGGCGATCGTCGTCGACTTGCCCTGGCAGGTGTCACCGATGAACAGCACCAGGCCGCTGTTGAGCTTGACCAGTTCCTGGATCGACGGACGCAGGCCGAGGTCTTCCATCGGCATCGGTTCGGTCGGGAAGCGGCGGATCACGCAGCCGAGCCGCTTGCGGCCCTGGAAGGTGAAGCAGTTGGCACGGATGCGGGCGCTGTAGAGATCCTTCGAGCGATCGAAGGCGCGTTCCATGATGCGCTCTTCCCAGTTCGGTTCGATGACCTTGAAGAACTCTTCCAGATCCTCGCCGGTGACCGGCGTGTCGCAGGCGGCGACCAGTCGCTTGGGCTGGCGCAGCATCACCGGGCTGTTCTGGTGGATGATGATGTCGCTGAACACGATGTTCGAATTGAGCAGGTGCAGGATCTGCTCGACCAGCGTGCCGAGCGCAGGGTAGCCCGCGTTTTCGGCCGGTGTCAGCGTCTCGATCATCGAGTAGTTCTGGAATTCCATTCAAGCTCCCTGCGCAAGCATTTTGTTCGTGCGGGCGTGACTATATACCGCCGTCCGTACATTTCGGCGGGCGCGCCGACAGGCGGCCTCAGATTCGAATGCTGTACGGAATTTCAGTAGTCTAGCTGTTCGCGCTCGCGTCTGGGAACGCGTTGCCTCGATCAGGCTGTCAGTGCATAGACCGCGCATACCGGGCGCTCGTCGTGGGCGGTCTCGGCGCCGTGCGGCCGGATGTGTTCCAGCGTGAAACCGCAGCGCTCCGCGAGCGCGCGGCTGCGGTGGTTGCGGGCGTCGGTGAAGATTTCCAGGCGCCGCGCATGGAGCTGCCGCAAGCCCAGGTCGCGGATCGCGCACACCGCTTCGCTGAGGTAGCCGTGGCCAAGGCTGGGTGTGTGGCCCCAGTAGCCGATCTCAAAACGTCGAGCGAGCCAGTCGAAGCGGTGCAGGCCGCAGGCGCCGACCAACTGGCCATCGGCGCTGCGGCGGATCAGGAAGGTGAAGTCTTCGCGCAGCAGGAACTGCGCTTCGGCGCGCCGGCAGAAGGTTTCGAAGTTATCGAGCGCCGGTTCTGGCGCCGCCCACGGCAGGTTCGCGGGCCAGCACCGCAGTTCCGCGAGCGAGTCGCAAACCGCGGCGAGGACGACCGCGCCGTCGCCAGCACGGGGTGGGCGCAGCGTGAGGCGCGCCGTGTCGATCTGCCCGGGGAGTTCGAGCAGGATCGGCGCACGGCTCACTTGCGTGGCGCGCCCTTCTTGGCGTGTTCCACTTCCACCGCGCGCAACCGCGCAGCGCACTTGTCGAGCACGCCATTGACGAAGCGGTGGCCTTCGGTGCCGCCGAAATTTTTCGCCAGTTCGATCGCTTCGTTGAGGATCACGCGATATGGCGTTTCCGGGCAGTGCTTCAGTTCATACACGCCCAGCAGCACGATCGCGCGTTCGATCGGCGACAACTCGCCGATCGGGCGGTCGAGGTGCGGCACGAACTCGGCTTCGAGCTCGCTGGCGTGTTCGGCGGTGCCGGTCAGCAGCGCGCGCAGCAGGATGCGGTCGGAGCGCACCCAGTCGCCGGCGGTCTCTTCCGATATTTCGAGGTGCTCCTCGATCGCCGGGATCGAATTGCCGGTCAGCTGCCACTGGTACAGGCCCTGCAGCACCAGTTCGCGCGAGAGGCGGCGCGGCGTTTTGTTCGGGGTCGGGGTGTTCATGCGCGGAGTGCCCTTTGCAGGTTGGCCATCTCGATTGCCGCCTGGGCGGCCTCGGTGCCTTTTTGATGCATGCGGAATTCGGCCTGGTTGTCGTCTTCGGTCGTCAGCACGCCGTTGGCAACCGGGATGCTTTCGTCGAGCGTGACGCGGGTGATGCCCGCGCCCTGCTCATTCGACACCAGCTCGAAGTGGTAGGTCTCGCCGCGGATCACGGCGCCCAGTGCGATCAGCGCATCGAAGCGGCCGGAGCGCGCCATCGTCTGCAGCGCGAGCGGAATCTCCAGCGCGCCCGGCACGGTGGCGATCAGGATCGCGTCGTGCGCGACGCCGCGGTTGATCAGTTCGGTGGTCGCGGCCGACAGCAGGCCTTCGCACACATACTGGTTGAAGCGGCTCATCACGATGCCGACACGCAGGCCGGCGCCGTTGAGCTCGGGGGTGATCTCGGCAATCTTCTCGAAGCGGGGCATGTCAGTCCTTATGGGCGCCATGCAGGCGCCGTGCGATGGTGAGGTTCAGGCGGCCGGCGCGTCGTAGCCGGTGATTTCCAGGCCGAAGCCGGTCATGCTCGGGATCTTGCGCGGGCTGGCGAGCACGCGCATCTTGCCGACGCCGAGGTTGCGCAGGATTTGCGCGCCGATACCGAAGATGCGCGGATCCCACTTGACTGCGCTGCGGCGGTTGCCGTCCGGCGTCAGCTTCGCGATCAGCTCCTCGCCGGTTTCGGGGCGACGCAGCAGGATCAGCACGCCGTTGCCGTGCGCGGCGATGCGGCGCAGCGAATCGTCCACGCCGAAGCTATGGTGGCTGCCGGCGGGGTCGAGGAAGTCGAGCACCGACACCGGTTCATGCACCCGCACCAGCGCTTCGGTCTCCGGCCGGATCTCGCCGCGCGACAGCGCCAGGTGCACCTCGCCCGACACGCGGTCGGCAAAGGCGCAGAGCTGGAACGGGCCGTGCGCGGTATCGATGGTCTTCTCGGTCACGCGCTCGACCAGCACTTCGGCCTGTGCGCGGTATTCGATCAGGTCACGGATCGCGCCGATCTTCAGGTCGTGCTCCTTCGCGAACTCCAGCAGATCCGGCAGGCGCGCCATCGTGCCGTCGTCCTTGAGGATCTCGCAGATCACCGCGGCCGGTTCGCAACCAGCCAACTGCGCCAGGTCGCAACCGGCTTCGGTATGGCCGGCACGCACCAGCACGCCGCCGGGCTGGGCCATCAGCGGGAAGATGTGGCCCGGCTGCACGATCGAATCCGGCGTCGCGTTGCGGGCGACAGCCGCCTGCACGGTGACCGAACGATCCTGCGCCGAGATGCCGGTCGTAACCCCTTCGGCCGCCTCGATCGAGGTGGTGAAGGCGGTCGAGAAGGGCGAGCGGTTGTCCTTCACCATCAGGCCCAGGCCCAGCTGCTTGCAGCGCCGTTGCGTGAGCGTCAGGCAGATCAGGCCACGGCCATGCTTGGCCATGAAGTTGATCGCCTCCGGCGTGACATGCTCGGCTGCCAGCACGAGGTCGCCCTCGTTCTCGCGGTCTTCCTCATCCACCAGCACCACCATCTTGCCGGCGCGGATGTCTTCGATGATCGCGGTAATTGGTGCCAGCACGCTCATGATTGGCCCCCGCCAGTCTGCATTTCGGTGGCAGATGCTTCCTTTTCCCATGCCAGCATCCGCTCGACATGGCGGGCGATCAGGTCGACTTCGAGGTTCACCTTTGTTCCCGGCGCGAGGCGCTTGAGCGTCGTGACTTCAACCGTGTGCGGAATCAGGTTGATCGAAAAATCGGTGCCCTCGATACGGTTCACGGTGAGGCTCACGCCGTCCACCGTGATCGAACCCTTGCGTGCGATGTAGCCGGCCAGCGCGCGCGGCGCGCGGATCACCAGCTCATGGCTCTCGCCGATCGGTGCGAACTTCAGCACTTCACCGACGCCGTCGACATGGCCGCTGACAAGGTGGCCGCCGATGCGGTCAGCCAGACGCAGCGCCTTTTCGAGATTCACTTCGCCCGGCTCGGCGAGCCCGACGGTGCAGGCGAGCGTTTCGGCCGACACGTCGAACTGCATCCGCTGGCCATCCTTGGCGATCACGGTCAGGCAAACGCCGTTGTGGGCGATCGAATCGCCGAGCGCGACGTCGGAAAGATCCCAGTTGCCGGCGTCGGTCGTCAGGCGCACGCCTGTGTCGAGCGGGGTCACCGCAACGATGCGGCCGGTGGTGGCCACGATTCCGGAGAACATGCTTCGCTCCGCTTGGAAAAACCGCAATTCTAGCCGATCCACCTGCTGCGGCGCCGATCGCGGCAGGGCGAGCGAGGCGTTGCGGCACCGGGCAGGCGGCAGCGCGGCGCCGGGCTTCTGCCCGGATCATGCGAACTCTGCCGCGCCCGACCCAGCCGCCGCGCCGTTATCATCGTGCCATGTCACCCATCCGCCCCCCCCTCCGTGGTGCCTTGGCATGGGCTGCGCGCCTGCTCGCCGCCGCTTGCCTCCTGTTGGCCATGCCCGTGCCGGCTGCAACGATCGATGCCACTCCCGCCGAACGGGCCTGGCTGGCGACCCATCCGGTGATCCGCGTCGGCGTTGCGCGGCAGGACTGGGCGCCGATCGAACAGTTCAGCGCCGAGGGGCGCTACATCGGCATGTCGGCCGACATGCTCGAACTGATCGCGCGGCGTGTCGGCGCAACTTACGAGATCCGCGTCGAGCGGGACGCCGACACCTTGTTTGCCAAGGTTCGTGCGGGCGACATCGACCTCGTGCCGTCGATCGGCCGCACCGGCGGGCGCGAGCGCTTCATGGACTTCACGCAGCCCTACCTCGAGACGCCCGTCGTGATGATCGCGCGGCGCGACGCGAACGGCCTCTCGCCCGAAGCGACGCTGGAGGGGATGACCGTCGCGGTCGAAGAAGGTTATGCCGCGGCCGAACTGGTGCCGCAACGTTACCCGCGTGCCAAGCTGCTGAAAGTGCCGACCACGGCCGACGCGCTGCGCGCCGTGTCGGAGGCGCGTGCCGACGCCTATTTCGGCGCGCTGGCGCCCGCCGAGTACCAGGTCGAGCGAGGTCTGCTGTCCAACCTCTCGGTGCGTGGCCCGATGCCGATCGATTCCGGCTTGCGCTTCGGCGTCAGCCGTCAGGCCGCCGCGCTGGCGCCCCTGCTCGATCGCGCGATTACCTCGCTCAGCGCCGAGGATCGGGCGGCCATCGTGCGTCGCTGGGCACCTGTGCCGCTGCAACTGGCCCCGGTTGCGACGCCGCTGCAGCTCGACGCGGCGCAGCGCGCCTGGCTGGCCGCGCATCCGCGCCTGCGCATCGGCTACATCGCCGACTATGCGCCGCTGACCGAGCGCGGGCCCGATGGCCGCATGCAGGGCCTGTTCGCTGACAAGTTCGATCTGCTCGCGCGGCGGCTCGGGGTCGGCATCGAAACGCCGCGTGCGCTCACGCTGGCCGAGCTGCAGCGGGCGCTCGCCACACGCGAGATCGACCTCGCCCTCGGCTTGTCGCGCAGTGCCGAGCGCGAGGAGTTCGCGCGCTTCGCCGGCCCCTTGCTGACCACGGCCACGGTGGCCGTGACCCGCAGCGAGGGCGATTTCTTCCACGAACCCGGCCAATACCTCGGCAAGGTCGTGGCGATGAAGCGCGGGCATTTCCTCGTGCCGCGGCTCGCGCGCAACTACCCCGGCATCCATGTGATCGAGTTCGATACGCTCGAACAGGCGCTCGACGCCGTGGCGCGTGGCGAGGCCGAGGCGAGCTTCAACGACCTCACCTCGGTGGCGCCGCGGCTGGCCAAGGACTACGCCGGCGTGCTGAAGGTGGCCGGCAGCTGGGTCGAGGCGCCGAGCGAGGTGCATATCGCGGTGCGCAGCGATTGGCCCGAACTCGTGTCGCTGCTGGGGCTCGCGCTCGATTCGCTGACCCCGGCCGAAGTGCATGAGCTCAACGAACGCTGGCTGGTGCCGAAATACCGCTTCGTGTTGCCGTGGCAGAAGCTGCTGTCGGTCGGTCTGCCCATCCTTGCGGTGCTTGGCCTGGTGATCGGCATCATCGTGGTCTGGAACCGCCGCCTGCAGCGCGAGGTGGCGCGCCGGCAGGCGAGCGAGGCGGCGCTGGCCGAAGCGCGCGACGCCGCGCTGGATTCGGCTGACCGCAAGGCGGCCTTCCTCGCCGCGCTGTCGCACGAGATGCGCACGCCGATGAACGGCGTCACCGGCATGGTCGATGCGCTCGCGCACGGCCGGCTCGACGAGAACCAGCACTACCAGCTTGGCGTGGTAGCGCGTTCGGCGCGCGTGGCACTGTCGATCCTGAACGACGCGCTGGATTTCGCCCGCATCGAAGCGGGCCGCCTGTCGCTCGACCCGAAGCCGACCGACGTCCGCGCGCTGGCCGAGGATGTTGCGTCGCTGTTCGCGCCGATGGCCGCGGAGCGCGGGCTGGCACTGCAACTCTCGATCGCGCCGCAGGTGCCGCCGCTGGTGCTGGACGGCCTGCGCGTGCGGCAGGTGATGGCCAACCTCGTCTCCAACGCGATCCGCTACACCGAGCGCGGCGCCGTGCGCCTCAAGCTCTCTGCGGCGCCGCTGACGACGCGCCGCTGGCGCCTGATCGTCGAGGTTGAAGACAGCGGCCCCGGCATTCCGGATAGCGAACGCCACCGGCTGTTCCAGCCCTTCGAACCGCTCGGCGGCCCCGGCTCGCCCGGCACCGGGCTCGGGCTCGCGATCTGCCGTGCGCTCACCGACGCGATGTGCGGCCGACTCGACTACGCCGCCGGCGGTCACGGCGGCAGCCTGTTCAGCTTCACGGTGGAGGCGGACGCGGCGATGCTGGCGTCTGCCGACGAACGCAGTTTCGTCGGCGTCTGCGTGCGCATTGCGGTTGCCGACGCCTTCTGGCGGCAGGAGGGCGAGGCCTGGCTGCGCAACTGGGGCGCCCATGTCGTCACGCCTGAAGCGCGTGATTTCAGCCAGATCACTTTGTCGGACGGCGCGCCGGCACTCGAAGGCCAGCCCTGCGTGCGGCTGACGCGCGACGTCGGCGGTGTAATCCGCAGCCTGCGCGCTGGGGTCGTTGAACTGGCGGCTGAACCGCTGCTGCCCTCGCGCCTGCAGCAAGCGCTGGGTCGCGCGTTGGACCCCGCACCGCTGCGTGCGGTCGAACCGCTTGCGGCACCGAACGCCAACCGCGTGGTACTGGTGGTCGACGACGAACCGTTGAACCTGCGCGTTGCGAAGGAATTGTTGTCGCTGCTGGGCTTCGATGCGCAACTGGTAGGCGAGTCGCAGGCAGGCTTCGAGGCCTTCTGCACCGGCACTTACTGCGCGGTGCTGCTCGACTACCGCATGCCGGGCGAGGACGGCATCAGCCTCGCTGCGCGCATGCGCCAGCGCGAGCGTCTGCGCGGCTTGCCGCGCACCCCGATCGCTGCGGTCACGGCGGACGGCAGCGAAACCACGGCCAGTGCCTGCGCGGCCGCCGGCATGGACAATGTGGTCCTCAAGCCGCTCACGCTCGAAACCCTGCATGCCGCACTGACTCAGCTTGGCTGCAATCCGGCGATGCCACCGCAGGGGCTGGTCGCGGAAGAGGTGCATGACGAAGAGGCCGAGCCGCTTGCGCATCTGGCTGCGTTGCTCGGCTCGACCGAGCGTGCGCACGGTATCGCGCAGGGCTTTGTCACGGCGTCGGCGGAAGACCTCGTCGCACTGCGCGAAAAGCTCGATATCGAAGACCTCGAAGCAGTGCGCTTCCTCGCTCACCGCATCAAGGGCGGCGCACGCAATGCGGGCTTCGATCGGGTCGGCACCGCAGCGGCCGAGCTGGAGAGCGCGGCCAAGGCGGGCGACGCCGCCGCCACGCGCCGGCTGACCGTGCCGCTCGGCCGTGCGCTGGAACGTTTGCGCGTGCGCCTGGCCGAGATCGAGCCGAGTGTCTGAACGGGATGCGGCGCGGGTCGGGCGGTTGAGGCGGGCTCAGCCGCCCGGCGGGCGCAGCCGGATCGGGCTGGCGAGTTCGGGCCGATAGCCGACGACGCCTTGGTAGGCCTTGGCAATGCGCGTCATGTCGGCCTCATCATCGCCGCTCAACGCCATGTAACTGCGGATGCCGACGGTGCGCGTCGCGAAGTCGATGTAGGCGAGGCCCAGCAGCATGTCTGCCGCGCGGGCGATGCGCAGGAAGCCGGACTTCCAGTGGTCGAGACGCCGCCGCGTGCCTTCCGGAGCCATCGCGAGGATCAGCGTGTCACGGCGGCGAATGTCGGCCGCAAGGGTTTCGATGAAGCCGCCGGTCGCCGCGCGATTCACCGGAATGCCGCCCCAGCTGCGCAGCAGCCGGTTGAAGGGGCCGACAAAGATCGTGTGCTTGCCGATCCAGCGCACCGGCCAGCCACAGGCCCAGCGTGTCAGCAGGCCGAGCGGGAAATCCCAGTTCGAGGTGTGCGGATACACGATCAGCAGCACTTTTGCGGTCGGCGGCGGCGGCAGGTCGATGCGCCAGCCGATCAGGCGCAACAGGGCATGGGCCCAGCGGCGTGGGCGGGTGACAAGGCCGGGCATTGGTTCGGGCTGCGACACGGGCGGGTGTTCCAGAACTCAGGGTGCGCGACTATCCCAGCTTGCGGGCGCTGCGTCCATCGTGCACCGCAACCCGCATGGCTTGCGGCTCAGTGGGTGCCGGGTGGGTTGGCGGGCGCCGCGAGCGGTAGATCCACCGTGAGCCGGGTGCCCGTGCCGAGTGTTGATTCGAGCGTCAGCGTGCCGCCCAGCGGGGCTTCGATCAGGTTGCGCACGATGTAAAGCCCGAGTCCGGTGCCACCGTGCCCGACGCGCGTGCTGAAGAAGGGTTCGAATGCGTGCTGCATGGTTTCCGGCGCCATGCCGTTGCCGTCATCGGCGAACACGATGCGTACCTGTTCGTCACCCAGCGTCTCGGCGCTCAGACTCATGTGGCCATCGCTGCGGTCGTCGAAGGCATGCAGCAGCGCATTGTTGATGAAGTTCGTGATGACCTGTTCCAGCGGCCCGGGGTAGCTGTCCAGCTCGATGTCATCCGGCAGATCGAGTTCGAGTTTCTGCGGCACATGGGCGAGGCGCGGGCGCAGGGCTGCCACCACACCCTCGATGGTGTTCTTCAGGTCGAAGCGGCGGCGGCGCTCGCTGGTCTGGTCGGCGGCCACCTGTTTGAAGTTGGTCATCAGTTCCGAGGCTCGCCGCGCGTTGTGCTCGATCAGTCCGGCGACTTCGCCGGCGTCCTGCGTGAAGCCAGCGAGGGTGGATTTGCGCAGGCTGCCGTCTTCGAGCGAACGGGCGAAGCTGCCGATGCGCTGGCGCAGGCTGCTGGCGAGCGTGAGCGTGTTGCCGAGCGGCGAATTGAGCTCGTGCGCAACGCCTGCGACCAAACCGCCCAGTGCGGCGAGCTTTTCCGCCTGCACCAGCTGCTGCATCGCAAGCCCCAGTTCGGCGTGCTTGGCACGCAACTCCTCACTGCGATGGGCGACGCGCATTTCCAGTTCCTGGTTCATGCGTTCGACACGGGCCTGCAGCGCCCGCTGGGTGCTGACATCGACGACCGACGACAGGAACATCCGTCGCCCGTCCAGATCGAGCTGCACGCCTGAGAGTTCGCACACGCGCGGCTCGCCGTTGCGCGGCTGGCCGTGTACTTCCATGCGGCTGACCCGGCCCTCGCGCGCGACCGTGTCGAGCATCGCATCGCGTTCCTGCGGATCGAACCACAGGCCCAGCGCCAACGTGGACTGTCCGATCGCTTCGTCGGCCTCGATACCGAACAGTCCGCGCCAGGCCGAGTTCACCTTCACCAGCACGCGGCGGTCGAGATCAGACAAACTCAGGGCCACCGGGCTGTGCTCGAACAGGGTTTCGAACAGCGCGCGGGCGGAATTGGCCGACGCACGTGCGATTTCGAGATCACTGACGTCGGTGGCGGTCACCCGCAGCACCGGTTCGCGTTCGGCGCTGACTTCGAGATGCCCGCGCACCAGCAGATGGCGCCCGCTGGTGCTATCCACCGAGCAGCGGGCCTCCACCGCGATGCCGCTGCTCTGCAGCGCGCGCCACTGCGCGATCAGTTCGCGCCGGCATCGGCGATTGATGCGGCCGAGCAGGCGACGGATAGGCTGATCGACTTCACCGGGCGGCAAGCCGAGCAGCGAGATCATCTGGCTGGAGCAGTGCGCCAGCCGCGCTCCCGGCACCCAGCGCATCGAGCCGAGTGCCGCGATCCGCTGTGCTTCGTCGAGGTCGGCATGCTCGCGATGCGCCTTCTCTTCGGCGTTGCGGCGTGCGGTGATGTCCTGCACCACGCGGATCGTGCCCGAGAAGCTCTGGTTGCTGTCGTGCAGCGCCACACTCAGCACATGCAGCCACAGCGTCTGGCCGCGGATCGTCTCGCAGCGGATTTCCTCGCTGCGCGGCGCAACGGTGGCGGGATCGGCGTGGCCGAGCAGATGCTCGCCCAGCACGGCGGCAGCCATGGCGCCTTCCGCGTTGCGCGCGTCGCTGCGGCCGACGATGTCTTCGCGCCGCACGCCGAACAGCCGTTGCGCGGCGACGTTCCAGAGCTGCACCTTGCCCGCCGCGTCGAGCACCACCAGCGCCACCGGCAGCGCATCGAGAATTGCCGCGAGGCGTTGCTGACTTTCCTGCAGCGCCAGTTCCGCCTGCTTGCGCCGGGTTTCGTTGCGGGCGTAGCCGAAGTAGCCAACGAAGTTGCCCTGCTCGTCGTATTCCGGCCGGCCGCTGCTGACGTACCAGCGGAAGTCACCGTCCGCTTTGCGCACGCCGTATTCAAAGTCGTAGTAGGGCTGGTGGGCTTCCACCGTCACACGGTGGGCCGCCATCTCGGCAGGATCGCAGACGAGGCCGGGGATCTCCCAGCGGCGGTGACCGAGCAGATGTTCGACCGGCACCTGGTGGCGCGAGATCGTGCCGCCGAAGAAACTCGTGAATCGCAGTTCCGCGTCCTGCTCCCACTGCCAGTCGGCGGTGAAGGCCGAAATGTCGCGCAGACGGCGCAGTTCCCGCGCGCTGAGCTGCTCTTCGCCATCGGCCGCACGGAGGCGGCGATGTGCCTTGAACAGCGCCAGCGTGACGGCGCACAGCACCAGCGCGAGGCTTGCCACCAGCAGCCAGACTTGCATGCAGGCTCCGTCATCGGGGGAGGGAAACAACATTCTACTGCCCGGTCTACGGCGGGCATGACAACCGACTTGAGGCGGCCGACCAACGGTGTGCGGCTTGCTGAGCGCGGGGCGCCCGGCCCAGAATCCGCCCCGAGGCGGCGCCTACCCGGCGCGGCCACCTTCACCGCGAGCCGCCATGAGCCCCAACGCGAACCCGTGTTCACCCCATTCCCTGCCCACAGGATGCCCCGACCTCGCGCAGCTGCGCCAGGTGGCCGACAGCATTGCCGACGCCGTGATGCGCACCGTGCAATGGCAGAACGACATCCTGAGCGAAGAGCTCGGCGCGCCGGTGTGGCTCAAGATGGAGAACCTGCAGCGCACCGGCTCCTTCAAGATCCGTGGCGCAACGTACAAGATGCGCCGCCTGATCGCTGCGCGCCCTGATCTGCGCGGTGTGGTGGCAGTGTCGGCGGGTAACCACGCGCAGGGGGTGGCGCGCGCTGCGGCCAATGCCGGCGTGGCGGCCACCGTGGTGATGCCGGTGAACGCGCCGATCACCAAGATCCAGTCCTGCCGCCGCATGGGCGCGACGATCCTGCTGCACGGCGAGAATCTGGAACAGGCGCGCGAGTTGGCCGACCGCATCGCCACCGAGCAGGATCTGGCCTTCATGCACCCCTACGACGACTGGGACGTGATCGCCGGCCAGGCCTCCTGCGGGCTGGAGATGCTGCAGGACTGCCCGGACATGACCGTGGCCGTGGTGCCGCTGGGCGGTGGCGGCCTGCTGTCCGGCATTGCGCTGGCGTTGAAGCTGCAGCGGCCCGACATCCGCATCATCGGCGTGCAGACCGAAACCGTGGCGCCATACCGCCACTTCCTCAAGGATGGCCAGTTCGAGGCCTGCGCGCCGGGCGCGCACACGATCGCCGATGGCATCAAAGTGAAGGCGCCGGGGCGTTGCACCTCGGCTGTGATCGCGCGTTTCGTCGACGAAATCGTGACGGTGGACGACAACGCGATTGCCGAAGCGATCGTCGCGACGCTGGAGCGCACCCGCACGATCGCCGAAGGTGCCGGTGCGGTGGGGCTGGCGGCGCTGATGCGTGGCAAGGTCAAGCTGCGACCGGACGACCGCGCCGTAGTGGTGATCTCGGGCGGCAACGTCGACATGACGCTGGTCGGCCGTTCGATCGACTACGGTTTGGCCTCAAGCGGCCGCCTGATGAGCGTTGCGGTGACGATTCCCGATAGCCCCGGCCGTCTGTTGAGCCTGCTCAAGACGGTCGCGGCGCTCGGGATCAATGTTCGTCATGTGGAGCATCGGCGCGGCGAGCTGCATGTGCCGGTGGGCAAGACGGAAGTGATCCTGCAGATGGAAACGCGCGACTTCGCGCACCAGGCGGAGTTGATCGAAACCTTCGTCGCCGAAGGCCTGCACGTCCGGAATCTGATGGCCGATTGACATCTTGCGGGGCTACCATCGTCCGTCTGTAGCGGGGGTGATGGCATGAAGAAGAACAACGAACCGAACTGTTTGCGCCTCGAACTGCGCTCGGTGACCGCATTGCTGGCGCCGGAGGATTCACCGTTTGCCGGCCCTGCGCTGCATCCCGAGGTGGCGGATCGGCTGTTGGCCGAAGCCGATCTGGTGCGCCGCAAGGTGCCGTTGCGGATTGAATTCGTCGTCGACGACGATCAGCCGGGCGACGTGCAGCGCGTGGTGCGTGCGCTGCGCCAGCATTTCGAACTCGAGGCGCTGGCGGCCACGCGCGACCTTTCACGCGTGTTCCGCAACGGCCGCATCGCGACGCTGATCGGCCTCGCGGTGGTGGCCGTGCTATTGGGCATCGCGAACCTGATCGACCCGGAATCGCCCTACCGTCTCGCACGGGCCCTGCGCGAGAGTTTCACGATCTTCGCCTGGGTGGCGATGTGGCGGCCGGCCGAACTGCTGCTGTACGAGCACATGCCGATCCGGCGCCGCCGCACCTTGTCGCTGCGGCTGGCGGCCGCCCCGGTCAGCCTGATCGCGCGCGACGGTACGACGGTCGCCTGATCGCGCTCAATCTTCGGCCGGCGGCGCTTCCCGCAGACGGCGGTTGGAGCCGGCGACCACGTCGTAGGCGAAAAGGCGGCATTCGATGTCGCCATTCATCAGCGGTGTGCGGCGGCTGGCCTTGAGCCCGATCTTCTTCGGCAGGGCCGGGTCGCCGCTGAAGAAGAAACACTGCCAGCCGGCAAACGCCTGCTTGAGATGGTCGCCGAGCTTCGGATACCAGGCCGCGAGTTCGCTTTCCTCGCCATCCGCAACCGGTGCCGGCGCATCGCGGCGGCCCGCTGCCGCCCGCGGCGCCGTCAGCCGCACACCGTAGGGCGGGTTGCACAGCAGTACGCCGCGCGACTCCGGCGCTTCGAGTTTCAGAAGGTCGCTGGTGCGGAGCTGCGCCAGGTCGTCCAGCCCGGCTTCGCGCAGGTTGTAGCGTGCTGCGTCCACCGCGCGCATGTCGATGTCGGCGCCGTACAGCCGCACGTCGTCGGCCGGGCGGCGGCGTTGCAGTGCCATCGTGCGTTGCCGTTTCCACGCCACCGGGTCGAAGCTGTGCAGGCGTTCGAAGCCGAAGTCGCGCTCGGCGCCGGGCGGAATGTCCAGCGCCATCAGCCCCGCTTCGATCAGGAAGGTGCCACTGCCGCACATCGGGTCCAGCAAGGCTTGGTCGGGCTGCCAGCCACTCAGTTTCAGGATGCCGGCAGCAAGGTTTTCCTTCAGCGGCGCTTCATGTTTGGCGCGCTTGAAGCCGCGCCGTGACAGCGGTTCGCCCGAGGTGTCGAGGTACAGCGTGCTGGTCTCTGCCGTTAGGAAGGCATGCACCCGGACATCCGGCGCCTCGGTGCTGATCGAAGGGCGGCGCCCGCGCACGTCACGGAAGCGGTCGCAGATCGCGTCCTTCACGCGCAGCGTCGTGAAGTTCAGGCTGCGCAGCGGCGAGCGGATCGCGGTGACGTAGATGCGCAGCGTGCGGTCCACCGAGAAGCACTTCTCCCACGCCTGTTCGCGCGCCAGCGCGTAGATGTCGTCCTCGCTGCGGTAGCCGCGTTCGGCCACGCGCCAGAGCACGCGGGTGGCGATGCGACTTTCCAGGTTCGCGCGCCAGCACAGTGCCCAGTCACCAGCGAAGGCAACGCCGCCGTGCACCGGCTTTACATACTGCGCACCGAGCGCCGTCAGTTCGTCGGCGAGCAGCGGTTCGAGCCCGCGCGGGCAGGGGGCAAAGAAGTTCTCGCTCATCGGCGCACGCTCAGAAAGGTTTGACGATCACGAGGATCACGACGAACAGCAGCGCCACCGCCGGCAGTTCGTTGAACACACGGAACCACACATGGCTCTTGGTGTTGCGGCCGGCCGCGAAGTTGCGCAGCAGGCGGCTGCAGTAGCCGTCGTAGCCGCTCAGAAGCAGCACGATGAACAGCTTGGCATGCAGCCAGCCTTGCGTCATCCAGGCATATGCCGCTTCCCGGCCACCGTAGAAGATCATCGCGAGGCCGAAGATCCAGGTGCCAATCATCAGCGGCAGCATGAAGCGCTTGAGCTTGCCCGCCATCACCAGCAGGCGCTCGCGTTCGGCGTGGCTGTCGGCTGGCACCATCGCCAGGTTCACGAAGATGCGTGGCAGGTAGAACAGGCCGGCGAACCAGCTGACGACGAAGAAGACGTGAATTGCCTTGAGCCACATGTACATCATTGTTTGTTTTCCTTGTGTTGATCGAACCAGGCGCGCGCATGGGCGAGCCCCGCGTCGACCGTCGGATAGCGAAGCTGCACGCGGAGTTCCCGGTGCATGCGGGTGTTGTCGAGCCGGCGCGATTCGGACATGAAGGACAGCATCATCGGGCTCAGCACGGCCTCGATCTCGCGGCGCGTGGCGCGCGGTGGGCGCGGCAGGCCGAAGGTGTCGGCCATGCGGTCGTACCACTCGCCCATGCGCAGATCGGAATCGTCGTTCGCGTTCCAGGCGCGGCAGTTGCCGCCGCGCGTGAGGGCCGCGATGGCCAGACGCGCGAGGTCGTCGGCGTGAATGTGGTTGGTGAAGACGTCTTCGCTGGCGTGCAACACCGGGTCGCCGCGTTCCAGCCGCGCGAGCGACAGGCGTTCGGCGGCGTAGATGCCGGGCGCGCGCAGGATCGCAAGCTGGCAGCCGCTGCGCCGTGCAAAGGCGCGCAGCGTGCGCTCGGCCGCAATGCGGCGCTTGGCGCGGGCCGTGCCGGCACGTAAGGGGCAGGTTTCCGGCACCGAGGCGCCACCGCAATCGCCGTAGACGCCGGTGGTGCTGATGTAGACGAGGCGCGCCGGCAGACTGCGGCGCCCCAGTGCGGCGACGAGGTGACGGCTGCGCGGATCGCCCTCGCCACGATCCGGCGGCGGCGCGAAGTGCAGCACCGCCGGTGCAATGCCGGCCAAGCGGCGCAGGCTGCGGCCATCGTCGAGATCGGCGCGCAGCGGCAGCGCACCGAGTGCGCGCAGCGGGGCGCCCGCCTCGGCACGGCGCACCAGTGCGAAGACGCGGGCGTGCCGTACCAGCAGCGGAATCGCCCGTGCGGCGACGTCGCCACTACCGACGATCAGCACGCGGCGGCGCGCGAGTCGGCCGGACGGGCGCAGGCCGGTCGTGGCTCGGGCCGATCGGCGTTTCGGGTTGCGTTGGGCTACCATCCCCGGATTATCGCATTGCCTTCAAGCTCAACACTTCCATGTCTTATCAGGTCAAGCTTCAACCCGCCGGTCTCGACTTCTCCGCCAATCCCGATACCTCGGTCCTGCAGTCCGCACTCGATGCCGGGCTGATGCTGCCCTACGGCTGCCGCGATGGCGCCTGCGGATCCTGCAAGGGGCGGGTGCTGGAGGGCTCGGTGGATCATGGCAAGTCGCCGGAAACGACGCTGCCGGTGGCCGAACGCGAGACGGGCTTTGCGCTGTTCTGCTGCGCCAGACCGATCTCCGACCTGGTGCTGGAAGTGCGCGACGTACGCCGCATCACCGACATCCCGATCAAGAAGCTGCCTTGCCGTGTGCAGAGCATCGTGCGCGCGGCGGACGACGTGATCGTACTGACGCTGAAGCTGCCGGCGAACGACAGCTTCCGCTTCTTGGCCGGCCAGTACATCGACTTCCTGCTGGCGGGCGGCAAGCGCCGCAGTTTCTCGATTGCCAACGCGCCAGAGCGCGAAGGCGAGATGGAGCTGCACATCCGTCTCGTCGAGGGCGGCTGCTTCACGACGCATGTGTTCAACACCATGAAAGAGCGCGACATCCTGCGCTTCGAAGGCCCGCTGGGCAGCTTCTACCTGCGTGAAAGCAGCAAGCCGATCGTGATGGTGGCCGGTGGCACCGGCTTCGCGCCGATGAAGGGCTTGATCGAACACATGATCGCGACCGGCAATCATCGCCCGGTCACGCTGTACTGGGGGGCACGCGACCGCGCCGGGCTCTACCTGTTCGACCTCGCGCGCGAATGGGAAACGAAGCTGCCGGGGTTCAAGTTTGTGCCTGTCATATCCGATATGCCTCCGGAGGGCTGGCAGGGCCGTACCGGTCTGGTACACCAGGCGGCGCTGGCAGATTTTCCGGACATGAGTGGCGTGCAGGTCTACGCTTGCGGGGCGCCGCCGATGATCGACGCGGCGCGGGCGGATTTCACCGCGCGTTGCGGTTTGCCGGCCGACGCCTTCTTTGCCGATGCCTTCAGCTTTTCGTCCGACAGCAGTTCAACCTGATACCGTGCCGATATGAGCCAAGCCGTACTGATCACCCGCGAACCGGTCGTCAACAAGCAGCGCGCGATTACCGCCAACCGCCTGGTGGTGCATGCCCCCAGCGTGCCGGCTGCCGTGGCCGCACTGAACGCCTTGTCCGCCACATGGCCGAGCAACCACACGGTGTTCGTCAGTCTGGGGCGGCTCGTACCGACCGCCGAGCTGATGGACTGGCAGATGCCGCCCAACACCATGGTCGAGATCCCGGCCCCGGCGCTCGCTTACGATCAGACCAAGGCGCTGATCCCGCAGCTGCAGGAGGCGGGCATCAACGTCTGCCTCTCGTGGTTCCAACCGGGCATGGCGCTGCCCGAGGGCGCCGAGTTCCGTTTCGTGCTCGCGGATGCAAACAAGACACCCAAGCCGGCCGGCTTCCCCGGCATCGCGATCGCGACCGGCCTGCCTGATCTGCCGGCCTTCGCCACCGCGGTGCAGAACGGCTATGACGGCGCGTCGGGCTGGTTCTTCCTGAAGGGCGTCAAGGCGGCGAAGGAACTCGCCCCCTCGCATGCCCAGATCGTTCGGCTGCTGAACCTGGTGCGCAACGAGGCCGAGGTCAAGGAGATCGAGGCTGCGCTGAAGCTCGATGTGGCCCTGTCGTACAAGCTGCTTCGTTACATCAATTCGCCGGCCTTCGGTTTGATGGTCGAGGTGCAGTCCTTCCGCCACGCGGTGACGATCCTCGGCATGGACAAGCTGAACAAGTGGCTGTCACTGCTGCTGGTGTCCGCGAGCAAGGATCCGCTGGCGCCGGCACTGATGCAGGCCGCGATCGCGCGCGGGCGTTTCATGGAACTGATCGGCGCGGCTTTCGTCGAGAAGCGCGAGGTCGACAACCTCTTCATCACCGGTGCTTTCTCGCTGATCCATGTGCTGCTCGGCACCACGCCGGAAGCGGTGTTGAGCGAAATGACGCTGCCTGAGCCCATCAACGACGCGTTGCTGCGCGGAGAAGGGATCTATCGCCCCTTCCTCGATCTCGCAATCGCGTGTGAGCGACTCGACCCGGCGTTGCTTGGCGAACAGATCAGCAAGCTGCAGCTCCGCGCGGAGGATGTCAGCAAGGCGCTGGTCGCCGCGGTGGCATTCGCCGATAGCCTTCAGTTCGGGTGATTGCGATGGAACGTCTATGCCCCGTCCATGCCACGCCGCTCGAATCGCGCGGCAAGCTGTGGCACTGCGAAGCCTGCACTGCGGATTACCGAGTGCGCGGCGAATGTGCCGACTGCGGCAGCGAGCTGGAAAAGATCGCTGCCTGTGGCGCCAGCAACTGGTGGTGCAACCGCTGCAACGAGCTTAAATCCAAGACCAAGGTAAAGACCGATCTGGTCCGCGCCTGACGCGCCCGTAACAAAAAAGGCCGACTTCAAGTCGGCCTTTTTGCTTTGCGGCGAGACGCTTATTTCTGGCTCAGTACCCACTGCACCAGCTGCTTCGCTTCGGCGTCGTTCACCTGCGGGTTCGGCGGCATCGGCACATTGCCCCACACGCCCGAGCCACCCTTCTTGATCTTGTCGATCAGCTTCGCTTCGGCGCCCTTGTCGGCCTTGTATTTGGCGGCAACGTCCTTGTATGCGGGGCCAACGACCTTCTTGTCGACAGCGTGGCAGGCCAGGCAGTTCTTGGTCTTCGCCAGATCAGCGCCCGCGTCGGCAAAGGCCGCGCCGGAAGCCAGCAGGCCGGCAATGGCAGCGGCGGTCAGGATTTGCTTCATGTCTCTTGTCCTCTCTCGGATGGTTAGAGCAGCCGGGCCAGTCTAGCGCATCGATTGCGTGAATGACTACCGCCACGGATGCCGGGGCGGCGATCATTGAACGGCAAGCCGCTATCGGCCATAACGCGGATCAAGTTTGCCACGTTGACTGCGATCAAACCCACTTGACGGATCGGCGCCGGGCCGCTTATGGTTACCCCATGCAACTGCAATCGGCCCTCGCTCTCCTGCTGAGCCTGACCTCCCTGACCCTGTTCCTGGGTCTGGGCCGACTGCTGCGCCCCGCGCGCATCTAAATCCCAACCCCTCCTGTTGAGTTGTACCCGTCCGCCTTGCGGGATTCGTGCGTCTTCGCGCGTCCGCCGGCGGTGTCCCCGATCCCGAGGAGACTCCCATGCTGACCCTGATTCACCTGTTTTCTGCGCTACGACTGCTGACCGACTGCCGGGCCGTGCAAAGCGGCAGCTCGGCAGTCCGGGAGTCCCTGATCGGGGCCCGCGCCGCGACTCGAAATGTCCGTATCGAAAGCGCATCCAGGAGAAAACGATGTTGAAGCAGCCCGCCACCAAGTACCGAGCATTTGAACCTGTCCGCCTTGCCGACCGCCGCTGGCCGGACAAGGTGATCACCGAGGCGCCGATCTGGCTCTCGACCGACTTGCGCGACGGCAACCAGGCCCTCTTCGAGCCGATGTCCGGCGCCGCCAAGCTCAAACTCTTCAAGACCCTCGTCGCAGTCGGCTTCAAGGAAATCGAAGTCGCGTTCCCTTCCGCCTCGCAGACCGATTTCGACTTCGTCCGCACGCTCATCGAAGGCGGCCACATCCCGGACGACGTGACGATCGGCGTGCTGACCCAAGCGCGCGAGCACCTCATCCGCCGTACCTTTGAGTCGCTCGCCGGCGCGCGCCGCGCGATCGTGCACTTCTACAACGCCACCGCGCCGAACTTCCGCCGCATCGTGTTCAACACCGATCGCGAAGGCACCAAGGCGATTGCCGTAGAAAGCGCACAGCTCGTCCAGCAGCTCGCCGCCGAACGGCCGGAAACCGACTGGACTTTCCAGTACAGCCCGGAAGTGTTCTCTGGCACCGAGCTTGAATTCGCCAAGGAGATCGTCGATGCGGTGACCGCGGTGTGGGCGCCGACGCCTGCAAAGCGCGTGATCATCAACCTGCCCGCGACGGTGGAGGGCGCCACGCCGAATGTGTACGCCGACCAGATCGAGTGGATGCACCGCAATCTCGCGCGCCGTGACGGCATCATCCTCAGCGTGCATCCGCACAACGACCGCGGCTGCGCGGTGGCGGCGGCGGAACTCGCGGTGATGGCGGGCGCCGATCGCATCGAAGGCTGCCTGTTCGGTAACGGCGAGCGCACCGGCAATGTGGATCTTGTGACGCTCGCCCTCAACCTCTACACCCAGGGCGTCGATCCGAAGCTCGACTTCTCGGACATCAACGCTGTCGCGCGCGTCGCCGAGGAAGTGACGCAGTTGCCGATTCACCCGCGCCATCCCTACGTCGGCGATCTCGTGTTCACCGCCTTCTCCGGCTCGCACCAGGATGCGATCAAGAAGGGCCTCGCGGTGCAGGACCCGAACGCGATCTGGGAAGTGCCGTATCTTCCGGTCGATCCGAAGGACCTCGGCCGCAGTTACGAATCGGTGATCCGTGTGAACAGTCAGTCGGGCAAGGGCGGCATCGCCTACCTGCTCGAAGAGCATTACGGCGTGGCGATGCCGCGCCGCATGCAGGTGGAGTTCGCCGCCGAGGTGCAGCGCCATCTCGATGATGTCGGCCGCGAAGTGACCGCGTCCGAACTCTGGCGCATCTTCCGCGAGACCTACCTTGCGGCGGAGTCGCCGGCCTATGTCGAGCACCACTTGTTTGAATCCGGCGAGCAGCAGGGCATCCGCCTCGTGACGCGCGAATCGGGCGTGGAAACGCGCCGCGAAGGTACCGGCAACGGCCCGCTTGATGCGGCGGTGCATGCGCTGGGCTTGCCAGTGAAGGTGGTGTCGTTCGAGGAGCGCTCGCTGACAGCGGGCTCCGACGCGCGCGCGATCGCCTTCGTCGAGATCACGATGGACGGCGTACCGGGCAGCGCGTTTGGCGCCGGCTTGCACGGCAACGTCACGACGGCGGCGATCCTCGCCCTGGTCAGTGCGGTGGCCCGCGCACAGCAACGTATTTCAAGCTTCGAGCAACCTGCACCTGCCTCGGCGTGATCCGCCGCATGCAGGGCCCACGGCGGTGCCCGCGCTACCCGCGCGGCACCGACCGGCTCGCCAATCCGGCGATTGTTGAGTAAAATACTCAACAATTAAATGAGCCAGCGCCGCGATCGCACAACGATCGGCGGCGCTTCCAATTTATGCGTCACCCGCGCCTGGTGTTGTTCTCTGTCTGCTGCGTCGCCCTGATGTCCACCGTGGGCGTCGCGCTGCCGTACCCGATTCTCTCGCCGCTGTTCATCGACGGCCAGGTCAACGGCTTCACCCACTGGGCCGGGCTCAACCCGAAGCTGCTGCTGGGTATCGCGATTGCGCTGAACCCCTTCGGCATCTTGCTCGGCAGTCTTGTGCTTGGCCCGATGTCAGATCGCTACGGCCGCCGTCGCATCATGCTTGCCACGCTGACCCTTGCGATCCTTGGCTACGCGCTGAGCGCATTCGCGCTGGTCAGCGAGAACTTCCCGCTGTTCGCGCTTGCACGCTTTGCCACCGGGCTGTGCGAAGGCAATGCCGCGATTGCACGCGCGATCGCGGCCGACTTGCATCCGCAGATCGACAAGACCCGCTCGTTCTCGATGGTCAATGCCTCGCTCTACATTGGCTGGCTGGTGGGGCCCTTGCTCGGAGGCTTTCTGATGCCGCTGGGCGGCTGGGTGCCTTTTGTGGTGGCTGCAGCGATGATGCTGCCCGCCCTTGTGCTGTTGGCATGGCTGGTGCCCAACACCGGCGCGAAAGCGGACCTCGGTGGGCGTGGTTGGGTCGCCTTCGCGCGCGAGCAGCATGCGTTCCGGCTGCTGGAGGACCCGGCGGTGCGGCGTGTATTCTGGCTGCAACTTGCCTTTACCTTCGGTCTGAATGGCTTTTACGAGTTTTATCCCTTGTGGCTGGTCGAGTTCGCGCGGCTGGGGCCGAGCGGCATTTCATGGGTCACCGCCGGTATGTGCTTGCTGATGACACTGATGAGTGCGCTGGTGTGGCCGCGTGTCGGTCAGCGCTTTGTGCCGCTCGCTGCCGCGCGCAGTACGGCGTGGGTGGTGGCTGCCTGCTTCGTGGTGCTGGCGACCGGCTGGTCGACGCTGGGTATCGTGGTGATCGTGCTGATCGGCGTGCCCCTGTCGATCTACAGCACGTCGATGCCGGTGCATTGGTCGCAGAGTTTCGACCAGCACGGCCAGGGTGCAGTGATGGGGCTGCTTTCGACGACCTTCTGCCTCGCCAACGTTGCTGTGGCCCTGGTCGGCGCCGCGCTGATCCTGCTCGACACGCGGCTGGTGCTGGCATTGAGTGCAGTCGCTTGCAGCACTGCAGCGTGGCGCTTCGGCGGCCTGCTGCGGCATACCCCGCCTGACGCCGCGACGGCCTGAGGCGATGCTCAACATCCGCCCTGCGGTGCGGCGTGACGCGAATGCGGTGGCCGATGTGCTGCTGGCCTCGCGCAAGGCGCTGATGCCTTCGATTCCGCTCGCGCATGACGATGAGTCGGTGCGCAAATGGGTCGCGCTGCACCTGATCCCGTGTTCCCGCGTACTGGTCGCGGAGCGCGGTCACCGCATCGTCGGCTTCTGCGCGCTTGCGGAGCGGGGCGGCTGCGGTTGGGTCGACCAGCTCTATGTGCGCCCGGATGCGGTCGACTCCGGGGTCGGCAGCGCACTGCTCGGCTACGCGGTATGCGAACTGCCGTTCCCGGTGCGGCTCTGGTGCTTCCGTGACAATCCGAGGGCCTGCCGCTTCTATGAGCATCGCGGGTTTGAAGTGCTGTTGCGTCGCGAGGGCGCTGCGGTGGACAACGAGGAAGGCTTGCCGGATCTGCTCTACCAGTTGCCGGACCGGCGAATGGATCTCTAGGCCGGCGGCACTTCGGGCGCTGCGGCGAGGCTGTGCACCCACGCCAGTGCGGCGATGCGTGCGCTGGCGGCGCGCATCGCCGGGATACCCAGCTTGCGGCATGCGATGAGCAGCGCGACAGGGTCACCGTTGTCACCGGCTTCGGCGACCGCCAGCCAATCCGCGCAAGGGCCGCTGCGTTCAAGCAGCGCTTCGCGCACTGCTGGCGTGAGCGCGAGCGGTTCGAGCGCCGTCTCCATCGGCACCTGCAGCAGCATGTCGAGCTGCGAAAACAATCCGGTTACGAACAGATCGTCGCGCGCTTCCGGGGCCACGCGGTCGGCCAGCACTTCGAGCATCCGGGCGCGCACCAGCGCGTTCTCCATCATCGCGTCGCCTTCGCCGCGCTGAGCGCTGGCGCACACCAGGAGGGCTAGCCAGCGGTAGAGCTGCTCACGGCCGAGCAGCAAGAGCGCCTGCTCGATCGAGCCGACCGCATGTTGCAGACCGCCCGTTGCCGTATTCACGAAGCGCAGCAGCCGGTACGAAAGGGCCATGTCTTGCTTGAGTGCCGCAGCGATTTCGCGGTTCTCGGTGTCACTCCCGATGCGCGCGAGCAACGCTGTCACGCGCAAGGGGCCGGGCGCGATGCGGTTGCCCTGCCAGTTGCCCCGAAGCTGAGCGAAGGCGCCAGCCGCCTCGCTGCAGCCCAGCTTCCAGGCAGCATCGAGGGCGTCGAGCGTGTCGACACCGGTGGCGACACGCGGGATCAACGGAAACTGGGCGCCAAGTTGGGCCTGGTAGCGCTGCAGCGTGGCGGGTGCCTCGTGAAAATCGAGCAGAAAGACATCGGTGAGCCAGGCGAGCGACTCGAACCATGGCGAGCCCGGCGCCGCGTCGAGGCCGATGCGGATGCCCTCACGCTGAAGGCTGCGGATACGGCTGACCACCTCCGGCGCCGCGGCCTGTTCAGGATCGACTGCTTGGACATGCAGCACCGTGCGCAGCGCAGCCAGTCGCGGCAGCGATCCGTGCGCCAGCGACGTGTCGTCAATCGCGATCCATGCGCAGCACTGCGCGGGCCAGTGGGGTGCGAGCGTCAGCAGGCGCGCAATCAGCAGATCATCGAGCAGTGCCCGCACGCGCGGTGACTGATCCGCCAACTGGCCGCTGCGCCCCGCTTGCAGCGAGAACAGGTAGCCGGTGGCGCGCCGCTGCTTGTCCAGCAGCACCTGTTGCAGCAACGCGCCTTCGGCGGCAGGCGCCGGTTCGATCTCGGGTACATGGGCCTTGGCTGTCTCTGGCTCGGCAGGCGATTCGGCTGCCGCCTCTGTCAACGGGCGGGTATCGGAGCCCAGGCCGAACAGTCGCGCGATCCAAGCCAGCATGCCAAGCTCCACGCAATGGGTTAGCGCAGCATCCTGCTGCGTGTGCGCAGATGTCAATCGTGCGCTTGAGAAGCCCGCCCGGTGCTGGTTTGAAGATCAAGCGCAGCCCTAGGCTGGCGCTTGAGGCGTCTTACAGGGGGTGCCGTTTCGCACCCCCTTTGGTGTACCGGTCAGGTGCCCAGCAGCAAGCCACCTGCCACGGCCAGCACGCCCCCCGCGGCGCGCTGCAGGCGGGCACCGGAAGTGGTTTCTGGGATGCGGCGCCCGATCAGCCAGCCGCAGCCGTGCAGGGCCGCACTCGCCAGTGCGAAGCCCGCGGCGTAGGCGAACAGTCCTGCGTCACCTTTTTCCGCGACGTGTGCGGCGCCATGGAACATCGCAAACATGGCGACCAGCGGTGCAGTGAGCGCCAGCGGAAGGCGCGCGGCGGCGGCAATCAGCAGCCCGAGAATCAACACCGACGCAGCAACGCCGGCCTCGATCAGCGGAATGTGCGCGCCCGCGTGTGCCAGCCCTGCCGCCGCGAGCATCGCTGCGACAAAGGTGGCCGGCAGCGCCCAGCGGGCCTTACCACCCTGGCGGGCCGCGTAGAGCCCGACCGCCAGCATCGCGAGCAGATGATCCACGCCACCGAAGGGGTGGCTGAACCCGCTGGCCAGGCTCATCGCCTCATGGCCGGGGTGGGCGAAGGCTGCGCCGGATGCCATGACAAGACCGGCAGCGAGCAGGGGGCGGATGGGTCGCATGGGTGTTCTCCTTGGAAAGTCAGGCTGGGGCGAGCATGCCCTGGGTTTCGATGAAGGCGATGATGTCCGAAAGTCCCTGCCCGGATTTGAGATTGCTGAAAACAAATGGCTTTTCTCCGCGCATTTTTTTCGCATCGCGATCCATCACCTCAAGCGAGGCGCCCACCAGTGGCGCCAGATCGATCTTGTTGATCACCAGCAGATCGCTCTTCGTAATGCCGGGCCCACCCTTGCGCGGGATCTTGTCGCCGGCCGAAACGTCGATCACGTAGAGGGTGAGGTCCGAGAGTTCCGGCGAGAAGGTTGCCGCGAGGTTGTCGCCGCCCGACTCGACGAAGATGATCTCCAGCCCCGCGAAGCGCTGGTTCAGGCGATCGATCGCTTCAAGGTTGATCGAGGCGTCTTCGCGGATCGCGGTGTGCGGGCAGCCGCCCGTCTCGACGCCGATGATGCGGTCTGGCGACAGCGCCTCGTTGCGGACGAGGAACTGCGCGTCCTCGGCGGTGTAGATGTCGTTGGTGACGACGGCGATGTTGTACTTCTCGCGCAGTGCCTGGCACAGCGCAAGGGTCAGGGCGGTCTTGCCGGAGCCGACGGGGCCGCCGATGCCGACGCGGAGGGCTTGTTGGGTGGTCATGATTTTCGTTTCTTCAATGTGGCGGACGTCGCCACGCAGACGGGCGCGGGGAGTAGGTTGGGCTGAGCCTTGCGAAGCCCAACGCTGGGTGTACGGTTTCGCGCTTGCGGCTTGCGATTGGCGCAGTCGGTTTGCTGGCGTACGTTGGCCGGGGTCCTTCCACGGCAGGGTTCAGCACACCCTGCCGGCTTCAGCGGCGCGAAGCATTGCTTCGCGAAACCCCGCTTACGCCCCCCGGCGGGCGTGTTACTTCTTTTGCTTCGCCAAAAGAAGTAACCAAGAAAAGGCGACCCGGCGTTCGCGGTCAGGTGCTGCGCACCTGACTTCCCTGCGCTGCTCGCGAAATCGGGCGGCTGCGGAACTCGCGCCGGGCTACGCCCGCCGCTCAGACAGTCCTCGCCGTCGTCGCTGCGCGCCGATTCCCCGAGTTCGCTGCGCTGCTCGGCGCTCTCGACGGGACCCAAAGTCAAAACCATCGGTTGAGCAACGCGTGTGTGATCTTCGTAGCTTGGATGAAGGAGAGCGGAATCCGGGGTGGACGTATCCAGATGTTCAAGCGCACCTGCCGGATTCCGGCCGGCGGCCTGGATCCGGGCTACGAGCAGCCTGCAACGGGCGATCGTCGACGTTTTTCGATCCCCCTCTGAAACGCCGAGCAGCGCAGAGGCATCGGGTTCCGACGCGCAGCGGCGGTGGCGAGGACTGTTTGAGGCCCGCAGGGCCGAGTTCCGCAGCCACCCGATGTTTCGAGCAGCACAGGGCACCCCTTGCGCAGCAAGGGGCGTTGAAGCGGGGCGACTTTCTTTGGGTACTGTCTTTGTTCGTACAAAGAAAGTACCCCGCCCGCAGGGGCGGGACCCGGCTTGAACGGACCAGCCGCAACATGGCGACAAATGCACCGAAGTCGAAAGGAGCGAAACATGCTCGCCGTTCATGACCTGAACAACCTCGTGTATTGCCCCTCATGCATCGCACTTGCCCACGCCAACCCAGGCGTGAAGTTCTCCCATTCATCCGGCCCGATCGTCATCGCCGCACGTGCGAGCGCGGGGATCGGTTCGCCGAGGGCAACGAGTAGCCGCTGGCCAGCGCTCTGGCCGAGCGGCACGATCTTGACTGCGCCCATCACCTGGTTTTCAAGCCACGCCCAAAGGTAGGCTACCACCGCGTCTTCCGGTGGCAGACCCCAGGCGGCCGCGGCAGCGGACCACGCGGCGGGGTAGGAGAGTTCGCCGATGCCCGTCAGCGCCTGGCGAGTGAAGGCCGGCAGGGTGTCGAGTTCGCGCAGCAGGCGCGCGCAGGAGTAGCCCATCTGCACGGTCTCGGCGCGCAGTTCCATGGATTCGCGGGTGGCGAGGAACTCGGCGTCGAGCCGCAACACTTCGCTCACTTCGCCGGTGCGCCAGGCACGCATCATCGCGACCAGCGCGGGGGCTTCGCAGCGCGCGATGCCATAGCGCATCAGGTCGCCGATCCAGTCGCGCGCCTGCGCTTCGTTACTGACCCAGCCGCACTCCACCGCCCACTCGAGCCCTTGCGAATAGCTGAAGGCGCCGACCGGCAGGGCCGGGCTGGCGAGATGCAGCAGGCGGGTCAGCGCGGCGAGCGAGCTCACGTGGCGGCCTCGTTCGCGGCAAGCGTCTTGCTGAAGCAGATCGCCTCCGGCCGGCCGATGTAGCGGCCGTAGTTGGGGATCTCGCGATAGCCGTGGGCGCGGTAGAAGGCGACCGCCGTGAGGTTCACGCGCCGGGTTTCCAGCCACAACTCGCGATAGCCATCGGCGGCGGCGCTCCGTTCCAGTTCAGCAAGCAGGTCGCGTCCGATGCCGCCGCCGCGTGTGCGCGCGAACATGCGCTTGAGCTCGGCGATGCCCGGCTGCAGCGGGCGGTAGGCGCCGCAACCCACGGCTTCACCGCTCGCGTCGCGGGCGATCACGAAGCGCGCGCCGGGCCCGCGTACGTCGGCGGGGTCGAAGCTGCTGCGGCCACTATCGCCGGTGATTGCGGCGAGCGTGTCGGACAGCGCATTGAGCAAGGCCCGCGCGTCGTCCGAATCCGGTGCGGCAGTGTTAATGCTCAGGCTCATGCGCCGGCCATCATGTGGATCTTGGCTTCTGTGGCGCCGCGTTCGCTGTGGTGGTGGCCGTGGGCGTAGGCACCCGCCTCCGGTTCGAAGGCCGCGGTCACCGGACGCACTTGCGCGCCGAGCCCGATCAGCATGGTTTCCAGCACATGGTCGGCCTGGATGCGCAGCCAGCCGGCGCCCACCTGCACCGCCACATGGCGGTTGCCAAGGTGATAGGCGGCGCGGGCAAGCTCAAAGGCGCCCGCGCATTGCGCCTCCAGCAGGGCTTCGGGGGCCGACACCACCTCGACGACCCGGCCGTCCTTCGCTTGCAGCAAATCGCCGCCGCGCAGGATCGTGCCGCGTGGCAGGAACAGGCCGACTTCCTCTCCGCTCGCGAGCTGCGTGCGCAGCCGGCTCTTGGTGCGGGCGTCGAAGTTCAGAACCAGTTTTTCGGTCGGCGTGGCGTCGCCGGTGTAGAGCGATTCAATCAGCAGCATGATTCAAGCGGGCGCCAGATGCAGCGCCTTTTCCATGAAAACGGAGAGCGGATCTTCAGCGTAGTCGCCGAAGGGCGGGCGTGTGCGGTAGCCGGCGCGCTCATAGAGGCCCAGCGCTTCCGGCTGATGGATGCCGGTTTCGAGCCGGGTGAGCGGCAGGCCAGCTTTCACCGCGTCGGCTTCGAGTGTGGCGAGCAAGCGGCGGGCGATGCCCAGGCCACGGCAGCGTGGGGCTACGAACATGCGCTTGATTTCGGCGTAGTCCGAATACGCGACGTAGGCACCGCAGCCGACCACATCGCCCGCCAACTGCGCGGCGAGAAAGCGCACATGCGGCTGCCGCAGCGTTTCGAAGTCGAGCAAGTGATTGCTCTCGGCCGGGTAGAGCGCATGCATCAGCGCGTCCAGCTCGGCGATCAGGTCGCGGATCGCCGGCTCGCCGGGGTCGGCGGGCGCGATGCGAAGGTCGGCGACGGTGACCATGGTCAGAACAGGAAGTAGCGCTGCGCCATCGGCAGTACGCTGGCCGGCTCGCAGGTCAGCAACTCACCATCGGCACGCACCTGGTAGGTCTCGGCGTCGACGTCGATGCGGCCGCACCAGTCGTTGTGGATCATGTCGGCCTTGGTGACTTTGCGGATGTTCTTCACCGCCACCAGCGGTTTCGACAGACCGAGCTTCGCGACGCTGCCGTTGTCCAGCGCGGCCTGCGACACGAAGGTGACGGAGGTCTTCAATGCGCCGCCGAAGCTGCCGAACATCGGGCGGTAGTGCACCGGCTGCGGCGTCGGGATCGAGGCGTTGGCGTCGCCCATCGCGGCAGCGGCGATCATGCCGCCCTTGATGATGAGACTGGGCTTCACGCCGAAGAAGGCGGGCTTCCACACCACCAGGTCGGCGAGCTTGCCGACCTCGATCGAGCCGACCTCGTGCGCGATGCCGTGCGCGATGGCGGGGTTGATCGTGTACTTCGCGATGTAGCGCTTGGCGCGGAAGTTGTCGTTGCGCTCACCGTCGCCCGGCAGGGCGCCGCGCTGCACCTTCATCTTGTGCGCGGTCTGCCAGCAGCGGATCACCACTTCGCCGACGCGGCCCATGGCCTGCGAGTCCGACGAGTACATCGAGATTGCGCCGATGTCGTGCAGGATGTCTTCGGCGGCGATGGTCTCGCGGCGGATGCGGCTCTCGGCGAAGGCCACGTCCTCGGCGATCGAGGCGTCGAGGTGGTGGCACACCATCAGCATGTCCAGATGCTCGTCGATGGTGTTCACGGTGTAGGGCCGCGTCGGGTTGGTCGAGCTCGGCAGCACGTTGGGCAGGCCGGCGAGCTTGACGATGTCCGGCGCATGGCCGCCGCCCGCCCCTTCGGTGTGGAAGGTGTGGATGGTGCGGCCCTTGAAGGCGGCGGCGGTGTCTTCGACGAAGCCCGATTCGTTGAGCGTGTCGGAATGGATCGCGACCTGCACGTCGTACTGCTCGGCCACGGCGAGGCAGTTGTCGATAGCGGCCGGCGTCGTGCCCCAGTCTTCGTGCAGCTTGAGCCCGATCGCGCCGGCTTCGATCTGCTCTGCGAGCGGGCCTGGCAGGGATACGTTGCCCTTGCCGAGGAAGCCGAGGTTCATCGGGAAGGCATCGGCCGCTTCGAGCATGCGTGCGATGTGCCACGGGCCCGGCGTGCAGGTGGTGGCGAAGGTGCCGGTGGCCGGCCCGGTGCCGCCGCCCAGCATGGTAGTCACGCCGCTCATCAGCGCTTCGTCGATCTGCTGCGGGCAGATGAAGTGGATGTGGGTGTCGATGCCGCCAGCGGTGATGATCATGCCCTCGCCGGCGATGATCTCGGTGCCGGCGCCGATGGCAATGGTGATGCCGGGCTGGATGTCCGGGTTGCCGGCCTTGCCGATCGCGGCGATGCGGCCCGCCTTGATCGCGATGTCGGCCTTGACGATGCCCCAGTGGTCGAGGATCAGCGCGTTGGTGATCACCGTGTCGGCCACTTCATGTGAGAGCTTCTGGCCCTGGCCCATACCGTCGCGGATCACCTTGCCGCCGCCGAACTTCACTTCCTCGCCGTAGAGGGTGTAGTCCTTCTCGACTTCGATCCAGAGTTCGGTGTCAGCGAGGCGCACGCGGTCGCCGGTGGTGGGGCCGAACATTTCCGCATACGCGCGGCGCGAGATTTTCGCCATTACAGATCTCCCATCACGAGGCCGCGGAAGCCGAACACCTTGCGTTCGCCCGCGAGCGCGACCAGCGTGACCGTGCGGGTCTGGCCCGGCTCGAAGCGCACCGCAGTGCCGGCGGCGATATCGAGGCGGTAGCCGTGAGCGGCGGCGCGGTCAAAATCCAGCGCGGCGTTGGTCTCGGCGAAGTGGTAGTGCGAACCGACCTGGATCGGGCGGTCGCCGGTGTTGGCGACGACCAGGGTGATCGTTGGCCGACCGGCGTTGAGTTCGATGTCGCCCTCGGGCGTGTCGAGTTCTCCGGGAATCATGTGGCGCTCCTGCGGAACAGGGTCTTGTAATAGATCGCGTTGGCGGCCCAGACGCCGTCTGGCGAGCAGGCGAACTCGGGCAGGCCGCCGATGTACTGCCAGCCCTGCGCGCCATAGAAGTCTTCGGCCGGCGAACCGGCTTCGGTGTCGAGGAACAGCAGGCCGCGCTGCAACGCATGTGCGGCTTCTTCCAGCGCGGCCATCAGTGCGCGAGCAATGCCTTGGCGACGCGCACCGCGCATCACGAGCAGCTTCTGCACTTCGGCGCGGTTGCGGCCGTTCTGGCGCATGGCGAGTTCGAGTCGCACGGTGCCGAGTGGGCTACCCGCGTCATGCGCAAGCCACACCAGCCGTGAGCCATCGGCAATCGAGTCGGCGAGGCCGTCAACCCACGCCAGCGCCGTGTCACGGCTGATCGGCAGCACGAATCCGACCGATGCGCCGCCCTCCACCGCGTCGATCAGCAGCGCGGCGAGCGCCTCGCGGTACACCGCGAAGGTGGCGGGCGTGAGCTGTTCGATCTGCACGTCTACCAGCCCCGGGCGCCGAATTTGTAGTTGCGCGATTCGGCCGTCTTCGGCGGCGGTGCCAGCTCGGCCGTTGCCGCCGGAGCCGCTTTGCGCGGCACGAGGATCTCGCGCAGGGTCAGCAACATCACCAGCAGTTCTTCGTCCTCGGCGAGGTCTTCGATTTCGGCCAATCGGGTGCGCGCGTAGTCGGGGTCTTGAACCAGTCGGTCGAGGTCGATGCTCTGGTCGAGCTGGCGACGGACCTGCAGCTTGAAACGGGCGAGCAGACGGGCGTGTTCGATCTTGTCTTCCATGGCGTGTCGTGAGTACGTGAGCGTCAGATGATCGGGTGGTGCACCGTGACCAGCTTGGTGCCGTCGGGGAAGGTGGCCTCGACCTGGATCTCGGGGATCAGCTCCGGCACGCCGTCCATCACGTCGTCCCGACTCAGCAGCGTGGTGCCGTAGCTCATCAGTTCTGCGACGGTGCGGCCGTCGCGCGCGCCTTCCATGATTGCGGCCGAGATGAGGGCGACGGCTTCCGGGTAGTTCAGCTTCAGTCCGCGGGCGCGGCGGCGCTCTGCGAGCAGCGCGGCGGTGAAGATCAGCAGCTTGTCTTTTTCGCGGGGCGTCAGTTCCATGGGTCTCTCGCGGAAATCAGGTGTTCCAGATGCGGGGCGGGCAGGCGGGGCGGTTCAGCAGCGCCGGCCGTACGATGGCCCAGACGGCGGCGAACCAGTGGCGTGCGGCCTCGGCGTCGTCGCCGCGGTAGCGCGCCACCAGCAGGCCGGGCAGGCGGGTGACGGCGCCTAGCCCGGCCGTGGGGCACTCAAGTCGACAGGCTTCCACCAGCGAAGCATCGATGTTGGGGGCGGCAGCCAGCAGGCTGCCAAAGACGGTGGCGCCGCCGAGTACCGCGGCGGAGGCGAAGCGCGCATCGTTGCCGCGCAGCTTTGCCTGCTCGGCGAAGACCGGGCGGCCATCGCGTGCGACGCGCAGGCGGGTGTCCATGCGGCCGTGTTCGAAGCGCTCTCCACGTGCGCGGCGGCCGAGGCACCAGAGGTCGAAGCCGATGAAACGGGCGTCACCCGCCAGTTGCACATCGAGCGTGGCGTCGCCGTCTGCGCCGTCGAATACCATGCTTTCCTGCGGCAGCCATTCGAGACTGGCGCCGGCAGCGACGCTCAGTTTGATTTTCTGCTCAGCGGGGCGGCCGTCGGCGCGGTACCACTTGCCGGCACCGGGGGTGGTCAGCAGCGCGCTGGCGGCTTCGCCGACCGATACGTTGATCGCGAGGGAGTCTCCGCCCGCGATACCGGCTGGCGGATGCAGCAGGATCGCGTGGCTGACCGCATCACCTTCCGGGTACAGCGCTTTCTGCACGCGCAGCGGTCCAGTGTGTTCGCGGCGCGCCAGTACGCTGCGTTCGCCGCGGCGTTCGAAGTCCAGCGCCAGGCGGGCGCGCCAGCCATAGGAGGGTGCCGCGTGGCCGGCATCGCGCTGGGCGATGTCCGGCACGCAGTCGCTCTTGTCGTCTCTCTGCAAGGATTGGGAGTTCGCCCGCATCCCCAGGCTTGAGCAAAACTCGGGCCAAGCGCGGGGTTCGTCGGTATCTCAGGCAGGAAGGCGGCGACCCGCACCGCGGCTGAGCCGACATGCACCGCCGTGATGCACGAAAAAAGAGGCTGCAAATTGAGCGCACCAGGTCGGTGCGATACGCGGTTTATTGCCGGACTTCGCCCAGGTTGCCGGGGCCACTCATCGCTTCGCTGGCGCGCCAGGGGTTGATGTCCAGCCCGCCTCGCCGCGTGTAGCGGGCCCAGACTTCAAGCCGTTGCGGGCGGCATTGGCGCGTGAGGTCGACGAAGATGCGCTCCACGCATTGTTCGTGGAATTCGTTGTGCGTGCGGAACGAGCAGATATAGCGCAGCAGGCCGGCGCGGTCGATTGCCGGGCCGCGGTAGCGGATCACCACCATGCCCCAGTCCGGCTGGCCGGTCACAAGGCAGTTCGATTTGAGCAGGTGCGAGTAGAGCGTTTCTTCAACCACCGGGCCGCTCGCCGCAAGCAGTTCCGGCGCGGGTTCGTAGGTGTCGATATCGATGTCGAGCGTGTCCAGCAACACGCCATCCGGCGTGCCGAGTGCGCGGGCTGGCCGCTGATCCAGCGATTCGAGTTGCACGGCAACCGGCGCACCGGCGGCGGCTGTCAGGTCGCGCGCAATCGTGTCCTGAACGGCTTGCACCGATTCGAAGCGCGTCTGGTTGAAGCTGTTGAAATAGAGCTTCAGGGACTTCGATTCGATCAGGTTCGGCGATGTGGCCGGTACCGTCAGCGTGCCGATCGCAACGACCGGCTTGCCGCGCGGGTTCAGCCACGACACTTCGTAGGCGTTCCAGAGGTCGTGCCCGGTGAAGGGCAAGTCGGCGCCGACGCCGATTTCGGCCCGCTTGCCGCTGCGCGGAATCGGGAACAGCAGTTCGGGCGTGTAGTGGTCGCAATAGGCCACGGCCTTGCCGAGCGGCGAAGCTTCCGGGGCGTTCAAAGGGGTCTGGTCGGTGCTCACGGGGGCGATTTTACGGGATGTCACATTTTTTATAACTACGAGGCACGTCGTACCCTGCACAAGTTCGCTGGGGTGCCTATAGTGAAGTCAGGCCGATGACTTCGTATCGGTCGGTTCAGCGAAGGAGGGTCAATGGAGGTAAGTCCCCTTTCGGGGAGCGTCGTCCAGACACCCGATGCGCAGCAGGCTACTCAGGCTAGGGAAGCCGCCTCTGCCCGTCAGGCGCAGCAAGCGGAGCGTGCAAGGGCAGAAGAGCGCCCGGAACAGGCTCAGCAAGCTCAGCAGGTCGCCCAGACGACGAATCTCAATGGACAGACTATCGGACGAGTGATCAACGTCAAGGCGTAGCACTTCACCATACGGCCCTTCGAGGGCCAGTGGGGGCGCAGCCCCCGGCGACCTTGAGTCGCCCGCGCGCCCAGCGCGCAAACCCCGGTTCCGAGAGGCGGCTGCCTCAAGAACGGAACCAAAAGAAAGCCCGCCTAACGGCGGGCTTTCCATTTATGCGGCAGCGCCTTTCAAGAGGCGCTCTTTGGTCGGGGGCGCTTATTGCGCGCGGTCTTCCTGATCCAGCTTTTCAATGAATTCGGCAATGTCGTCGCGCTTCGGCCAGGCAGCCAGGATCACCATCGGAACAGTCAGTGCAAGCATCATCATGTTGCGTTCTCCTTCGTCGTCTCAACTCGTTTTCTCTGAGACGTACTCTACGCAAGTCCTTGTTGCATCACACAAAAGCTTTTGCATCGAATGATGAAATCGCTTGATCGCAAGTTTGGTCAAGTCGGCGGCCGGCCGAAACCGACTCCGTTCTGAAGTGGGGCCCGGCGCCGTGCCGTTCAGCGTTTTACGAGGCCCAGTTGCTGCATCAAGCTGAGGTTGTCCTCCAGGTGCCAGTTTTCTGCGATGCGTCCGTCGGCGATGCGGTAGAGATCGAAGGCTTGGAAATCCACCGTCTGGCCGGCGCCCTGCAGCGCACCGAACTGGCCGGTGAAATGCCCGCGAAAGTGCAGACGCACGCTGACGCGGTCACCGGCGACGACGAGGTCCTCGACCTCTGCGTTCAAGTCGGGCACCGCGAGGCGGAAAGCCTTGGACGCCTGCAGCGGGCCAACGACGCCCTGCGGCCGGCCGCTCGGTAGTGTGCGGTCGGTGAAGTCGGCCGCGAGGGCGCGATGCGCGAAAGCTCCGTCCCCGGTGTTCCAGAACGCGGCGTACGTCAGGGCCGCCTGGATCATCGGTGTGGCGACCGTTGCGTCGCCAGATACGGCCATGTGTCGGGCGACCGGCAAATCGCTCGCCGTTGCAGTACTGGCGAGCCCTCCAACCGATACGACGAGACTGGCGACGCAGGGAATGAGCGAGGGTTTCAACATCGTGAGTGCTCCTAGAAATGGACTGAACGGGGTGGAGTCCATTCTGGAGTTGTGATTCATGTTTGATAATCCGGCTTTAGAAAGAATGATTTTCTATTCTGATTAGAAAATAAGGTGCTTGTCGCCGATCTGCATGGCGTCGCCGCGGTATGGGTGGGCTGCGCGAATCGAAGTTCATCGCGGGCGATCGGCGGTAATCGCGGGGTGGAACTCCGCCTTGCTGTGAAGCGACGCGCCCGCTCGGCGGGCTGAGCGTCATGGGCGGCGAGCGGATCGGCCGACGCCTGAGGATGGGGCCGCGCCCCACAGTGATGTATCTGCTTCGGCGGCACGTTTGCACAATTAAATGCAAATCGTTATCATTTGCGAATGCGGTTGGTTTGGTGCGTCGTCAAAGGTCGGCGTTTCAACCGGGCCGCCGACCGACCCATTCAGATAACAAAGGACTCTGGCGTGCAAGCACTGAGCACATCCCACCACTCGAGCAAACTCAAGACCCTCTCCCTGATGATGGCGCTCGCGCTGCCGACGCTGGCGCGCGCGGCGGACGTGGCTACTGAAACGGTGCTGCCGGAAGTGGCGGTGCGCGCCGGGGTGATGGGGGAAACGACGGAAGGCACGGGTTCGTACACGACGGGTCGGGCCAGGACCGCCACGCCCTTGAGCCTGGCGCCGCGCGATACGCCGCAGTCGGTGTCCGTCGTCACGCAGCAGCAGATCGAGGACCAGGGGTTGCAGACCATCACCGACGTGCTCAACAGCGTGACCGGTGTTTCGGTGAACCAGTACGAGACGCACCGGGCGCAGTTCACGGCGCGTGGTTTCGACATCAATGCGTTGATGATCGACGGCGTACCGACCACCTGGGAGCAGTCCTGGAGTTCGGGCGAGGCGATGAGCAGCCTCGCGATCTACGACCGCGTGGAAGTAGTACGCGGCGCGACCGGCCTCACGACCGGTGCCGGTGATCCGTCCGGTGCGGTTAACCTGGTGCGCAAGCGCGCGAGCAGCAAGGAGTTCAAGGGCACGGCGGAAGTGGGCGTTGGCAGCTGGAATGCGCTGAGGACGACGGTTGATGTGTCGACGCCGGTCAATGAGGCCAAGACGGTGCGCGCACGGGCTGTCGGCGAATACGCGAGCAGCGATAGCTGGGTCGACAATCTGAAGGAGCGTCGTCAGACGCTGTTTGCCACCGTGGAAGCCGACCTGACCGATCGCACCCTGCTGTCGGTCGGCGTCAGCCGCCAGGAAAACGACCCGAAGGGCTCGATGTGGGGCGGCCTGCCGGTGTGGTACAGCGATGGCAGCCATACCGACTGGGATCGCTCGAAAACCACCGCGGCCGACTGGACGCGCTGGAACTCGGTCTACACGAACTACTTTGCGTCGATTGAACATCGGCTCGCCAACGACTGGACGATCAAGGCCAGCTACAGCTACGGCGACCGCAGCGCCGATTCTTACCTGCTGTACATGTACGGCGCGCCGGATCGCACAACCGGGCTGGGCATGTACACCTGGCCGGGTTCCTACCAGGTTCATACGAAGCAGAGCGACGCGAGCATTCAGGTCGGCGGGCCGTTCGAGCTGTTGGGGCGGCGCCATGAACTGGCGGCGGGCTACGCCTATTCGAAGCAGGATTTCAAGGCCGACAACCGCGCTGCAGCCGGCGGTGCAGCGCCGGATTTCAATGCCTGGAACGGTGCGTTTCCCGAGCCGGTGTGGGGGCCTCTGTCGTACTACGGCGATGCGACGACCAAGCAGCAGGCGATCTACGCCGCAGCCAGTTTCAGCCTCGCCGACCCGCTCAAGCTGATCCTCGGCTCGCGGCTGACGAAGTACGAGCGCGCCGGCGACGACGCGTTCAGTGCCCCGTATGCGATGCAGTTCGATCACGAACTGACGCCTTACGCCGGTGTGGTCTTCGACCTCAGTGCCAACACCTCGCTGTACGCCAGCTACACCAGCATCTTCCAGCCCCAGCAGAAGCGCGACATCAACGGCCAGTACCTCGATCCGATTGTCGGCAAGAGCACCGAGATCGGTGTGAAGGGCGAGTTCTTCGAAGGGCGCCTCAACGCCTCGGCGGCGCTGTTCCATATCAAGCAGGACAATCTGGCGCAAAGCACCGGCGAAATGATTGCGGGCACGACGCCGCCCGAGACCGCCTATCGCGCTTCGGAAGGCGCGACCAGCAAGGGCTTCGAGCTTGAAGTCGCCGGCGAACTGGCCAAGGGCTGGAACGCCAGCGCCGGCTACACCCAGTTCAAGCTCAAGGATGCAAGTGGCGCCGACATCAACACGATATACCCGCGCAAGTTGCTGCGCATCTTCACCAGCTATCGCCTGCCGGGCGCGCTCACCGGCCTGACGCTGGGCGGTGGCGTGAACTGGCAGGGCGAGACCTACACCTACGCCGTCAACCCGCTCGGCGTGACGGAAAAGATCGAGCAGAAGGCGTACGCGCTGGTAAACCTGATGGCGCGGTATGACATCAACAAGCAGTGGTCGGCGCAGCTGAACGTCAACAACCTGCTGGACGAGACCTACTACGGCATGTTCGACGCGTACAGCCAATTCACCTACGGCGCGCCGCGCAACGCGACGCTGTCGGCCACCTATCGCTTCTGACACCCATGCAAGCGAAGACGCTGCAGCGCTGGTCCTGGCTGCATACCTGGAGCAGCCTGATCTGCACGCTGTTCATGCTGCTGCTGTGCCTGACCGGGCTGCCGCTGATCTTCCACCACGAGATCGGGCATCTGCTCGGCACCGAGGTGGAAGCGCCGAGCATGCCTGCGGACACACCAAGGGTGAGCCTGGACCGCGTGCTGGAGGCCGCGCGCGCGCAGTTCCCGGACCGCGTGGCGCAGTACGCCTCGCAGCCCGAGGACAGCGAGGACATCTGGTTCGTCACGATGACGCCAACGCCCGCGCCGACCGATGACTACCGTTCGGTTGCGGTCGACGCGCGCACCGGCGCGTTGCTGGCGCAGCCGCGTGCCGATCGCGGCTTCATGTGGGTGATGTTCAAGCTGCATGTGGATCTGTTTGCGGGCCTGCCGGGCAAGCTGTTCCTCGGCTTAATGGGGCTCTTGCTGCTGGTCGCGATCGTCAGTGGCGCGGTGCTGTATGGCCCCTTCATGCGCAAGCTGGCGTTCGGCACCGTGCGGCGCGAACGCCGCGCGAGCGTGAAGTGGCTCGATCTGCACAACCTGCTCGGCATCGTCACGCTGGTGTGGCTGTTCGTCGTCGGCGCGAGCGGCATGATCAACACCTGGGCCGATCTGCTGATCAAGTACTGGCAGCACGATCAGCTCTCGACGCTGCTCGCACCCTACGCGGGCCAGCCCACCGTACCGCAGGCCGAGCGGGCGTCGGTGCAGCAGGGGTTGGACGTGGCCTTGCAGCGGGCCCCGGGCATGAAGCTCTCGTTCGTCGCCTTTCCTGGCACTGCGTTCTCCAGCCCGCACCACCACACCTACTTCCTGCGCGGCAGTACGCCGCTGACTTCGCGGCTGCTGCAGCCGGTGCTGGTGGATGCGAAGACGTCGCAGGTCACCGCGGCGCCAAAGCTGCCGTGGTACCTGACGGCGCTGCTGGTGTCGCAGCCGCTGCACTTTGGCGACTACGGTGGGCGGCCGATGCAGATCGTCTGGGCGGTGCTGGACCTCGCCAGCATCGTGGTGCTGGGCAGCGGGCTGTACCTGTGGTTGCGTAAGCGGCGCGCTGCCTCGCGGCATGGGGCGCAGGTGGTCGTTGGCGAGGTGGCGGCATGAACGCGCCAGGAAGTCTGAGCAAGGCGGCGATCTGGGGCTGGCCGATCGCGCTGGGTGTGCTGACGTGTGTTGGGCTGGTGGCCGCGCTGTTCAGCGACGGCGGCCTTGGCGACCAGATCGCTGGCGCGTGCCTGTGGGTGCCGGCGCTGATCGGTATCTGGCACGGTTGGCTGCGGCGAGCGCCTGCGGTGTCCGCTGCCCAGAAATGAAATCAGCGCCGGCCCGGAGCCGGCGCTGTGCTTATCGAGACCTGGATGTTCAGACCGACAGGCGCTCGCGCACGCCGTCGGCATCCATATTCTTGCCTTCGCCGCGCATGACGATTTCGCCGCGTTCCATCACGATGTACTGGTCGGCCAGCGAGCGGGCGAAGTCGTAGTACTGCTCGACGAGCAGGATCGCCATTTCGCCGGATTCCGCCAGCGCGCGGATCGCGCGTTCGATGTCCTTGATGATCGAGGGTTGGATGCCCTCGGTTGGTTCGTCGAGGATCAAGAGCTTCGGGCCGGCGGCCAGCGCGCGGCCGATCGCGAGCTGCTGTTGCTGCCCGCCGGAGAGGTCGCCGCCGCGGCGCTTCATCATCTGCCGTAGCACCGGGAACATCTCGAAGATGCGCTCGGGTACCTGTGCGCTGGCGGGCTTTACCGCGAGGCCCATCTCCAGATTCTCGGCCACCGTCAGGCGCGGGAAAATCTCGCGCCCCTGCGGCACATAGCCGATACCGGCGCGCACCCGCGCATGCGAGGCGCTGCGCGTGAGGTCGGCATCGCCGAAGCGCACGCTGCCGGTCTTGGCGGGCACCAGGCCCATCAGTGTCTTCAGCAGGGTCGTCTTGCCGACGCCGTTGCGGCCGAGCAGGGTGGTGACCTTGCCGGTCGGCACTTCGAATGAGAGGTCGCGCAGGATGTGGCTGCCGCCGTAGTACTGGTTCAGGTTCGAGACGGTGAGCATGGTCGGGCTCCAACGTGCGGACATGGGCGGGCACCGGTGTGCCACAGCGGCAACCGGGTCTGCGGGGTGTTGCGGGGAGCGGCGGTCAGGCCGCCGGGGGCGTTTCGCTGGGCGGGGGCGGCGCTTCGCTGCCCGCGATCAGCAGCTTGCGGAACACCGCGTGATTCGCATGGGGCAGCAGCGATGCGAGCTCGTTCGGGTCCAGCTTGGCTGCATCGATCGGCTGACCATCGGTGAAGGTCAGTCGGAACTTGTCGCCATGCAGCCTCACCAGACACAACAGCAACAGCGCGCCGAGCGGATCGCCGACACGCGGCACCGAGCCGCGCAGCGAATCCTCGCGTAGTTGGAAGAAGGGCGCCGCGGTGGAGCCGTGACGCACGATCCACACCGCGTCGCGCTTGTCCGTGGTGGTCACGAACGGGGTCAGGGTGTTCCAGCGTTCGATCACCGCTGCGGCCGCGGCAACCGCATCCTCCCACTTGAGGGAGGTGCGCCAGAGGAAGTAGTCGAACTTGCCGGTGCCGGTAACCATGCCCGTAGCGTAGCAGGCCGCGGGCCGCCACGGCAAAGGGAGGCAAGCGCAGCGCGGCGTGCTCAGCGGCCAAGATAGACCTCGATCACACGTGGGTCGTTCTGCACGGTTTCCAGATCGCCTTCGGCCAGCACGCTGCCTTCGTGCAACACGGTGACCTTGCCGCCCAGCGCCTTCACGAAGGCCATGTCGTGCTCGACGACCATCAGCGAGTGCTCGCCGGCGAGCGACACGAAGAGTTCGGCGGTGCGTTCGGTTTCTTCGTCGGTCATGCCGGCCACCGGTTCATCCAGCAGCAGCAGACGCGGCTCCTGCATCAGCAACATGCCGATCTCCAGCCATTGCTTCTGGCCGTGTGACAGCAGGCCTGCAGGGCGGTCCGCTTCGCTCGTGAGGCGGATGCGCTTGAGCGTTTCGGCCACGCGGTCGCGCTGCTCGCCGCTGAGTTGCGCGAGCAGGCTGCGCCATACGCGCTTGTCCGTCTTCATCGCAAGTTCGAGGTTCTCGAACACCGTGTGCTGCTCGAAGATCGTCGGTTTCTGGAACTTGCGGCCGATACCGGCATGTGCGATCTCCGGCTCGCGCATGCGCGTCAGATCCATCGTTTGGCCGAAGAAGGCACGGCCGCTGTCGGGGCGCGTCTTGCCGGTGATCACGTCCATCATGGTGGTCTTGCCCGCGCCATTGGGACCGATGATGCAACGCAGTTCGCCGACGTCGATGTTCAGCGTCAGCGCGTTGAGCGCGCGGAAGCCATCGAAGCTGACGGTGATGTCTTCGAGGTACAGGATGACCTTGTGCGAAACGTCCAGCTCGCCGGGCGTCATCACACGGCCGGTGGGTGCGCCGTCCTCCCACTGTTCGCGCTGGGTCGGATCGGCGTGTTCGAGGGTGCCCACTTTCATGCGGATGCTCCTTCTGCTGCGGCGTCGGGCGCTGTGTTGCCGGTCTTGTTCGTCGCGGGGGGCGGGGCTGGTTTCGTAACGGCTTTAGGCACGGCAGGCGTGGTGTCGCGGGCACTGCGAATGCGCCGCCATAGCCCTACCAGACCTTCCGGCAGGTAGAGCGTGACCAGGATGAACAGCAGGCCGAGGAAGAACAGCCAGTACTCGGGGAAGCTCACCGTGAACCAGCTCTTCGCCAGGCTCACCGTGAAGGCGCCGAGCACCGGACCGATCAGCGTGCCGCGCCCGCCGACCGCCGCCCAGATCGCGATCTCGATCGAGTTCGCGGGGCTCATCTCACCGGGGTTGATGATGCCGACCTGCGGCACGTACAAGGCGCCGGCCAGCGCGCACAGCACCGCCGACAGCGTCCAGATGAAGAGCTTGTAGTGCAGCGGGTTGTAGCCGATGAACATCACGCGCGATTCAGCGTCACGGATCGCGGCGAGCACGCGGCCGAACTTCGACGTGACGAGGTAGCGACCGAGCAACAAGGTGCACATCAGCAGCAGCGCCGAGAGGCCGAACAGCACCAGCCGGGTTTCAGGCGCGGTGATCGAGTAGCCGAGGATGCGCTTGAAGTCGGTGAAGCCGTTGTTGCCGCCGAAGCCGGTTTCGTTGCGGAAGAACAGCAGCATCGCGGCGTAGGTGAGCGCCTGCGTGATGATCGAGAAATACACGCCCTTGATGCGCGAACGGAAGGCGAAGTAGCCGAACACCCAGGCAATCGCGGCCGGCACCACGACCACCAGCACCATCGCCCACAGAAAGCTGTCGCTACCCACCCAGTACCAGGGCAGTTCCTTCCAGTCGAGGAACACCATGAAGTCGGGCAGATCCGCGTGGTAGCTGCCGTCGCGACCGATCTGGCGCATCAGGTACATGCCGAAGGCGTAGCCACCGAGCGCGAAGAAGAGCCCGTGGCCGAGCGACAGAATGCCTGCGTAGCCCCAGATCAGATCCATCGCTACCGCGACCACGGCGTAACACAGCACCTTGCCGGTCAGCGTCACGAAGTAGTCCGACACATGCAGCGGGTGGCCTTCGGGCAGGGCGAGGTGGGCGACTGGCACCAGCACCCAGGCGACCAGGGCAAACAGCGCCAGCGCGATCCAGCCGTTGCGTGGCATGGCGGTGAGGAATCGAATGGTGAGTGGCGTGCGCATGCTTAGTTCTCCACGAAGCGCCCTTTGAGGGCGAACAGGCCTTGGGGACGCTTCTGGATGAAGACGATGATGAAGAGCAGCACGAGGATCTTTGCGATCACCGCACCGGCCCAGCCTTCGAGGAATTTGGTGACGATGCCGAGCCCCAGCGCTGCCCACACCGCACCGGCCAACTGGCCGACACCGCCGAGCACGACGACGAGGAAGGAATCGACGATGTAGCCCTGGCCCATGTCGGGCCCGACGTTGGCGATCTGCGACAGCGCCACGCCGCCGAGGCCAGCAATGCCGGAGCCGATGGCGAAGGCCAGCGTATCGATGCGCCGCGTCGGCACACCGACGCAACCGGCCATCGCGCGGTTCTGCGTTACGGCACGCACGAACATGCCGAGCCGCGTCTTCTGCATCATCAGCCACACGATCAGCAGCACGAACAGCGCGAAGCCGATGATGGCGATGCGGTTCAGCGGCAGCATGGCGCCGGCATACAGCTCGATGCCGCCGCTCATCCAGCTCGGGTTGGCCACTTCCTGGTTCTGCGGCCCGAAGATCACGCGCGCTGCCTGGATCAGCACCAGCGACAGGCCCCAGGTGGCGAGCAGGGTCTCGAGCGGGCGGCCATAGAGGTGGCGGATCACGAGGCGCTCCATCGCGACGCCGACCAGTGCGGCGACCATGAAGGCGAGCGGGATTGCGGCCAGCACGTAGGCGTCGAGCCATTGCGGGGCGTAGCTGCGGAACAGGCCTTGCACGACCCAGGTGGTGTAGGCGCCGACCATCAGCAGCTCGCCGTGCGCCATGTTGATCACGCCCATCACGCCGTAGGTGATCGCGAGCCCGAGCGCGGCGAGCAGCAGGATCGAGCCGAGCGAGATGCCGGTGAAGATGCGGCCGAGGTTCTCGCCCACCGCGATGCGGCGTTCGATCTGGGTGAGTGAGGCGACGGCGGCGATGCGCACCGCCTCATCGGGTTCGGTGTAGCTGCCGCTGCTCTTGTCGAGCATCGCGGCGAGCAGTTGGCGCACCGCCGGGTCGGCGCTGTCGGCGAGTGACTTGACCGCCTTCAGGCGCGCAGCGGCATCCGGCGAACCGAGGCTGGCTTTGGCCTGCGCGAGTACGAGGAGTTGCTTGATCTGCGGGTCGGCCTCTTTCGCGAGCGCCTTGTCGAGCAGCGGCAGGATCTCGGCGCTTGCGTTGGCGCTGACGTCCTTGGCGGCGGTGAGTCGCACGTCGCGCTCGCTGGCGAACAGTCGCAGGCCGGCGAGTGCGGCGTCCAGCGTGCGGCGCACGCGGTTGTTGATACTGACCGCTTCGGCGTTCTCCGGTGGCGCGGTCAGCGCTTTGCCGGTCGCGACATCAACGTAGGTTTCGCCATCCAGGCGCAGCAGCTTGTCGCCCGCAACGAGCAGTGCGTCTTCCGACAACGCCTTGAAGATCGGCAGCACCGCTTCGGGGTCGGCGCCGGCGAGGGCTGCGATCGCGGCGATCTTCTCGTCGGAATCGTCCGCGCCGAGGCGCGCCAGCTGGGCGGGATCAAGCGCAGCGAAGGCCGGCGACCAGGCGAGGCGGGCGAGCAGCGCGAGCAGAATGAGGAGTCTGACCATGGGAAGGCCGTTCCGTGTGCGTGGTGCCGGCCGGCGTGCCCGTGGGCGCACCGGCCGGGAGGGCCGCACCGCGCGGCGGTGCAGCGTTCAGGTGCGTGCCGGGCTTACTTGCTGTCCGGCTCGTCCTTCTTCTTGTCGTTGCCGGGGATGTACGGGCTCCACGGCTGGGCCTTGATCGGGCCCTTGGTCTTCCACACGACGTTGAACTGGCCGTCGGCCTTCACTTCGCCGATGAACACCGGCTTGTGTAGGTGGTGGTTCTTCGGGTCCATCTCGACCTCGAAGCCAGACGGTGCCTTGAACTTCTGGCCGCCCATCGCGGCGATGACCTTGTCGACATCGGTGCTCTTCGCCTTCTCGACCGCCTGCTTCCACATGTAGATGCCGATGTAGGTGGCTTCCATCGGGTCGTTCGTCACGACGGTGTCGGCCTTCGGGAGGTTGTTCTTCTTCGCCCAGCCCTGGTAGGCCTTGATGAAGGCGGCGTTGGTCGGGTTCTTGATCGACTGGAAGTAGTTCCACGCGGCGAGGTGGCCGACCAGCGGTTTGGTATCGACGCCGCGCAGCTCTTCTTCACCCACCGAGAAAGCCACGACCGGCACATCGGTCGCCTTCAGGCCGGCATTGCCCAGCTCTTTGTAGAAGGGCACGTTGGAGTCGCCATTGATCGTCGACACGACAGCCGTCTTTTTGCCCTCGGAGGCGAACTTCTTGATCTTGGCGATGATGGTCTGATAGTCGGAGTGACCGAAGGGGGTGTACTCCTCCATGATGTCCGCATCGGCGACGCCCTTGCTCTTGAGGAAGGCGCGCAGGATCTTGTTGGTGGTGCGCGGATAAACGTAGTCGGTCCCAAGCAGCACGAAGCGCTTGGCTTCACCACCGTCCTTGCTCATCAGGTATTCGACTGCCGGGATCGCCTGCTGGTTAGGCGCGGCACCGGTGTAGAACACGTTCTTCTCCAGCTCTTCACCCTCGTACTGCACCGGGTAGAACAAGAGGCCATTGAGTTCCTTGTAGACCGGCAGTACCGACTTGCGCGACACCGAAGTCCAGCAACCGAAGGTCACCGCGACCTTGTCCTTCGACAGCAGCTGACGCGCTTTCTCGGCGAACAGCGGCCAGTTCGAGGCCGGGTCAACGACGACCGGTTCAAGCTTCTTGCCCAGCACGCCGCCCTTGGCGTTGATCTCTTCGATCGCCATCAGCGCGGTTTCCTTCAGCGCCGTTTCCGAGATGGCCATCGTGCCGGACAGCGAATGCAGGATGCCGACCTTGATCGTGTCGGCGGCTTGCGCGGCCAGCGAAGTGAAGCCGCACACGGCGAGCGCGGCGGACATTGCTGTCATTTTCACGAAATTGCGACGGGTGCTCATGGACGCTCTTCCTCGAATCAGTTGGGGTCACGGGGTCAGTGGGATGCTGCGGTGCCACATTAGGGCCGCGCCCCGGATCGAGGAATACGTCAGATTGCGTAGGTCGCGCGGGTACGGTCTTCGGCTCGCGCCGCCCGTCGCGCGTGCAGCGTGACCCGACACGGCCGCGCCGGCGCGTTATGCTGTCGTCCCCCGAACGGATTTAACGCGATGCAACTTCCCATCGACTTTCAGCCCGGTTGGGCGCCTGCAGACATCGAAGACGCGTCGGCGCACCGTTTCCTCTTCCTGCAAGGCGCGCTGGTCGTGTTACGCGATGGCGATAGCGCGCGCCTGCCTGATGCTGCTTACCGTGATCTGCCGATCGGGGCGTTGCACTCGGTCGGCGTGCTCGATGGCCGCGCCTGTCACATGGGCGAGCTGCTCGCAACGGACTTGCCCGAAGGGTTTGAAGCGGTGCCGCTGCGGCAGTTGTTCAATCTGCTTCCTGAATCGCTGCTTGCGGTTGCCGGCCGCGCGCAGCAACTGCTCGATTTCGCGCGCAGCCATCGCTTCTGCGGCGCTTGCGGGCATGCCAACGAATTGTTTGACGAGGGCCGCGCCAGGCGCTGTCCGGCTTGCGGGCAGGTCGCGTATCCACGCCTCGCGCCGGCGATGATGGCGCTGATCAAGCGCGACGGCCCGAACGGGCGGGAGCTGTTGCTCGCGCACGGCGCCCGCTTCCCGGGCGTGATCTACAGCGCGCTCGCCGGCTTCGTCGAGCCGTCCGAATCGGTCGAGGATTGCCTGCACCGCGAGGTCTTCGAGGAAGTGGGCGTGCGGGTGAAGAACCTGCGCTACTTCGGCAGCCAGTGCTGGCCCTTCCCGCATTCGCTGATGATCGCCTTCGTGGCGGATTGGGCGAGCGGCGAAATCGTTGCCGACCCCGCCGAGATTCTCGATGCCGCGTGGTTCCACATCGACGCGCTGCCACCGTTGCCGCACCAGATCACGATCGCACGGCGCCTGATCAACGCGACGATCGCAGAGGTCGCCCCGGATCATCCCGCGCTGACGGTCTATGGCACGGGCTGAGGGCTTAAGTCCGGCTTAATCCGGGCTCAGTCGGGCTTAAGGATCGCACTCGCAGAATGCAGCCATGCCTTCAGCGAGAAGGCACTTAACCCGAACACAAGGAGCCTGACCATGAAGAAGCTGATCCTGACCCTGAGCGCCCTCACCTTCGCTGCCGGCGTGTTCGCCGCAGACGCACCGGCTGCGACCCAGTCGGCCCCGGTTGCCAAGCCGGCCGCCGAGGCGAAGACGACCAAGTCGACCAAGCAGACCAAGCACAACGCGAAGAGGGCGCCGGCCGCTGCGCCTGCGGCAGGCACAGAGGCCAAGCCCGCTGCAACGCCGGAAGCCAAGCCGGCCAAGTAATCCCGGTTTCGCTGCACCGAACAGAAGCCCCAGCAAGTCGCCGGGGCTTTTCCATTTCTAGGCGCCGCCGCTGTCTGCACGCAGCCGGATCCGCTTGAGCGCCATGTTGGCCGCTGCCGTGCGGGTTTCGACGCCGAGCTTTTCGAACACATGCTCAAGGTGCTTGTTCACCGTGCGCGGGCTGCTGCCGAGGATCGCGCCGATGTCCGGGCTGGTCTTGCCCTGTGCGACCCAGTAGAGCACCTCGGCTTCGCGCGTGGTCAGCCGGAAAGCGGCAATCAGTGATTCGATCGCGGAGGCGTCGTTTTCCTCCCGCAGCACCACCAGCCATTCGTCGTCGCCGGTCTGGTCGTGGAAGGTGGCGAGCAGGCGGCGTGCGTCGTTCGCGATCAGCAGCGTGCTGTGCTCACGTCCTTCCCGGCGTGCGGTTTCTGCGGCGGCAATCCATTCGAGCAGGCGCGGCGGTGTTTGATCGCGCTCGGTGCCGAAGTGGGCGTGCAGCAGTTCGCGTGCGAGCGGCGTTTGCCAAACCAGTTTGCCGTCCGCTGCGCGCACCGCGACGGTCGCCTGGCCGAAGGCATCGAGCGCACTGCGTGCCTGGCGCATCTGGCGCGCGTTCTGCAGGTGCGCGGCGATGCGGGCGAGCACTTCCTGTGGCCGGATCGGTTTGGTGACGTAGTCGGCGCCGCCGGCCGAGAAGGCGGCGACGACATGCTCGGTTTCCGTCAGCCCGGTCATGAATACGATCGGGATCGACTGCGTCGCGAAGTCCGCCTTCAAACGCCGTGCGGTTTCAAAGCCGTCGATGCCGGGCATCAATGCGTCGAGCAGGATCACATCCGGCAGGCTCTGGCGCGCCCGCATCAGTGCATCGTGGCCGTTGGTCGCGACCAGTACGGTGTAGCCGGCCTCGTCGAGTGCGTCGTGCAACAGCGAGAGGTTATCCGGTACGTCGTCGACGATCAGTACGACGCCGGGGCGTTCACTTGCCGGCATGCGCGGCTCCGTGTTCTGCGCTGCGCGCCTTGCGAATGATCTCGTGCATGGGTTCGAACTGGAACTGTTTGGCGAGGCCGCGCATCACGCGGACAAATTCGATGTGGCGCGCATCCTGGGCTTCGAGCGTGCTGAGGGTATCGAGGATGCCGCGCAGGTAGCCGAGCGTGATCGCAGACTCCAGCGTGCTCAGCGCCGCCTCGTCCGGGTAGTACATCGGTGTCTGGGGTGCCGCTGCAACCGACGATGGCCTCGCCGGTGAATCGGTGCAAACCCATTCGAGCGCGAGCTTGTTCCCGATCCAGTCGAGCAGGTGCTGTACCCGAAGCGGCTTGACGAGGAAGTCCTCAGCCGGCAAGCCGACGTCGTTCTCCAGCCCGCGGTCGAAGGCATTTGCGGAGAGCACCGCGAGCTTCGCATCGCAGCCCTGTGCGCGCAGGCGACGCAGCGTTTCCCAGCCGTCGATGCCCGGCATCGCGAGATCCATGAAGATCAGGTGCGGTTTGAATTCCGCGACGCGCTCCAGGCACTCGTAGCCGCTGGCCGCTTCCGCCAGCTCGAAACCCAGCGGAGCGAGGATGCTGGCGAGCAGTTCGCGATCCACGCGTTCGTTGTCGACGATCAGGATCCGCCGCCGCACACCGACATAGCCGATGCGCAGTGTGTCGGATCGCGCACGCACCGCCTGCAGGCCATGCACCTGTGGCACGAAGAGTCGCACGAGGAAGGTGCTGCCCTTGCCGGGTGTGCTGCTGACCGAGAGTTCGCCGCCCATCAGGTCGGTCAGCATGCGCGTGATCGTCAGGCCCAGCCCGGTGCCGCCGGCGCCGCCCTGGCTTGCCGCACGGCCGCGCGCGAAGGGCTCGAAGATGTGCTCGATTTCGTCCGGCGCGATGCCGGGGCCGCTGTCGATGATTTCGCACAGCGCCATCTCGCGCTGGTAGCGCAGGCGGAAGCGCACCTCGCCGCGCTGCGTGAATTTCACGGCGTTGCCGAGCAGGTTGATCAGGATCTGGCGCAGCCGTTTCTCGTCGGCCCGTACCACCGGCGGCAGTTCGCCGAGTTGCTCGAAGTGGAAGGCGAGGCCCTTGTTGCGCGCTTGCAGTTCGAACATGCCGACGATCTGCGCGATGAAGTCGGGGAAGTCGAGCGGGCGGATGTCGAGCGTGAGCTTGCCGCCCTCGATGCGCGCGAGATCCAGCGTGCCTTCGATCAGCGAGAGCAGATGGTCGCCGCTACGTCGGATTACCGAAACGGCCTGCCTTCGGTGCACTGGAATCGATTCGTCGCCGTCCAGGATCTGCGCGTAGCCGAGGATGCTGTTGAGCGGTGTGCGCAACTCGTGGCTGATCGCGGTGATGTGGCGGCTCTTCGCAAGGTTGGCCTGTTCCGCCACCTGCCGCGCTTTCTGAAGTTGCTCGTCGGTGCGCTGGTGCGAGGCAATCTCCTGCATCAGTGCGGCGGTCTGGCGGTTGGATTCTTCCTGCGCCACCTGCCGGCTCTTGTGCGTCAGCACCATCCACCAGGCGACCACGCCGCTCACCAGCAGCAGTGCAGCGAAGGCCTTGATGAAACTCTGCTGCAAGTGCGGCAGCAGGGCGGCGTGCTGACTGCCGACGACGACCCACTCGTGGTAGTACAGCAGGCCCATCAGCAGCGCGAGAAAGGGCACGATGCCAGCCATCAGCAGCAAGTAATGCCCGAGGCCGGTTTCCACATACGGCAGTGCGGCGCGCGGCAACAGGCTGCGCAGCACGCCGTTCCACTGCGACGAGAGCCGCGCATGCGGCTTGCACAAGTCGTTGCAGCGCGCATCCAGCGAGCAGCATAGCGAGCAGATCGGCCCCTGGTAGGCGGGGCAGTGGGCGGTGTCGTCCGATTCGTATTCGCGGTCGCAGATGCAGCAGCGATGCGCGCCGTTGCTGCGTACTTCGGCCTTGCGTGCGAGGTAGTACTTGCCGCCGGTTGCCCACGCGATCAGCGGTGAGCACACCATCGCCGCGCCAATCGCGATGAAGGAGGCGAAGGGCTGCAGGGCGGGGCCGAGCAAACCGATCCAGGCCGAGATGCTCAGCGCCGATGCGATCGCCATGCTGCCGACGCCGACCGGGTTGATGTCATACAGGTGGCTGCGCTTGAACTCGATACCGCGCGGCGACAAACCCAGCGGCTTGTTGATCACCAGATCCGCCACCACTGCCATCATCCAGCTGATCGCGATGTTGGAGTACAGCCCCAGCACCTGCCCGAGCGCCTGAAAGACATTCAGCTCCATCAGCATCAGCGCGATCAGCGTGTTGAACACCATCCACACCACGCGGCCGGGGTGGCTGTGCGTCAACCGCGCAAAGAAGTTGGACCACGCGAGTGAGCCGGCGTAGGCGTTGGTGACATTGATCTTCAACTGCGAGATCACGACGAACAGCACCGTTGCCCACAGCGCCCAGCCCGGCGCGCCGAACACATGCGAGAAGCCGATCAGGTACATCTGGTTCGGGTCCACTGCCTTGTCAGCCGGCACCGCATTGCGCAGCGCCAGCCACGCGAGCAGCGCGCCGCCCAGCATCTTCGCCACGCCCAGCACGACCCAACCCGGCCCGCCGATGATCACGCCGGCGAGCCAGCGCTTGCGGTTGGCAGCGGTGCGTTCGGGCATGAAGCGCAGGTAGTCCGCCTGCTCGCCCATCTGCGTGATCAGCGCGATGCCCACCGTGAGCGCTGCACCAAACAGCGGCACGTTGAAACTGCCGCCACGGCCATCGGCACCCGCGTAGTTCATGAGCCCCGCCAGCACGGTTGGCTCCTGCCACAGCACGAACACGAAGGGCAGCGCCAGCATCAGCAGCCACAGCGGCTGGGTCAGCGTCTGCAGCCGGCTGATGGTCGTCACGCCGTGCGTCACCAGCGGAATCACCACCAGCGCGCACAGCACATAGCCCCATGCGGGCGGAATGCCGAAGGCCATCTCCAGCGCGTAGGCCATGATCGCCGCTTCGAGCGCGAAGAAGATGAAGGTGAAGGAGGCGTAGATCAGCGAGGTGATCGTCGATCCGATGTAGCCGAAGCCTGCACCACGCGTGAGCAGATCCATGTCCAGCCCGTGGCGGGCGGCGTAGAAACTGATCGGCAAACCGGCCAGGAAGATGATCAACCCGGTCGCGATGATCGCAAACAGTGCATTGATGAAGCCCGCCTGCACCAACATGGTGGCGCCGACAGCCTCAAGCACCAGAAAGGACGCTACGCCGAACGCCGTGTTCGCCACCCGCAGCTCGCTCCAGCGACGGAAGCTGCGCGGCGTGAAGCGCAGCGCGTAGTCCTCCATCGTCTCGCGCGCGACCCAGCTGTTGTAGTCGCGGCGGATCTTGATCACCCGCTGGACGGGGGCGGCGTTGGCTGTGTCTTGGTTGATTTCGGGCGGCATGGCTTAGTGGGACTAGCAAGCGGCGCGCCGGCTGTGGTCTTTGGGTGTGTGTGTTTTGTTTGGCGCAGCGTTGGGGCTTGCGGTTGGGTTTGGCGGGTTGCGGTCGCTTGTCCGCTAAAGCCGGGTCCCGCCCCGGCGGGCGGGGTACTTTCTTTGTGCGAACAAAGAAAGTACCCAAAGAAAGTCGCCCCGCTTCAACGCCCCGCCAGCCGCGGGGGTCCCCGCGCGGCAAGGAGCAACCGGT
>NZ_JAYRDJ010000016.1:0-104906 GCF_041909475.1 Niveibacterium sp. | reverse complement strand
CTGGCCTAGGTGCGGCAAAACTGCGAGGCGCACAAAATCGCTAACCGCCGCGCGCCGATAGTCGCTGCGCTCGGCGTAGAACAGGTCCTGACCGTCCTCGGACACCATGCCGATCGAGATCAGCTCGCAGTCGAAGAGGTCGGTGAACTCTGTGTCGAGGAAGATCAGCATGGGTTCGTACTCAGAACAAGCGCCATCTGACCACCCACCCAGCTACCCAGTTTGACTGCGTACAAATGCAGGTGCGTGTCGCCGAGCACGAAGACCATCGACCATTGCGCCTCGGGCGGCGTCCGGCGTGGGTCGTTGTCGTCTCGAAACGCCGCGCGAACGCCATGCCGCGGCAGAACTTGTTCCACAAAACCGGCGAGCAGGGCCGAGTCGAACCGCGGCGCTCGGATGGTCACCGAGCGGGCGTCGTCGTCGATCACCGCCTGCACAGGCAAGTTGGCGAGACAAGAGCCCATGTGTTTCATGTAGCTGTCAATAATCCGCATCAGATCCTCCAAAGCGGCTGTTGCGTTGCTCGTCGAGCTCCCCGGGCCGAATTACTGTCCCGTCCAGTGCAGTAATGCCGCGCAAGCCCACGCCCACAGGTCGATAGGGCACAGATTGGGGCATCAGTGAGGAGTAGGGCAGTGAGTCGTGCTGGTGGCCATGCACATGCAGGGCGACGCCCAGGCTTGCCGCTAATTCGTCGAGCGCGGGCCATCCGTGTGGGTGCCATCCTGGTGCCTCATGGGTGACCAGTACGTCGGCGGATGCGACCGCCAGCGTCTCTAGTTCGTCCGGGAAGATCGTTGAGCGCTGGCGCAGCGGCAATCCGCCACGCCAGCGGTTGCCTTTGCCGCAGCGCGCCAGATATTCGCTGGCTGACGGCCATGTGGGATCGAGCGGTGGTGCCCAAACGCCGCCCCGAAAGACGCCGCCCAGACCCGCGATACGTACGCCTGCGACGGTCGCAACCCGGCCGTGCAAATTGCGATCGGCGAGTTCACTCCCAAACAAATTGTCGTAGCTCGCTTCGCTGTCGGTGTCATGGTTTCCGTGGATCCACCACACTTCCGTGAGATCCAGGATCGACGCGAGTTCGCGTTCGAGCGGTTGTGACGCCTCGATGTCGCCGAGCAGGACGATGGCATTCGGCTGGCGCAGCTGGACAGCTCGCACGATGTGGGTGAACTGGCCATGAGGGTCGCCGCAGAACCAGATTGCTGGACTCATTGCACGCTCTGCAACGCTTGACCCATGAGTCCGCAAAGGACGCGCCAGCAGCGCTCGCGTTCGCTCGCTGGCGCGCCTTCGTCCGCCAAAACAGCACAGCCCGGAAGTCGCGCAAACGCTTGCACGTCCTCAATCCACCGAGGGTCGATGCCACGATCCCGCGCGCGATCCGCCTCGTCGGCCGTGGTCACGAGGACAAGTCCTGCACGCACGGCGTCGGTGCATTCCGTCAAAAAGCTCGCCATCACGGCACCTTCCGAAACTCGCTGGGTTGCATTCTTTGGACGGCTTGCCGGAGCGCAGGTGGCGTGTCGTCGGGCAGCCAGCGCGATGCGACTTTGCGTAGCGCGGGAGGCTCGCAGGCGCGCGGGTGGGTTTGGATATGTTCGGCAATGTCAGCGCCTTCGGCTTCTCCGAGCGCTTGGCGCTGCGCGAGGGCCAGAATGTCGACTCGCAGTTGTGTGAGGGCGTCCAGCACGCCGTCAAGGACCCTACCGAATTGGGCGGGCGAGGGCGTGATTCGCTCATCGGTGGAGAGCTTGCGCCAGATCGCCGGGGCATGTTCGAGCAGGAATGCGATGGCAAACAGGGGTTTCAGGCCCTCCACGGGGCCACCCAAGGCATCGCTTAGCCTTACCAGGGCCTCAGCCGGTGTTTGGGCGGGTACGTCGCAGCGGAAAATGCGTTCGTTGATCGATGCACGGAATTTGCGCTCCAGCGCGGCCGTGCTCAGACCGCCGCACGCTTCCGGCGTCGGCAACGCACAGAGCTTGCGCTCAAGATCCTCCCAGCGCTTTGTGTTTCTCGCCTCCGCGCGCCTGATCGCGCGGTCGCTCAGTGCCATTGGCATGTTTTCGGTCTCCGGCTGAGGTGCTCGATGACGGCACGCTCGAGGGCTCTCCTCGCCTGGCGAGGCGGCAGTTCGCTGAGCTGGCGGGCGAGCGCGGGTGCGATATGCGGCGGAAGCCATCCGTCAAGCTGCCGTTCGGCAAGCAGGCGTGCGTATGCCGACTGGATGATGATGGCCCCTTCGGCGCGCGTTGGCTTGCGAACCTCGAACACCTGGGCGCGCGAGAGGATCGGATGCGGGATCGTGTCGAGGTGGTTGGCGGTGGCGACCCAATTGACTGCGGACAGATCAAGCTCGATCCACGGCGCGGATTGATCTGACCATTGGCGGGCGGTACGCGGTTCCCACAGGTGGAGCAGAGGCGCCAGCGGATCGTCCGTGCGGCTGTCGGTTCGGGCCTTGTCGAGTTCGTCGAGGGCGACCAGCGGATTGGCCACCGGGTTGGCAGCTACAAACTCGAATAGTCGGCCAGGTGCCGAGTTCGACCAGTGGGTCGATGAACCGGCCAAGTCCGAACTGTGTTGCGCGCAGGCCATGTCGATCACGAGTGGCGTTGGGAGCGCCAACACGTGCGCGAGACTCAATGCGAAGTCTGTCTTCCCGACGCCGGGAGGACCGACCAGGATCAGACGCTGCCCAGTGATGGGCCGCCCGATCGCGCCATTCAAAATCGCCTCGCGCTGCAGGTGGTCAATGGCTGCCGCGAAGTTCGGGTGAGACTGGCGCAGGCAGTCCAGTTCAGCGGTGGCATCGCCCCCGCAGGGGCCGCCCAGTTCGCGCATGATCCCCGCTTGCTCGATGGTCTTCTGAATCGCGCGCGTCCGTTCGGCCTCTTCGAGACGGTGCTGGGTGTGGTCAGCACGCGAATTGGCGATCTGCCGCACCAGTTGGAACATGGGTTTCGCAGACAACACGCGCGCCGGCTCGTCCTGCTCGCGGGTGCTATCTTGGACTTCGGTTTCCGCGCGGCGCTCCCAGAGCCAGCGACGCACTTCGTGGATGTCGGCCATCTCACGAGTCCTCCTGAGCGCGCTCGCGCATCAAGGCTCGCCAGCCTTCGGCGAGCGCCATGGCGTCAATGAGCGCGTGGTGACGCATGTTTGCATGGGCGCGCCACACGCGGTCCTGGGCGTCGGAAAAGGCTGACTGTGACGCCAGCGGTCCGGCATCGACGACGGCTGCGATTGACGGGTGACGCTGACCCAACAGATCGTCGAGCAGCGTCAGATCACCGACGAAATCAATCACAAGCATCACGTGCCCCAGCGAGGAGAGCCAGTCATTGAGGGCGCTCGCGACGACCTCCGCCGGTCCTTCCACTGTTGGCGGAATGAGCCCTAGCAGCGGCAGCACGTCGGCGCGTACGAAGTCGGAGCAAGCGGCGATCGGGACTCCGGTCAACTCAGCGTAGAACTTGTCGCCAGCCTCGGTCACTAGCCCAATGCTCAGCAATTGCGGGGAGGTAAGAGACGTGAATTCGGTGTCGATGAATACGAGCACGGGCTTCTCCTGAGTAGGTGCCCGTAAAGGCTATGCACCGATCTCACGAGTCGCCAGCGGTATTTGCTGATTGCGGGAATTGCGATCCACAGAATCTGTGGACAGGGCTGGGGCTGGCGCGGCCTTGGTCGCTCCGAAGAAGGTCTATTGCGTAGCGCCAAAGATTCGTGCCCCCTGAAGCTCGTCGAGGAGCGTGCTCACTCTGGGCGATGCCCCTTATCAAGTGCGTTCGAGGTTTTGAACAAGACCTATCGGTACGACGACACCAGGCATATCTAGGTCGCTGGAATTGATTGCGGAAAATCTTGTTTGACCCTGTTTGGACCGTGCCTGCAGACTTCGATGGTAGCGCTACCATCTGATGGGCCGTCGTAGGGAGTTTATGGCTGTCACGTGATGGAGGAGCGGAAATCAAGCCAAATCGGAGAGCTGTATGGATACGGAATACAAAGGGGTCATCGCGAGACAAATGGATTGGCAGGGTCTTCGCTCCGCCAACGGATGTGGGCACGGCGTGGATCAAGGGGGCTTGAGGGTAAGGCCGATGGCCTTGTGCGTTGCGCTCGCGCTGGCTACGCCCGGCGCCGTGATCGCTGCTGAGCCGCAGGCGACTGACAAGGATGGCGAGAGCCTGCCAACAATCACGGTGACCGCGACGCGTCGCCCTGAAGCCTTGCAGAAGGTGCCGGTTGCAGTGACCGTCCTCGACGGCCAGAAGTTGGCGGAAGAGAACCGCAACAACATCGCCGCGATCGCGCAGGAGGTGCCGAGCGTCAACTTCCGGACCAACGGTTCGTCGAAGGATACGTCGGTGTTCGTGCGCGGGGTTGGCACGATTTCGACCTCGCCGGGCGTGGAGCCGACGGTCTCGACCGTTCTCGACGGCGTGGTGCTCGCGCGCCCCGGTCAGGCGACGCTGGATCTGCTGGACGTCGAACGCGTGGAAATTCTGCGCGGCCCGCAGGGAACCTTGTTTGGCAAGAACGCTTCAGCCGGCGTGGTGAATATCGTCACCCGTGCGCCGGGCGCGGAACGCGAGGCCTTTGTCGAGGGAGCGTGGTACAGCGGAGGAAACGAGAAGCGCCTGCGCGCTGGCGTCTCGGGCGGTGTCAATGAACAACTGCGCGGTTCGTTCAACGCATCGTGGGCGGATTACGACGGCAACGTCACCAACGTTGCCAATGGCAAGACCCGAAACGGTTATGACCGCACTGGCCTGCGTGCAAGGGTGGACTACGATGCCACGCCCGATCTGAAGTTGAGCCTGATCGGGGACTATTCGAAGGGCACCGATACCACCGTGCAGGGCGTGATCACCAGCCTGCAGACGACCGCGTATCCGTCGGGTGCATTGAGCGCGCCGAACACAAAGTTTGGCGCTGCGCTGCTGCCCGTTGTGCCGAAGTCCGACAATCGCGAGGTCAACAACAACGTCGATACCCGCGCCGAAGAGCGCAACTACGGGCTCTCGGCACAGATCGACTGGAAGCTGGCGGGACACACGCTGACGTCCATCACTGCATGGCGTGGGTGGGAGAACACTCAGTACCAGGATCTGGATCGCCTGTCGGCGCCCGCCGCCGGCTTGCCGCAGCAGGATGACAAGGGTGTGCTGGATTTCAACCAGTACTCGCAGGAGTTCCGCATCACATCGCCGCGTGGCCAGTTCCTCGAATATGTGGGCGGCTTGTTCTTCCTGCGTGCCGAGTCGGACGAGACCTACCGTCGCGATGTCACTGCGATCGCGCCAGCACCGTCCGGCTACGGCGAGGCGAAGTACAGCACCCGGTCCGATAGCGCGTCGGCCTACGGTGAGGCCACCTTCAACTTCACTGAAGCGCTGCGCGGTATCGCAGGCCTGCGCTGGACGCATGACAGTCTGAGCTATGAGCACGAGCGGGTGCGCAATCCGGCCGGTGCAGCGCTCGCAGGCGTTGGCGCCAGCCAGGGGCTGACGGTGGGCGAGACCAGCGCATCGGCGTTCAGCGGCCGAATCGGCCCGCAGTTCGATATCGCCAAGGGTGTCACGAGCTACGCGACGTATTCGCGCGGCTACAAGGGGCCGGCGTTCAACGTCTTCTTCAACTTCGTCAATCCGCGCGACACGCTGGCGCTCAAGCCGGAGACATCGGATTCGTTCGAGCTGGGTTTGAAGACGACTTCTTTCGATAACCGACTGCGCATCAACGCGGCGGCGTTCTACACGAAGTACGACAACTTCCAGGCCAACTTCGCCGACGTCCTCAACGGCACGATCGTGACACGCCTGATCAACGCCGGTGAGGTCTCGACCAAGGGCCTTGAAGTCGACTTCTCCGCGCGCCCGCTGACGCAGCTGACGATCAGCGGGGCAGTGGCGCGCATCAACGCCCGGATCGACAACTTCAATTGCCCGGTGGGCGCTCCGACCAGTTGCGATGTGAATGGCAAACCGTTGCCGTTCTCGCCGGACTGGAAGGCGAACATCCAGGGCACGTGGCGCGAGCCGCTCAAGTCGGGCCGCTTCGTCGACATCAGCAGCGACTACAGCTGGCAGTCGGAGACCCAGTACAGCATTTCCCAGTTCGCCGACACGATCCAGCCGTCCTATGGCATCTGGAATGCGAGTGTTGCGCTGGTCGATGCGGCGAACGGCTGGCGTGCAGCCCTGCTGGTGAAGAACATCGCCAACCAGAGCTATGCGACCAACCTGTCGCACGACGCCGGGGTGCTTAACCGCTGGGTGCCGCGTGATGACCAGCGCTACTTCGGCGTCCAGTTCCGCAAGGACTTCTTCTGATCGTTTGACGCCGGCCGGCGGTGCCTGAATGGCGCTGCCGGCCATTGCTGATCCATTCACATGCTTATGCAGCGTCTTACGCATAAGCACGGCAACAAAGTTTGGTTGGGGCAGATAGAGCGCCTGCCTAGAATCGCCGTGATCCCACATTCCAACGGGCCGCGCAATGCGTGGCTGAACGCGACCATGAGCCTTCGCAAACAGATATCCATGACGCTGCTCGTACTGAGCACGACCCTGCCGGCGGCCTGGGGTGCCGATGTGCAGTTACGGATCTTCGCCGGGGGCGCCAACCAGCGGCCCGATTTGATCCGTTCCCTGCTCGACGACTTCGAGCGCAAGAATCCCGGCATCAAGGTGCAGGTCGAAACCGGTGGCGCCACGTCGGAACTGCAGCGCCAGTATCTCGGTACGGTGCTCGGTGCGCGCGACAGCAGCATCGATGCCTTCGTGCTGGATGTGGTCAACCCGGCGCAGTTCGCCGCAGCGGGCTGGCTTGAACCGCTCGACGCGCACCTCGGTGCGGACAAAGCCAACACGCTGTCGCGCTATCTGCCGGCATACGCCAGCGCCAATTCAATTGGCGGCAAGGTGGTAGCGCTACCATACACGGCCGACGCGCTGTTTCTGTATTACCGCAAGGATCTCCTCGACAAGTACAAGCTGCCGGTGCCCAAGACCTGGGCGGAACTGACCGAAACCGCGCGCAAGGTGCAGCAGGGCGAGAAGTCCGCCAACCTGCAAGGCCTCAGCTTTCAGGGGGCGCCAATCGAAGGCGCGGTGTGCACTTTCCTGCTCCCGTACTGGAGCGAGGGCAAGGAACTCACTGATCGTGAGGGCCGCCTCACGCTCGATCAGGCTGCCGCAGTGCGTGGGCTGAAGGGCTGGTTGAACCAGGTCGATCAGGGTGTGACACGCCGCAACGTGGCCGAGATCAAGACCGGCGATACCGTCAATGAATTCAAGGCAGGGCAGGCGCTGTTCGCGCTGAACTGGGGCTTCGCCTGGGACCGCCTCCAGAGCGATGCGGACTCCGCGGTGAAGGGCAAGGTGGGCGTCGCGGTGCTGCCTTCAGTGGCCGGTGGGAAATCGGTCAGCTGCATCGGCGGCTGGCAGTGGGGCGTCTCGGCGTTCTCTCGCCACAAGGCCGAAACCGTGAAGCTGGTGCGCTACCTGACCGACAAGCAGGTGTCGCGCACGCTGGCGGTGGAGGGCGGCATCCTGCCGGTGTTCCCCGAGATCTACAAAGATCCCGAGGTGCTGCGCAAGGCGCCCTGGTTCAGTTTTGCCGGCGAGGTGGTGGAAACCGCCAGGGCCCGCCCGGTGCATGCACGCTACAGCGAAGTGTCGGATGCGCTGCGCACTGGCACCAGCGCGGCACTGGCGCGTTCCGTGACACCGGAACAGGCGGTGGCCGACATCGCAGGCCGCCTGCGGCGCATCTTCCGGTGAGGCTGTGGCTTTGAGTGGCGAACTGGTGGTGAAGCGCCCCGGCAGCGCAGGCGCGGTGCGCGCCCTTGCGGCGCAGGGGCGGGCCTGGCGCGCGCGTCTGGCAAACCCGAGCGAGCAGGCGCTCGCCTGGCTCCTCCTGGCGCCGGCCGCATTGCTGCTTCTGCTCATCGTAGCCTATCCGGTCGGCCGACTGGTGTGGAGCAGCCTGCATGACCTTAGGCTCTCCGCGCTTGATGTCGCGGTGCCCCCCTTCGTCGGCCTGCGCAATTTCGCCGATCTCGGCTCTGACCCGGCCTTCCTCGATGCGCTGTGGAACACCGCCAAGATGGTGCTCGTCACCGTGCCGGGGGCGCTGGTCGCCGGGCTGATTCTCGCGCTGCTGGCCAACATTGAATCGGGCTGGCGCTGGCTGGTACGCCTCGCGCTGCTGCTGCCCTGGGCGCTGCCGCTGTCCTTCACCGGGCTGATTGGCGCGTGGTTCTTCGACTATCAGCATGGCTTGATCAACGACCTGCTGCAGCGCTTTGGCGGTACGCCACGGCTCTGGCTCACAGACGCCTGGCTGGCGCAGGTCGCCGTGTGGGTGGTGATGATCTGGAAGTCGTCGTCCTTCATCGGACTGATCCTGCTCGCCGGCCTGCAGATGATTCCGCAGGAGCTGCACGACGCTGCGGCCCTGGACGGCGCCAACCGCCTGCAACGCTTCCGCCACATCACGCTGCCGCTGCTCGCGCCGTCGATCATGGTCGCACTGATCTTCCGCACGATCACCGCGCTGCAAACCTTCGACGTGCCCTACAGCATGACCCACGGCGGCCCCGGTTCGGCGACGCTGACCCTGGCGATGTACATCCACACGACGACCGTCGAGTACCTCGATGTCGGCTACGGCGCGGCGCTCGCACTGAGCCTGGCCGGGCTCTCGATGCTCACCACTTTCGTGTACTTGCGTTTCGTGCTGAGGGAGTCGGCATGAACGCTATCGCCCGCATTTCCTTTCCCACGCTGCGGCTGCTGGCAGTGGCGGTGGTCGCGGTCAACGGCATTTTTCCGGCGCTGTGGATGCTGCTCACTTCGCTCAAATCCGAAGTCGAGCTGGTGTCGGTGCCGATCACCTGGCTGCCGCGCGATGCGAGCCTCGCCAACTACCTGCGCGCCTTCACCGAACAACCGCTGCCCACCTTTCTGCTCAACAGCCTGGTGGTCAGCCTGCTCGCCACCGCAAGCACGCTGCTGGTGTCGTCGCTCGCGGCCTATGCACTGGCACGGCTGCGGCTGCGTGGCCGCACGCTGGTCCTGGGCGTGTTGCTGGGCGCGTCGATGTTTCCGCTGGTCACGCTGATGGTGCCGCTGTTCGAGACCATGCGTTCGCTGGGTCTGCTCAACAGTTATGCCGCGCTGATCCTGCCCTACACGGTGATGAACCTGCCGGTGTGCACGCTGGTACTGGTGAGTTTCTTCCAGAGCATTCCCGCGGACATCGAGAACGCCGCGATGCTCGATGGCTGTTCGCGCATCGGCGCGCTGTGGCATGTGGTGCTGCCGCTGTCGGCGCCTGGCGTGTTCACCGCCGGCATCCTCGCCTTCGTCAATGCCTGGGACGAGTTCCTCATGGCGCTCGCCTTCAACGCCACGCCGGCCATGCGCACGTTGCCGGTCGGCATCACGCTCTATCAGGGCGAATACAGCTTTCCCTGGCCAGTCATTTCGGCAGCGCTGGTCGTTGCCATCGTGCCCGTCGCCCTGTTGATCATCGTATTCCAGGGGCGGGTGGTCAGCGGGCTTTCCGCAGGAGGAATGAAGGGATGAATCATCGAGTGGGGGCAGGCGTGTACGACCTGCTGGACGATCCGCAGCAGCCGCGCGAACACTTGCGCCACCTCAGCACTGCTGTGGATGGCGGCTTCTCGGCTGCGGGCGAGAATCGGTTTCTCGCCGATGGCGAGGTGCCGATCGCGCTGACCGCACATCGGCTTGCGAACGCGGGCACCGTGTTCCGCTTGCGCTTTGGCACGGCAACCCGGCCCGACTACGGTCTCTTGCCGGGCCTGACCGCCGTCGAGCCGCTCCCGCTGGCCACGACCGGCGACGCATGGACGCTTGCGGCCGGCGATGTCAGCCTGACGCTGCATCGTGCTCCCTTGCGGATCACCGTCGCCCGTCGCGGCGAAGCGCTGCTCAGCTCGATTTTCGACGTGCTGCTCGACGAGCACCTGCTTGGCTGGGCGCGGCTGCCCGCGCTCGCTGCCGGCAAGGACCGCTGGCTGGCCTCGTTCGAACTCGGTGCCGACGAGCCGGTGTATGGCCTGGGCGAGAAGTTCGGCGCCCTCAACCGACGCGGCCAGTTGATCGTCGGCCGCAATGAAGATGCCCTGGGTGTTAACGCGGAGCAGTCCTACAAGAACGTGCCCTTTGCATGGAGCCCGCGCGGCTGGGGGCTGCTGGTGCATACGCCGGCGCCGGTGACGCATGGCGTGGGCTACGCGCCCTGGAGCCACCGCGGCTATGTGGTCGATGTGCCGGACGAAACGCTGGACCTGTTCTTCTTCGTCGCCGACACGCCGGCCGAGATCCTGCGCGATTACGCCGCGCTGACCGGTGCAGCCGCCAGCGTGCCGCTGTGGAGCCTCGGCACCTGGGTCAGCCGTGCCTACTACCGCACGCCGGAAGAGGCGCTGGATGTCGCACGCGAGTGGCGCCGGCGCGAGCTGCCCGGCGATGTGCTCACGCTCGATGGTCGCGCCTGCTGGGAAGTCGCCAAGCGCTTTTCCTTCCAGTGGGACGAAACCCGCTTCCCCGACCCGGCCGCCGCACTGGGTGCCCTGAAAGCCGAAGGTTTCCGGCTGTGCGTCTGGGAATACCCGCTGCTCTCGGTGCAGGGCCCGCTGTTCAACGATTTCGCTGCGCGCGGCTGGCTGCTGAAGGATCAGTCCGGCAAGGCCTATGAGTACCACTGGCCGGGCACCGAACTGGTCGGGCCGCTCGCCGCGCGCCGCGGCAAGTCGCCCTTCGGCCCGGTACTCACGCCGCTGCCGACCTCCGGGATCCTGGACTTCACGCAGCCCGAGGCCTACGCCTGGTGGCGCGACGCCCACAAGGCGCTGTTCGACATCGGGGTCGATACCCTGAAAGTGGACTTCGGCGAGCAGGTGCCGGACGACGCGGTGGCCAGCAATGGCGACAGCGGCCAGCGTTTGCACAACGTGTATGCGCTGCTCTACCAGCGCTGCGTGTTCGAAGCGAGCGAGAAGTTCCGCCCGGGCGATGCGGTGCTCTGGGGCCGGCCCGGCTTCATCGGCAGCCAGCGCTACCCGGTGCAGTGGGGCGGCGACCCGCAAAGCGATTGGGGCGGGCTGGCGGGCAGCGTGCGCGGCATGCTGAGCTACGGCCTCTCCGGCGTGCCCTACTACTCGAGCGACATTGGTGGCTTCTACGGGGCGCAGCCCACCGCTGAGCTGTACCTGCGCTGGGTCGCGCAAGGGGTGTTTTCGTCCCATTGCCGCTTCCATGGCATCGGTCCACGCGAGCCCTGGTACCTCGGCGAAGAAGTCAGCGCGCTGACGCGCCAGTGGCTGCAATTCCGCTACCGCCTGATTCCCTACATCGCTGGTGCGGTGGAGGAATCCATTGCCACCGGTTTGCCGGTGGCCCGCGCAATGGCGCTGGCCTTCCCTGACGACACGGTGGCGCGCCACTTCGACCTGCAATACCTGTTCGGCCCGGCTTTACTGGTGCGCCCGCTGGTCGAGGCCGGGGGCCGTGCCGAAGTGTGGTTGCCCAAGGGGAGCCGCTGGTTCGATCTGTGGAGCGACGCGGAGTACGAGGGCGGCCAGTTGATCGAGGTCGAAGCGGGCCTGGACCGCATCCCCGCTTTCGGCCGCGAAGGCCATGTGCTGCCGCTCGGCCCGGCCTTGCAACGCACCGACGAGATCGACCGCGCGCAGCCGCTCGATGAACTGTGGCTGTTCGGTAAGCCTGCTGTTGCGCCGCGGGTGTTGGGCGATGGGGTATCGCTGGCCGCGCCGGGCGTGCTGCAGTTGCGCAGCGATGCGCGACTGACGCTGCGCGGCTGGGGTACGCGCTGGCAGCAGATCGGCACGCGGGTGCGGGCAGTCGGGGAGGCCGGCGCATGAGCGCGTTTGCCCGTTACCCCAGCCTGGAAGGCCGCCGGGTGCTGATCACCGGCGGCGCGACCGGTATCGGTGCTGCGTTGGTGGAAGCCTTCGCCGGGCAGGGCGCGCAGGTCGGATTCCTCGACATCGATGCGGATGCCGGCGCAGCCCTGCAGGCCCGCTTGCCCGGAACCCGCTTCGCTGCCGCCGATGTGCGGGACATTCCCGCGCTGCAGTCAGCGATTGATCTGCTTGCGGAGCAACTGGGCGGCGTCGAGGTCCTCATCAACAACGCGGCGAACGACGCCCGCCACGCCTTCGACGAAGTCACGCCCGAGCTGTGGGACAACGCGCTGGCGGTGAATCTGCGCCACCACTTCTTCGCCGCGCAGCGCGTCGCACCGCTGCTGCGTGCGGCGGGAGGCGGCTCGATCATCAACCTTGGCTCGGTGTCGTGGATGCGCGGGCGGCCGGGCTTTGCCGGTTACTCGACCTCGAAGGCCGCGATCAACGGGCTCACTCGCACGCTGGCGCGCGAGCTGGGCGCCGACGGCATTCGCGTCAATGCGCTGGTGCCCGGCGCGATCCGCACCGAGCGGCAGGCGCGGCTGTGGCGCACGCCGGACGAGGACGCGAAATTCCTCGAACTGCAGGCGCTCAAGCTGCACCTGCAACCGGAGCACGTCGCGCGCATGGCGCTCTTCCTCGCGGCCGACGACAGCAACGGCTGCAGCGGCCAGAACTTCATCGTGGATGCCGGGCTCGTGTGAGCCGGGCGGCCGATCCATTTCAAAGCAGGGGAATCCAATGATTCATTTCGTGTTGCATGACGCCACCGATTCGGTGGCGGTGGTCGTGGTGGAAGGCGTTCAAGCCGGCCAGACGCTCAACGGCTGGGTGATGGACGAAGACCGCTTCGTTGAAGTTGTCGCCGAGCAGGACATCCCGATCGGCCACAAGGTCGCACTGCGCGACCACGCCGTCGGCGAACTGGCGATCAAGTACGGCATCTCGATCGGCAAGGTCGTTGCACCGATCCGCAAGGGCCAGCACGCCCACGTTCACAACATCAAGACCACCCGCTGGTAAGCCCGGAGCCGACCCGTCATGAGCATTGTTTCCAAAGACACCACCTTCCTCGGCTACCGTCGTGAAAACGGCCGTGTGGGCGTGCGCAACCACGTCATCGTGCTGCCGGTCGACGACCTTTCGAATGCTGCGGCCGAAGCGGTTGCACACAACATCAAGGGCGTGCTCGCGCTGCCGCACCCCTACGGCCGGCTGCAGTTCGGCGCCGACCTGGATCTGCACTTCCGCACCCTGATTGGCACCGGCGCCAACCCCAATGTGGCGGCGGTGATCGTGATCGGCATCGAAGAGGGCTGGGCCAAGAAGGTGGCCGACGGCATTGCCGAGACCGGCAAGCCCGTCAGCTATTTCGGTATCGAGCTGCATGGCGACCACGACACGATCGCGCGTGCCTCGCGCGTGGCGAAGGACTACCTGCAGTGGGCATCCGAGCTGCAACGCGAGCCCGCCAACATCACCGAGCTGTGGGTTTCCACCAAGTGCGGCGAGTCCGACACCACTTCGGGCTGCGGCGCCAACCCCACGGTCGGCAACGCCTTCGACAAGCTGCATGCGCTGGGCGCCACGCTGCTCTTTGGCGAGACCACCGAGCTGACCGGTGGTGAGCATGTGGTCGCCGCGCGTTGCAAGAACGACGAAGTGCGCGAGCGCTTCCAGTTCTTCTTCGACCGCTACCAGGCGCTGGTCGAACGCCACAAGACCAGCGACCTCTCCGAGTCACAGCCGACCAAGGGCAACATCGCCGGCGGCCTGACGACGATCGAGGAAAAGGCGCTGGGCAACATCCAGAAGATCGGCAAGCGCTGCACGGTGGATGGCGCGCTCGACAAGGCCGAGGTGCCGACCGGGCCGGGCCTGTGGTTCATGGATTCCTCGTCCGCTGCAGCCGAGATGGTCACGCTCTGCGCTGCCGCAGGCTATGCGGTGCACTTCTTCCCGACCGGGCAGGGCAACGTCATCGGCAACCCGATCCTTCCGGTGATCAAGATCTGCGCGAACCCGCGCACCGTGCGGACGATGAGCGAGCACATCGACGTCGACACCACCGGCCTGCTGCAGCGGGAAATCTCGCTCGACGAAGCCGGCGACAAGCTGCTGGAAAACCTGCTGCGCACCGCCAACGGCCGCCTTACCGCCGCCGAGGCGTTGGGCCACCGCGAGTTCGTGCTGACCCGTCTGTACGAGAGCGCGTGACATGACCCAGCGCATCCTGATCACCGAGTTCATGGACGAGGCCGCGGTTGCGCAACTCGCACGCGACTTCGAGGTGCACTACGACCCCACGCTGGTGGACCGGCCCGCCGAGTTGCTGGAACGTGCAGCCGGCGTTGCCGCGCTGATCGTGCGCAACCGCACCCAGGTGCGCGGTGAGTTGCTGGCCGCGCTCGGCGCCGCGAAAGTCATCGGCCGCCTGGGCGTGGGTTTGGACAACATCGACGTCGCGGCCGCGGAAGGGCGAGGACTCCGCGTGATCCCCGCGACCGGTGCCAACGCCCTGGCGGTGGCGGAGTACGTGATCGCCACCGCATTCCTGCTGCGCCGTGGTGCCTTCCTTTCAAGCACTGCGGTGGCGGCTGGCCAATGGCCGCGTGCGGCCTTGTCCGACGGCGGCGAACTCGGTGGCAGGACGCTGGGGCTCATCGGTTTCGGTTCGATCGGCCAACTCTCTGCCAGGCTTGCGCGTGGGCTCGGCCTCAAGGTGATCGCGCACGACCCGGCCATCTCCGACAGCGCCGAGCTGTGGGCACAGGCCGGCGTTGCGCCGCGCGCGCTGGACGCGCTGCTTGGTGAGGCCGACATCGTCAGCCTGCATCTGCCCTTGCTGCCGAGCACCCGAAACCTGATCGATGCCGCGCGCCTCGCGCAGTTCAATCCCGGCGCGATCCTGATCAACACCGCGCGTGGCGGCGTGGTCGACGAAGCTGCGCTGGCCGAAGCGCTGAAGGCAGGACGGCTCGGTGGCGCCGCCCTCGACGTGTTCGGCGAAGAACCGCTGCCAGCGGGTTCGCCGCTTGCAGATGCGCCGAACCTGATCCTCACGCCGCATATCGCCGGGGTGACCCGAGAGTCGAACACCCGCGTCAGCGCGCTGATTGCCGACGCGGTTGCGGCAGCGTTGCAGGAGGCTTCGAATGTCGCGGCTTGACGCACTGACGCTCGAATCGCTCGTTACCCGCGCGCTTGTGCGTGCAGGCGCCAGCGATGAGGCGGCGCGGGTGACCGCCACGTCGCTCGTTGCGGCCGAAGCGCAGGGGCTCGCGGGCCATGGTCTTTCGCGCGTGGCGCAATACGCGACCCACCTGCGCAACGGTCGCGTCTTTGGCGATGCGCAGCCGCGCATCGTTGCGTCGCGTGGCGGCGCCTTCCTTGTCGATGCGGGAGAGGGGCTCGCTTTTCCGGCCTGCGCGTTTGCGGTGAGCGAGGCCATTGCGCGCCTGCCTGAACAAGGCGTGGTGTTCGCCGGCGTGACCAATAGCCACCACTTTGGCGCGGCGGCCGGGCACCTCGAAGCGGCTGCTGCAGCGGGCTATGTCGGGCTTGCATTCAGCAATTCGCCGGCCGCCATTCCGGCCTGGGGTGGCAAACGCGCGCTTTACGGCACCAACCCGATCGCCGCGGTCTTTCCGCGTCGCGATGGGCCGCCTTTGGTGATCGATCTGAGTCTGTCAGAAGTCGCACGCGGCAAGCTCATGGTCGCCGCCAAGGAAGGGCGAGAGATTCCGCTCGGATGGGCCTACGACAGCGAGGGCCAGCCCACGACCGACCCGAAGAAGGGCCTTGCCGGCGCCATGGCACCGGCCGGTGGCGTGAAAGGTGCAGCCTTGGCTTTGGTCGTGGAGCTGCTGGTCACCGTGCTCACCGGGGCGGCGTTCGGCTTCGAGGCCGATTCGTTCTTCGTGGACGAAGGCAACCGCCCCCGCATCGGCCAGGCCTTCCTGCTGGTCGACCCGGGCGCGCTGGCGGGTAGCGACAGCTACTTCGCACGTATTGAAACCCTGATCTCCGCGATTCTCGCCGACGAAGGTGTGCGGCTGCCCGGTACGCGGCGTCAGCAGCTTGCCGCCGCGACCAGCGAGTCGGGTATCGAAGTCGCTGACGCGCAGCTTGCGCAACTTCGTCAGCTCGCCGGAGAGGCGTGATGGGTGCGCCACTCGCGCTTTCGCGCCCCGATCTGCTGCGGGAAGCGGCTCTGGTCGGTGGTCTCTGGCTGGACGCCACCGGTACGCGCGTCGACGTCGCCAATCCGGCGCAGGGCGGCCTGGTAGGGCGCGTACCACGCACCGGCGTGGCCGAGGCCCGCACTGCAATCGACGCTGCGGTTCAAGCCCAACCCGCCTGGGCGGCGCGCACCGCGAAGGAACGCGCGGCGGTGCTACGGCGCTGGCACGACCTGATCCTGCAACACCGCGAAGACCTCGCGCAGATCCTGACGGCCGAGCAGGGCAAACCGCTCGCCGAAGCGCGCGCTGAAGTAACCTTCGGCGCGAGTTTCCTCGAATGGTTTGCGGAGGAGGGGCGGCGCGCCTACGGCGAGACGATCCCCAGCCCTTCCGCCGATCGGCACCTGCTGACGATTCGACGCCCGGTGGGCGTGTGCGCGGCGATCACGCCGTGGAACTTCCCGAACGCGATGTTGGCACGCAAGGTGGCGCCGGCGCTGGCGGTCGGGTGCGCGATGGTGGTGAAACCCGCTGAACAGACGCCCTTTTCCGCGCTCGCGCTGGCGGTGTTGGCGATCGAGGCCGGTGTGCCGGCGGGCGTGCTCAGCGTGCTGACCAGCGACCGCAGCGGGGCCGCGGAAGTCGGTACCGAAGTCGCGACACACCCGGCGGTGCGCCTGCTGTCCTTCACCGGGTCGACCGCGGTCGGCAAGTTGCTCGCGCGCCAGAGTGCCGACACCGTGAAGAAGCTGGCACTGGAGCTGGGCGGCAACGCGCCCTTCATCGTCTTCGACGATGCGGATCTCGACGTGGCGCTGGATGCGCTGATGCTGGCCAAGTTCCGCAACGCGGGCCAGACCTGCGTCAGTGCCAACCGCATCCTGCTGCAGGCGGGTATTCACGACGCCTTCGTCGAGCGCCTCGCGGCCCGCATCGAAGCGCTGTGTGTCGGCGACGGGCGTGAGCCCGGCACCGACATCGGTCCGCTGATCGACGCCCGTGCCGTGCAGAAGGTCGGTGTGCACGTGGCCGATGCGCTGAACCAGGGGGCGACGCGGCGGGTGGGCCGCGATACGCACCCGCGCGGCGGCAATTTCTACAGCCCGACCTTGCTGACCGGCGTCACGCCGGCGATGCGGGTGTTCCGTGAAGAAACCTTCGGGCCGGTTGCGGCCGTGGGCCGCTTCGACACTGAGGCCGAGGCGGTTGCGCTGGCGAATTCAGGCGAGGCGGGGCTGGCGGGCTACTTCTTCACGCGCGACCTGAGCCGCACACTGCGCCTGGGCAACGCGCTTGACTACGGCATGCTTGGCATCAATACCGCGGCGATTTCGACGCCGGAAGCGCCGTTTGGCGGCGTCAAGGAGTCCGGCCTCGGGCGTGAAGGTGGCCATCAGGGCCTGGATGAATACCTCGAAAGCCGTTACCTCTGCATTGCGTAGAGCGGGGCACGTGCATCGCGCACTGCATCAGGCGACCTCAGGCCGCAGGGGCTTCGAGCTCCAGACCCACTTTCGGGTAAGCAGGCACGCCGAGTAGGTGCCCTTGAGCGTAACGTCCGCCGGCTTGCTGGATCGCCTCCAGTTGAGCCGGCGTCTCCACTCGCTGGAAGATCGGCCAGACGCCTTCGGAACGCGTTTCGCGTACCAGCGCGGACAAAGTTTCCGGCGATTCAACGCGGCGGGAATCTAGCTTCAGATAGTCGGGGCGCATGTGAGCCAGAATCTCGCTCGCTTGCTTGGCACTGGTAACGGAGATGGAGACCGCGAATCCGTTCAGCCGGTAGTTCGCCATGACATGGCACAGCAGGTCGACGGAGTCGGCGACGCGTTCCGGCGTCTCGATGATTAACGAACGCGGCGGAATACCGAGCGAATCGAGCACGCGACGGAACGCGCGCCCGTGGTCGTCGGCGACGGCGGAGAGCAGCCGATCATGCACATTCACGATCAATGGCCGGGTCCGTTCCGGGCCCGAGAAGTGATTGAGCACATGCACGGTGCGGCACAACCGATCGAGCTCGATCAGGCTTGTGTCCGATGCGGCTTGTGCGAAAACGCCCCATGGTGACAAGCCACGTTCTTCGCCGTGGCGAGATGAAATCAGGCCTTCCATCGCGAAAACGCTATGAGTCTGAAGATTCACGACAGGCTGGAAGACGCTCGTCAGCTCGCAGCGCTGGTAACACCCGAGAACCGGCCCGCCCGGCAATCGACGAAGGCGGGAATCGGGTCCGACGCTGCTGGCACTGAGTTCAGCAATGTAATTTTCGAGCTTCGCAGTCACGGGGCACCTGTATGCGCGGGGGCGCCTGAGCATCTCTGGCGCGTTCAACGGGTGCCGAATTTAGCCCGCCGTGAACCCGATCCCAACCAAGATTTCGGACTAAGCAATGTAGGGTTGCGTGGATGAGCTATTGATGCGCCGAAGGAATCGCTCTTAACTGGGCCAGCGCGCTGCGTGCGGCGCCCATCAGAAAGCCCATGTCCGAGGACACCGCGACGAAGTCGTAGCCGTAGGCGATCGCACGCTGAGCCAGTTCGACGGTAGGCGCCACGGTGCCGCAGGGGATTCCGATCGCGCGGCTGCGGCGGGCGATGCCTTGCAAGGCTTCTTGTACCTCGCCCGCGGCGATCTTGCCGATGTGGCCGAGGCTCGCCGCGAGGTCGCCTGGGCCGGCGAACAGCGCGTTGATGCCTTCGACTGCGGCGATGGCTTCGAGCTGGTCGATGGCGGCCTGGGTCTCGATCTGCGCGATCAGGGTGCGTTGTGTGTTGGCGTTCGCGAAGTAGTCGGCGTCCGTGGTGTAGCGGCTGGCGCGATGCATTGCGGCGACGCCGCGCTCGCCCTGCGGTGGGTAGAGGCTCGCATTTGCTGCAATGCGCGCCTCGTCGGCCGATTGAACGAAAGGCAGCATCAGGTTCTGGGCGCCGATATCCAGCGCGCGCTTGATCAGCAGCGGGTTGCTTTCGGCGAGACGTACGATGGCTTGCGCCGGCGTGGCGGCTATCGCGCGCAGGTGATCGATTGCCTGTGCGGGCTCCACCGGCACGTGTTCGAGATCTACGACCAGAAAGTCGAAGCCAGCCCAGCCCAGCGCTTCGGCAGTGTTGGGCGTGGCCGACATTAACCAGCTACCCCAGGCGGGTTCCTTGCGGGCGGCGAGCCAGTCGGTGAATGAGGTTTGCGTCGTCATGCGGGTCGCTCAGAAGATGTCCGGTTCGGGCGTATCGCCGGGCGCTGCCAGAAAGTCGAAGTCGCAGCCGGTATCAGCCTGGCCGACATGCTGCTGGTAGAGCGCGGTGTAACCGCGGGTGTAGCGCGGGGCAGGCGCTTGCCATGCCGCGCGGCGGCGGGCGAGTTCGGCGTCGCTGACCAGCAGTTCAATCCGGCGCGCCGGCACGTCGAGTTCGATCTCGTCGCCCGTCTGTACCAGCGCCAACGGCCCGCCGATGGCGGATTCCGGCGCCACATGCAGCACGCAGGTGCCGTAATGGGTGCCGCTCATGCGGGCGTCGGAGATGCGCACCATGTCGCGCACGCCGCGCGCCAGCAACTTCTTCGGAATCGGCAGGCCACCCCATTCCGGCATGCCGGGCGCGCCCACCGGGCCTGCGTTGCGCAGCACCAGCACGGTGTGTTCATCGACATTCAGATCGGGGTCGTTGATGCGCGCATTCATTTCGGCGCAAGAGTCGAATACGAGAGCGCGGCCTCGGTGCCGCAAGAGTTGCGGACTCGCCGCCGAGGGTTTGATTACCGCGCCGCTAGGGGCGAGGTTGCCACGCAGCACGGCAAGCGCCGGTTGCGCGGTGAGCGGGGCGTCCAGGGTGCGGATCACTGCGTGCTCGTCGACCGGATCGAGTTCGTCGAGCGCCGTCTGCCAGTCGCTTCCCGCCACCGTGCGGGTACTGCGGTCGAAATGTTCACCGAGTTTGCGGATCACCGAGGGCAACCCGCCGGCATAGTAGAAGTCTTCCATCAGGTACTCGCCGGCCGGGAAGAGGTTGGCGAGTACCGGTACGCGACCTGCGGCGGCGTCGAGCGCATCGAGGTCAAGCGCAACCCCGGCGCGGCGCGCCAGCGCGATCAGGTGGATGGCAGCATTCGTCGAGCCGCCCAGCGCCATGAAGACCGATGTGGCATTGGCGAAGGCGCGTTCGGTGGCGATGTGCGAGGGGCGCAGGTCTTCCCACACCATCGCAACGATGCGGCTGCCGCAATCGGCTGCCATGCGCACATGGGCCGAATCGGCGGCGGGGATCGACGATGCACCGGGCAGCGTGAACCCCAGGGCATCGGCGAGCGAGGTCATCGTCGAGGCGGTGCCCATGGTGTTGCAGGTGCCGACCGAGCGGGTCATGCGTGACTCAAGCCGTATCCATTCGCGCGGCGCCACTTCGCCGGCAGAGTATTCGTCCCAGAACTTGCGGGTGTGGGTGCCGACACCGACGCGCTCGCCCTTGTAGCGGTCGTTCAGGGTCGGGCCCGCTGGGCAGAAGATCACCGGCAGGTCCACCGACAGGGCGCCCATCAGCAGGCCGGGTGTGGTTTTGTCGCAACCGCCCAGCAGCACTGCACCATCGACCGGGTGCGAACGCAGCAGTTCTTCCACCTCCATCGCGAGGAAGTTGCGATACAGCATGGTGGTCGGCTTGACGAAGATCTCGCCCAGCGAGAGCGCGGGCAGTTCGACCGGATAACCGCCTGCTGCGATGATGGCGCGCGCAACGGTGGCCGCACGCTCGGGAAGATGTGAGTGGCAGGTGGACAGATCGCTCCAGGTGTTGATGATCGCGATCAGCGGCTTGCCGAGAAAGTCTTCCCGTCGGGCGCCGATCTGCTGCATCCGTTGGCGGTGTGCGAAGCCACGCATGCTGTCGCTGGCGAACCAGCGCGCGCTGCGTAGATCGGACGGCGATAGGGTTTTTTCGGCGCTCACGCGATGGATTCCTGGAGTCAGAAGGAGGAGGTACAGCGGATCGGCAGGCTGCGATCTAACTACGATTTGCCTGCGATGGTAGCGCTACCAAATGCGATCGGGATGGTAGGATTCAGGCTGCTTGCCTGTCAAACATGCAAATCGAAAACCCATATACGCAAATGCTCGGATAGAGGCTGCGCATGTCACGAAAGTCCACCGACAGCAGTACGGAAGCAGCGAATGCCGATACCTCCACCAAGCGCCGGCGCCGCGGCAGCGGACGGGCGACGCTGGGTGATGTGGCGCGGCTGGCAAACGCCGCGCCGATCACCGTATCGCGCTATGTCGCGAACAAGGAGAGTGTTTCGCGCGAACTCGGCGAACGCATCGAGGCCGCCATCGTCAAGCTCGACTATGTGCCCAACCGCATCGCACAAGGTCTCGCCAGCGCGAGTTCGCCGATCGTGGCCGCGATCGTGCCGAGCATCATGCATTCGATCTTCGCCACGACGCTGGATGTGCTCTCGAAGCGTTTGCAGGCGCACGGTTACCAGCTGCTGCTCGGCAACACTTCGTATTCCCGCGAGCAGGAAGAGGCGCTGATCCGCACCTTCCTGCACTGGTCCCCGGCTGCCTTGGTGGTTGTCGGCCATTCGCGCAGCGCGGCGGCCCAGGCATTGCTTGAACGCTGCCCTGTGCCGGTGGTGGAAACCTGGGATCTCGATCCGTCTGCGCCACTCATGCAGGTGGGTTTCTCGCAAATCGATGCCGCGCGCGACATGGCTTTGCATTTGCGCAATCGTGGCTATCGGCGGATTGCCTATGTGAATAACGGGCTCGCGGACGATGTGCGCTCCCGTGTGCGCGAACGCGGTTGCCGCGAGGCGCTCGACGCCCACGGGCAGGAAACTATTGTCACGATCGCGACCGGAGAATCTCCGTTGCAGGCCGGGCGCGATGCCCTGGTTCATCTGCTGCGTATGTCGCCGAGGCCGGATGCCATCTTCTTCGCCAACGACAACCTCGCGGCCGGTGCGCTCCTCGAGGCGCAGCGCCGAGGCTTGCGCGTGCCCGAAGACGTCGCGATTGCCGGATTCGGCGACTTTCCGATCGCTGCGATGCTGACCCCGTCACTGACGACAATTGCCCCTCCGGTGGACGTGATTGGCGAGGCCACCGCCAATTTGCTGTTGGCCCGCTTTGGACATATCCATCCTGGCGAAATGCCGGGGAGCGTCATTGACGTTGGCTACCAGTTGCTGGCGCGCGAGAGCACATGAAGATCGAATGCCTTGTCGATGCGCGCGCCGGTGTGGGCGAGTGCCCACTTTGGTCGCCACGGGACAACTGCCTTTGGTGGATAGATAGCCCGGGCCGTCGCATACATCGCTATGACCCCGCCACCGCTCGGAACGACAGTTTCGCGCTGCCGGATGAACCCGGTTGCATCGCGCTCGCCGGGCACCGACTGCTTGTCGCAATGCGCCATGGGGTTGCCTTGTTTGATCCGCTCAGTGGCGATTTGGAGCCTGTAGCCGGCATCGACTACGACCCGGCAACGACGCGATTCAACGACGGGCGTTGCGATCGAAAGGGGCGTTTCTGGGTGGGCTCGATGTTTGAGCCGCGCACCGCTCCCGATGCTTGGCTGTACCGGCTGGATCGTGGTGCCGTCTTGCGTGTCGTTTCGGGCATTACTGTTGCCAACGGACTCGCATTTGCGCCCGATGGCCGCACGCTCTACCGGTCGGACTCGCCTGCGCGCACTGTTTTCCGCCATGCCTATGATCCAGAGACAGGCGAGTTGGGGCCCGCAGAGATCTTTCAGCGGTTTGGACCCGATGAGGGGCGCCCGGATGGCGCCGCGGTTGACCGCGATGGCTGCTACTGGATCGCCCTCTACGATGGCGGTGCAATCATGCAGATCGCGCCGGACGGCAAGCGCTTGAGAACCATCCCCGTGCCTGTCCGTTGTCCGACGATGGTCGCTTTTGGCGGGCCAGCGCTGGATCGACTCTACGTCACCAGCGCCAGCGCGGGCCGCAGCGAAGCGGAACTTTCGGCGCATCCGCTCTCGGGCGGACTGTTTTCGTTCGATCCGGGGACGAACGGTTTGGCTGAGGTCGATTGCCGCCTTGATTAGCCGCGGCGTGCGTGGCGGCTCAGCGGCCTCAATACCCGATGCGGGAGCGGCGCGTCGGTCGCTGATTGCCTGCGATGGCTGATGCGGGCGCAACTCGAGTACGTTGGAGCGTTCCCGTTTCAGTTCATGGCGATCGAATCATGCCCGGCAGGCCCCCCCGGCGTGCTGGGCATGCCGGGCCAACGAAGCGCAGAAATCAGAAGCTGAATCGCACCCGCCCGTAGTAGTACGCGCCATTCATGCCAATCGGCGAGAGCACGTCGTAGGGAAGGTTGCCGAAGTAGCTGATGTCGTCGATCGAACGGCTCGGGTAGGCATCCGTCAGGTTGGTGCCGCCCAGGGCGAGCGCGAGGCCGCCGGCGAACTTGTACTCGACCTCGGCATCCACCTGGTACTGCGCGTCGTAGGTTTGAGTTGGTGTGTAGCCGTCGCCAAAGTCGAACACGCGTGTGGTGGTGCCGTGGCGTGTCAGGCGGGCGAGCAGGGCCCAGTGCGAGTCGGTCCAGGTGGTCGTATAGACCTCGCGGCGATGCGGTGCCGCGCTGGTAAGGGTGTTCTTCTCCTCGGTGCCGATCAGTACGTTGCCCACGCCCAACGCCGCGAGTTTCGCCGGTGTATCGGCGATGCGCGTGAGTTCGGTTTTCGAGTAGGAGGCCGCAACGTTGAAATTGAACTGCCCGCCAACCAGGGGCGTTTTCCAGCTTGCAACCAGATCGGCGCCGCGTGTGCGGGTATCTACCGCGTTGGTAAAGAAGTTCACGCCGTCCAGGCCTGTTACGCCGAAGGTCGCAAGCAGGTAGTCGTTGACCGCGTCGCCCGAGATGCGCTCCGACAAGGTGATGCGGTCCTTTACCTTGATCTGATAGAAGTCGAGCGACAGGTCGAAGCCTTTGGCTGGCTGGGCGGTAAAGCCGAAGCTGACGTTCTGCGATTTCTCTGCCTTCAGGTCCTCGGCGCCAAGTGCTTGGGCAATCGGGTTGCTGACCGGCAGCGTGCGTACCTGCGACAGCGCGCCGCCGTCACCGCGATCAGTCACCGTGAAGCTGAAGCCGGACTGCGCGAGCGAAGGTGCGCGGAAGTTATTCGAAAGCGAGCCGCGCAACGCATAACCCGGCAGCACCTCGTAACGCGCGCTGAGCTTTCCGGTGATTGCGTCGCCAAAGTCGCTGTAGTGGTCGTAACGCGCGGCGACGTTGACGAAGAGCTTGCGCGTCAACTCGCCCGAAAGGTCGGCATACACGCCGAGGATGTTGCGCGATGTGCTCACCGCGTCGCCGTTCTGTAATCCCGGCCCGGCCTGCGCGCCGCCAGGCGCGTCGACAATCGGGCCGACCGCGTAGGAGGCGGCATCGCCGGCCTGGGTTTCGAAGGACTCCCGGCGCGCCTCGGCACCCAGCGCAAGGGTAGCGGGGGCACTGAAGCCGGGCAGGGCGACTTCACGGGTGGCGTCGAAGTTCGCGCTCAACTGGTTGAACTGGAAGTCACCAAGGTGGAAACGTGTCGGGCTGTCAGTACCGAGCGATGCGTTGAGCGAATTGCGCACGCCGTATTCAAAGGCGTTCTGCCCCCAGTTCAGGCTCGCGTCGAAGTCCCAGTCAGCGGCCAGCTTGCCGCGCGCGCCGGCTACCAGCGATAGATCCTGGTTGATACCGGTCGTTTGCGGGCGGTAGCCGCTCGGGTAGATCGAAGGAACGTTTGCGCTGCTGTCCGGGTAGCGGAAGAAGGCCGCGCCGGATGAGTCGGCGTGCGTGTAGGTGCCGAAGGCATAGCCGGTCAGATCACCCGCGAAGGGCAACTCCGAGTTGAACCACAGATTGGTCCGTTCGCTCTCGCCGTCGCCGGGTGCGTAGTTGCGCTGGCCCTGCAGCGCGAGGTTGGGTGGTGTCTGGTTCTCGAAAAACGGAATCTGGTCAGCGCCGGCGCGGTTGGTTGCGCCGCGTTTGGCATACTCGATCCCCGCGCGCGCGAAACCGCCGTTGTTACCCACGCGAAGGCCGTACTTGGCCTGCAATTGCTGCGTGCGGCCGTCGGTGAGGGTTTCCTGAGTCGGCTCGAAGTCGGTGTGGTGTGCGCCGTAAGAAGCTTCGACTTCGCCGCCGGTAGACGCGTTGTCGAGGATGACGTTGATGACGCCAGCGATCGCGTCGGAGCCGTACTGCGCGCCCGCGCCATCGCGCAGCACTTCAACGCGGCGCACCGCGTTGATCGGTATCGAATTGAAGTCAACCGGGTTGGTGCCCTTGCCGATCTTCGATTCGAGGTTAACGACGGCGGTTGTGTGACGGCGCTTTCCGTTGACCAACACCAGCACCTGATCCGGGCTCATGCCGCGCAATTGTGCCGCGCGCACATGGTCGGCACCGCCGGAGTTCGACTGGTGCGGGAAGTTGAACGAGGGCAGCAGTGCGGATAGCGCATCGCCCAGATCACCGCCTGCGGGCGCAGCGCGCCGCAAGTCTTCCTGCGTCAGCACATCCACCGGTACCGGTGTCGTCAATTCGGTCCGAGAACGCGAACGGGAGCCGGTGACGACGATCGAATCGATGGTGGCCGTGGCCTCGTCGCTGGCGGCGAGTGTCGCGTCAGTGGCGCCAAGGGCGAGGGCGGCGGTTCCTGCGGATAGCAGGCGGGCGATGCGGTGCTGAGTCATTGTGGTCGTTGCCAAACGATGCGTTTGCGCAGAGTGGTCGGAAGCCCCGACCATATCGTTCGAGCGAAAAACCAGAAATACGCTTTACTGCTATGCAAATGAAGGATTGGCGTTTGAGCATTGCAGCCGCTTCGGCCATGCTTCGCCCCGCCCATACCCCTCCTTGCTTTGCCGACGAAGAAGCTGATGACCGCCACGCCCGCCTCAACGCCATCCGGTTCCACCACTGTTGCAGTGCCGCTACGTCGACTCGGGGTTCGACATGCCATGTCGGTGTGCGTCGGCATGGTGATCGGCGCCGGCATCTTCAAGACCTCGCCTAACGTTGCAGCCAGCCTGGCCACCGATAGCCATCTCTACATCGCCTGGGCGGTGGGCGGAGTACTGTCGCTGATAGGTGCGCTGTGCTTTGCAGAAATGGCGGCGGCCTTCCCTGATGCTGGGGGCGACTACCACTTCCTGCGGCGCGCCTACGGCCAGCGACTTGGCTTCCTGTTCGCGTGGTCGCGTTTCTCGGTGATCCACACCGGTTCGATGGCCTTGCTGGCCTTCGTGTTCGGCGATTACCTCGCGCAACTCGTCGCGCTGGGGCCTTACGGTAGCGCCTTGTTTGCGGCCCTTGTGATCGCGCTGCTCACCGGGTTGAACCTCAGGGGCGTGCAGATTGGTATCGGCACGCAAGTCGGGCTGATGTTGTTGGTCCTGTTCGGACTGTGTTGCGTAGGGCTTGCTGGCGCATGGTTGTCGCTTGGCAATTTGCCGGCGCACGGGCCAGCACAGCATGTCGTCAAAGGGACGACCGACCTCGGCGTGGCGATGGTGTTCGTCTTTCTCGCTTACGGAGGCTGGAGCGACGCGGCCACGCTATCCGCCGAGATGCGCGACGAGCGGCGCGGCATCGTGTGGGCGCTGCTCGGCGGCCTGCTGGTCGTCGCCGCTCTCTACCTCTTGGCCAACTGGGCGTTCGTGCGCGGGCTCGGCATGGATGGCCTGGCGAAGAGCGCGGCACCCGCGGCCGACCTGATGCGCCACGCGTTCGGGCGTTGGGGCGAGGTGCTGATCGTGGGCGTTGTCGCGATTACGTCGATCTCGGTGATGAATGCGATCCTGATCGCCGGGGCGCGCACAACCTATGCGGCAGCGCGTGACATGCCCGGCCTGGAAGTGCTCGGTGCCTGGGACGAAAGCCGCGGCGGCCCGCGACGTGCCATCCTCGCGATGGGGGTGGTGGCGCTCGGGCTGGTGCTGTTCGGCACGCTCACGCGTGGCGGCTTCGAGACGATGGTGGACTACCTCTCGCCGGTATATTGGTTCTTCCTGCTGCTCAGTGGCGGCGCGGTGGTGGTGCTGCGCTGGCGTCACCCGGATGTGGAGCGCCCGTTTCGCGTGCCGCTGTTTCCGCTGTTGCCGATCATGTTCTGTGCCACCAGCGCCTACCTTCTGTATTCCAGCCTTGTCTATACGAAGGTGGGGGCGCTGGTGGGTGTTGCGGTGCTGGCGATCGGTGCTTTGTTGATTGCCGGCCTGTTTGCGCGCGCGGGCCGCATTGGGCCGGACTCTGCGGTGCGCACCTGAAGCCTGCGCGCACCGCGAACAGGGCCTACCAGGCAGCGATGGCGTTGCCCTTGAAGGTGGTCTTGATGAACTGCTTCACTTCGTCGGAGTGGTAGGCCTTCACCAGTTTGCCGACCCAGGGTTTTGTCTTGTCTTCGTCGCGTACCGCGATCAGGTTGGCGTAGGGGCCGTTCGCGCCTTCCAGCGCAATGGCGTCGCGGTTTGGTACCAGGCCGGCGGTTTCGGCGTAGTTGCCGTTGACCGCCGCCGCGTCGAGATCCTCAAGAGAGCGGGGCAGCTGTGCTGCGTCCAGTTCAACGATCTTGAGCTTCTTAGGGTTCTCGGCAATGTCCAGCGGTGTCGCCTTCAGGCCGGCTTCCAGTTTGAGTTTGAGCACGCCCTGCGCCTCAAGCAGCTTGAGCACGCGGCCGCCGTTGGTGGGGTCGTTCGGGATACCGACTCGCGCGCCTTCCTTCAGATCCTTGAGTGACTTCACCTTGCGCGAGTAGATCCCGATCGGGTAGGTCACGGTGTAGCCGACTGGCGCGAACTTGTAGCCGCGATCCTTGATCTGTTGTTGCAGGTAGGGCAGATGCTGGTAGCTGTTGGCGTCCAGATCGCCAGCGGCGAGTGCCGCGTTGGGCTGCACATAGTCGGTGAACTCGACGATCTGAATCTTCAGGCCATCGCGTTCGGCGACCTTCTTCACCACCTCGAAGATTTGCGCGTGGGGCCCCGCTGTGACGCCGATCTTCAGGGGTTTCTCGTCTGCCTGGGCACCGAAGGCCAGGGGGGTGAGTACGAGACTGGCGAGCAGCGATTGGATCAGCTTGCGACGATTCATCGGATTCTCCACGAGGTTGAAAACGGGGTCAGCGACTGCTGCTGGCCGGTGCAGCGCGGTGCGAAATCCTCAGCACCAGCCGGTCACCGGCGGTCTGCACGATCTGGACGAAGGCGATCAGCACCAGCACGACGAGCGCCATCACTTCTGGCAGGAAGCGTTGATAGCCATAGCGGATGCCAAGATCGCCGAGTCCGCCACCGCCCACCGCGCCGGCCATCGCCGAGTAGCCGACCAGACTGACGAAGGTGACGGTGAGCGCGGCAACGATGCCGGGCAGGGCCTCGGGCAGCAGCACCTTGCGTACGATCTGCCAGCGGTTCGCGCCCATCGCCTGAGCTGCCTCGACGAGGCCGGTATCGACTTCACGCAATGCGGTTTCGACCAGGCGTGCGATGAACGGAATCGCGGCAATCGTCAGCGGCACCACGGCGGCTGCGGTGCCGATCGAGCTACCAGTGAGCAGGCGGGTGAAGGGAATCACGGCGACCAGCAGGATGATGAAGGGCGTTGAACGTACCGCGTTGACGATCAGCCCCAGCAGACGGTTGAACGCCGGGCGCGGCAGGATGCCGTGCGCCTCTGTAACGTGCAGCGCGATGCCCAGCGGTACGCCGAACAGCGCGCCGACGCTGCCGGCGACGCCGACCATCAGCAGGGTTTCGAGGAAAGACGTGACCAGCAGGGAAATCAACTCATAGGACATGGTTGAGCTCCTCAATGCGTACATCGTGCCCACGCAGCAAATCCAGCGTGCCGCGGATCGCCTCTTCGCTGGCTCGCGCGAGCAGGGTCAGCGACGCGAAGGCCTGGCCCTGAATTTCGTCGATCTGGCCATGCAGGATGTTGAAGTCGACGCCGAAGCGTTTCACCGCGTCGGATAGCAGCGGGCGGTCGACATCGTCGCCGGCGAAGGAGAGCCGAAGCAGTCGTTCCGGCGCGGCGCCGTCCGTGCGGCTGGCGATGCGGCGGCGCACGCGGTCCAGCACGGTTGGCGGCAGCTCATGCGCGATCACGTCGCCGATCAGCGTGCGCGTGAGGTCGGTTTGCGGGGAGCGGAACACATCCAGCACTCGCCCCGTTTCGATGATCCGACCAGCGTCCATGACCGCCACGCGATCGCAGATCTGTTTCACGACTTGCATCTCGTGCGTGATCAGCACAATGGTGAGGCCCAACTCGCGGTTGATGCGCTTGAGCAGATCGAGGATCGCGCGGGTGGTTTCCGGATCGAGCGCGGACGTGGCCTCGTCCGACAGCAGCACCTTGGGGTTGTTGGCCAGCGCTCGTGCGATACCGACACGCTGCTTCTGCCCGCCGCTGAGCTGATGCGGATAACGCTCCGCCTCATCGGCGAGGCCCACCAGTGCGAGCAGATTGTTCACCTCGCTGGCGATCACCTTGGGCGAGAGGCCCACGAGTTCCAGCGGCAGCGCAACGTTGCCATACACCGTACGTGATGCGAGCAGGTTGAAGTGCTGGAAGATCATGCCGATCTGCCGTCGTGCGCGCAGCAGCGCATCTTCGTCGAGATCGAACAGGTTGCGGCCGTCGACGCGGATCTGCCCCTGTTCGGGCCGCGTCAGCAGATTGAGCGTGCGGACCAGCGTGCTCTTGCCTGCGCCGCTGCGGCCGATGATGCCGAAGATCTCGCCTTGCGCGATCTGCAGCGAGACGTCGTCTACCGCGCGTACGGTGCCACCGGCAGGCGTGCGGAATGAATGGGATACATGGGAGAGCTCGATCATGGGAATCCGGAGAAAGCGCGGGCTCAATGGCCCGCGTGATGCCAGGGCGCGAGTCGCCTTGAGAGCGCGCGCAAACCGACTTCGAGCGCCAGTGCGATCAGCGCAATCACGATGATCCCGAGAATCACCACGTCGGTGACGAGGAACTGGGCGGCGGACTGCACCATGAAGCCAAGCCCTCGGGTGGCAGCCACCAGTTCGGCCGCGACCAGCGTGGACCAGCCGGTGCCGAGTCCGATACGGATACCGGTGAGGATGTCGGGCAGCGCGCTGGGCAGCACTACGTAGCGGATCAACTGCACACGTGTTGCGCCGAGCGATTGCGCGGCGCGCAGACGGTGGCTGGATACACTGCGGACGCCGCCGGCGGTGGCAATGGCGATTGGCGCGAAGATCGCCAGCGAAATCAGAAGGATCTTCGAGAACTCACCGATACCGAACCAGATCACGATCAGGGGCAGGTAGGCGAGCGGCGGCACGGGCCGGTACAACTCGATCAGCGGGTCGAGTACACCGCTGGCGACGCGGCTCAGACCGATGGCGATGCCGATCGGCACTGCGAGCAGAACCGCCGCTAGCAGCGCGATCAACACACGGCTGAGGCTCGCCCCAAGGTGTTGCCACAGCGTGGCGTCCATGAAACCGGTGGTTGCCAGCGTCCACAGCTTGCCCAGCACGGCCTGCGGCGACGGCAGGAACAGCGCGTCGATCAAGCCGATTGTGGTGATCGCCCACCACAGCGCGAGCAGGGTGGCGAGCGTGATGCCGCTGATTGCGCGCGCCGACAAAGGTCGCGGGCCCGCGGCTGACTCCGGCCCCAATGTTTGCGCCTCGACGTAGCCGGCGGTGAACTCGATCGGGCTCATTGCAGCACTGCCTCACGCTGGTTGAAGACGCGTTCACGCAGGTATTCGCGGGTGGCGATGAACTCGGGGTCGGCCTTGATGCGGCGCGCCGGTTCGCCGGCCGCGTAGCGTTTGCCGAACTCCAGCGGAATCCGTTCGACGATGCGGCCGGGGCGTGGCGACAGCAAGACCAGCTCGGTGGAGAGAAACACGGCTTCTTCAAGATCGTGCGTGATCAGGAAGATCTGCTTGCCGCTGCGCTGCCACACTCGCAGCAGCAGCTCCTGCATCTGTTCGCGAGTGAATGCGTCGAGCGCCGCGAAGGGTTCATCGAGCAGCAGGATGCGTGGATCGGCGGCAAGCCCGCGTGCGAGGCCGACGCGCTGCTTCATGCCGCCGGACAGTTGCCACACGCGGTGGTGTTCGAAGCCGGCAAGATCCACCCACTGCAGGATCTTCTGCGCGACGGCTTCGCGTTCGATACGCGGTTGGCCGCTCAGCTGCAGGCCGAAGCCGACGTTTTCGATCACGCTTTGCCAAGGGAGCAGCGTGTCGTCCTGAAACACGACGCCGCGCTCGGCGGACGGGCCGCGTACAGCGCGGCCGTCGAGCAGTATCTGACCGCGGGTCGGTTGCAGGAAGCCCGCGATCAGGTTAAGCAGCGTCGTCTTGCCACAGCCGGATGGACCGAGCGCCACGACCAGTTCGCCGGGGCCGATGCTCAGCGATACGTCGTGCAGGGCCGCCTCCCCCGGCGCACTGCCGGGGTAGGCGACGCTGACGCGATCGACGATCAGGTGCGACACGGTACGGGCCTACTTCGCTGCGGTCTTGACGAAACCGGCAGAGACATAGGGCGCGTAGTCGCCCTTCACCGCGTCGACCTTGCCCTGCTCTTTGAGGAAGGCCGAGGTATCGGAAACTGCCTTGACGGTTGGGCTGCCCAGCAACGCAATTTGCTCCTTGCCGAGCGGGAATACGTTGCCCTCAAGCAGACCGGCGATATCGCCGGGCTTCGCGCCGGTGATGCGTGCCGTCTTTTCGATATTCGCTGCGTTGGCAACCCAGGCTTTCGGGTTGGAGCGGTAAGCCGCGTACGCCTCAAGCGTGACCTTGGCGAATTGCTGTACGAACTGCGGGTTCTTCTCGGCAAAGTCCTTCCGCACGATCCAGGCGTCGAAGGTCGGTGCGCCCCACTTGGCGACATCGGCAGAGGTCGCGAGGATCTTGCCGGACTCCTTGGCCTTGCCCAGCGCCGGGTCCCAGACATAGGCGGCGTCAATGTCACCACGCTGCCACGCGGCAATGATCTCGGGTGGGCGCAGGTTGATGATCTGCACCTTACCGGCATCGATCTTCCAATGCTTCAGCGCAGCGAGCAGGCTGTAATGCGTGGTCGAGACAAACGGAACGGCGACTTTCTTGCCGACCAGGTCGGCCGGCTTTTCGATCTTGCTGCCGTTGCGCACTACCAGCGCTTCGGCGCTGCCGAGCTGTGCGGCGACAAGGAAAGTCACCACCGGCAGACCTTTGCTCGCTGCCGCCGCGAGCGGGCTGGAGCCGACGTAGCCGACCTGGATGTCGCCGGAGGCCACGGCGGTGATGACTTCGGCGCCGGAATCGAACTTGCGCCAGTTGATCTTTGCCCCCGTCGCCTTCTCATAGAGCCCATCGGCTTGGGCCACTTTCGACGGGTCAACCGAAGTCTGGTAAGCAACGCTGACTTCGTCCCCGGCGTGCGCGGGCGTGTGGAATCCGACAAGTGCTATGAGGGTGGTGGCTACCCGGTTGGCAAGGCGCATGGTGAGTTCCTTTCAGTGAAGCGAACGCGTGTCCGTTCAGGTGATCTTGTGCCTCAGTGCGTTCGAGGGGAACAAAGAGAATCGGATATGCAATCCCGTTTGGCGGATCTATGCATTTGATCCGCTTTACGTTGGCGACTCCTTGCCGAGCACCTTGCGCAATACACCCACGATCTCGTCGATATGTGCCGGCTCGGCAACCAGTGCGGGCGCGATGATTGCGGTGTCGCCGGTGGTCTTGATATGCAGGCCGGCGTCGAACAAGGCCTTCTGGATGCGGTAGCCGCGCTGGCCGGGCGCACCATCAGGCGCCAGTTCGACACCCGCGAGCAGCCCAGTGCTTCTGATGTCGCTGACAACCGGCAATTCGCGCAACGCATGGATCCGGTCGAGGAAGTAGGGCGCCAGGGCCTCGCCGCGTTCGAACACCGCGTCGCGGGCATAGACATCAAGCGTTGCGATGCTGGCCGCGGCGGCCACCGGATGACCGCCGGAGGTGTAGCCGTGGAAGAACTCGATCCCGTCGCTAGGGGCCGCGTCGATGATGCTGTCGTGGATCGCGCGATCCACCGCGACCGCGCCCATCGGGATCGCACCGTTCGTGATGGCCTTGGCGGAGGTCAGGATGTCCGGCCGCACGCCGAAGGTCTGCGACGCAAAGGCTTTGCCGGTGCGCCCGAAGCCGGTGATGACTTCGTCGAATACCAGCACAATGCCGTGCGCGGAAGTGATCTCGCGCAACCGCTGCAGGTAACCCTGGGGTGGGGGCAGTACGCCGGTGGAGCCGGCGACCGGCTCCACGAACACCGCTGCGATGTTCTCGGCGCCGTGCGTGCCGATGATGCGCAGCAGGTCGTCGGCCAGCTCCGCACCTTGTTCGGGCGATCCGCGTGTAAAGCGGTTCTGCGGCAGCCAGGTGTGGCGCAGCAAGGGCACGTTGGGTAACGCGCTGGCGAAGCTGCGTCTGTTGTTGCCGATGCCAGCAAGGCTGACGCCGCCCAGATTGACACCGTGATAAGCACGCTCGCGCGAGACGAACAGCGTGCGCCGTGCGTCGCCGCGCGAACGGTGGTACTGCAGCGCGATCTTGATCGCGGTATCGACAGCCTCTGAACCGGAATTGACAAAGAACACACGGTCGAGCCCGGCCGGCAGGATCTGCGTGAGCTTCTCCGCCGCGACGAAGGCGGGCGGGTTGCCGCGATAGAAGCTGGGTGCGAAATCAAGCGTGTCGAGCTGTTCGCGTACCGCCTCGGTGATCTCGGGCCGGCCGTGGCCCGCCGCGACTGCGAACAGGCCCGACGAACCGTCAATGATCGGGCGTCCGGCTGGATCAAAATAGTAGAGCCCCTTTGCCCGCGCGAGGATCTTCGGATCGCGTTTGAAGTCGCGGTTTGGCGTGAAGGGTAGCCAGTTGAAGTCGAGATTCGGTGTTCCGCTCATTGCACGTCTCCGTGGTCTTCCCGAACCAGCGCTGCACCGCGTTCGCCCACCATCACCGTCGGGATGTGGGTGTTGCCGGAGGGGATCGTGGGCATGATCGAGGCGTCGATCATGCGCAGGCCGTCAATGCCGCGAACGCGCAGCCGGCTGTCGACCACCGACGCGGCGTCGCTGCCCATGCGGCAGGTGCCGACGGGGTGGAAGATCGTTGCGCCGTAGTCGCGTGCGAACTCGAGCAGGTCTTCATCGCGCTCGCCGTAGTCGGCGCCAGGGCGGTATTCGTCGATCAGATAGGGTTGCAGCGCCTCGCTGCGCGCCAGCGTGCGGGCCAGACGAACCGCGCGAGTGACGACTTCGCGATCGTGTTCGGTGCTCAGGTAGTTCGGCTGGATTGCTGGGGCGTCTAGCGACGAAGCGCTTCGGGCAAGCACGGTACCGCGCGAACTTGGGCGCAGCTGGCAAACCGAGAAGGTCGTGCCCGACCAGGGATGCGGCTGTGCGCCTGCGAGATCGGCAGACAGGGTGCCAAAGTGAAACTGCACGTCGGGCCGCTGGGCGCCGGGTTGCACACGCGCGAACAGTGCGCCCTGGTTGATGCCGATCGAAAGCGGGCCGGAGCGTTTCAATAGCCACTGCAAACCGATCCGCGCCTTGCCCCAGGGCGTGCGCAGATCATCGTTCGTGGTGATCGGTTTGCTGACCTTGTACATCAGGCGGATCTGCAGGTGATCCTGCAGGTTGCGTCCGACTTCGGGCAGTGCGTGCCGAAGTGGCACGCCGATCTCCGCGAGGTGCGCCGGGTCGCCGATGCCGGAGACCTGCAGCAGTTGCGGGCTCTGTACCGCGCCGGCCGAGACGATGACCTCCCGCCGCGCCAGCGCCTGCCGTGGTCGTCCCTTGTGCAGGTAGTGCACGCCACTGGCGCGGTTGCCTTCGAACAGGATGCGTGTTGTGTGTGCCTCGGTGACGATATGCAGGTTGGCGCGCGTGCGTGCCGGTTTCAGATATGCAACGGCCGCCGAGCAGCGCAACCCCTTGCGTGTGGTGAGCTGGAAGTAGCCCACGCCGTCCTGTTTCGCACCATTGAAGTCGGCGTTGGAGGCGATGCCGATCTCGTTTGCGCCGCGGATCACCGCGTCCATTAATTCGTGGTTTTGCGGTACGTCGGAGATCGACAAGGGGCCGTTGTCGCCGTGATGCTCGGAGGCGCCACGAACGTTGTTCTCCAGCCGGATGAAGTGCGGCTTTACATCGTCCCAGCCCCAGCCGGGGTTCCCCAGGTCTCGCCAGTGGTCGTAGTCGGCGTGGTGGCCGCGGATGTTGAGCAGGCCGTTGATCGCGCTGCTGCCGCCCAGGGTTCTGCCCCGCGGCCAGTAGATCTGGCGGTTCTTGAGTTCGGGTTCGGGCTCGGTCTTGAATTGCCAATTCACCTTCGGGTGAAACATGGTCTTGCCGTAGCCGATCGGAAGGTGAATCCACGGTAGCCAGTCTCGCGGGCCTGCCTCGAGCAGCAGCACGCTGAAGCGTCCGCTTTCGCTCAGTCGGTTGGCGACTACGCAACCGGCTGAACCGGCACCCACTACCACAAAGTCATATTCGGCTTGCGCCACGATGCATCCCTCACATGAAGAGGGGCATTGGAAGCCCGCGTCGCGCGCTTACGAACGAAGAAGTTTTGCTAAAGGTCTTCGATTCGAATCGAAATCGATAGCACTAGATCGTATTTCCGTTGGGGTACTTCGGCGCCCGAGAATGCGTTCGTCTGCGGCGCGTGCCGCTCGAAATACGAATAGGAAGATCAGATGAGAAGACTCAATTTCGGACGTTCGGCCGTCAGTGCGATTGTGGCGACGCTGGCCATGTTCACGCTGGGCACCAGTTGGGCCGCTGACGGCGACGTGGTCCGTATCGGGTACCAGAAGTCCTCTACGCTCACCTTGATCGCCAAGACGCGCGGCACGCTGGAGAAGGCGCTCGCGCCGCTGGGCGTGAAAGTGCAATGGCTTGAATTCACGTCCGGCACGCCGCTCCTCGAAGCGGTGAACCTTGGCAGCATCGACATCTCGGCGGACGTTGCGGATACGGTGCCGATCTTCGCGCAGGCAGCTGGCGCGAAGATCACCTATCTCGCACTGGAGACGCCTTCGCCGGAGGCGCAAGCGATCGTCGTGCCAAAGAACTCGCCGATCAAGACGGTGGCGGATCTGAAAGGCAAGCGTGTGGCGGTGACCAAGGGCGCCGGCGCACATCTGCTGCTGACCAAAGCGCTCACCAACGCCGGCCTGAGCCTCAAGGATGTCGATCTCACCTTCCTGCAGCCGCCGGATGCGCGCCCGGCCTTTGAGCGCGGCTCGGTGGATGCGTGGGCGCTGTGGGACCCGTTCCTCTCCGAACTGCAGAAGACGGACATTCGCGTTGTCACCGATGGCAAGGGCATCACGCCGTATCAACGCTTCTACCTGGCGTCGTCTGCTTACGCGGCCAAGCGGCCCGATGTCTTGCGCGCCTTCTTCAACGAAGTCGCCGACACAGGCCGTTGGGCAAAACAGAACCCGAAAGCGGCGTCAGAGGTGCTTGCACCGGTAGTCGGTACCGACGTACCCACGCTTGAGCGCGTGATCAATCGTCGTAGCCTCGACGTGCGCCTGGTGCAGGCTTCCGTGTTCGAAGAGCAACAGAAGATTGCCGACACCTTCCTGAGTCTGGGTGTGCTGCCGGCGGCGGTGGTCGCAAAGAACGCATCAGTCTGGTCTCCGAAGTAAATCGCTTTGTACGGCGCGGCTGGCGACATCGTCCGGCCGCCTTCTCGTTTCTGCCGGAATGCCCGCAGTGTTGCCTGTTCTGGATGCCGCCGCCGTGCGGCAAGCGCTGCGCTCGCGCAGCGAAATCGCCTTGCTTGACGTTCGCGAAGAGGCGCTGCACGCCGAATCGCATCCGCTGTTCGCGGCGAACATGCCCTTGTCCCGCCTGGAGCTGGATGCGTGGTCGCGTCCGCCGCGCAGCGACGTACCCATCGTCGTGATGGACTCGGGCGAGGGCCTCGCCGAACGGGCCGTAGCACGCCTGACGGCGTTGGGCTATACGAAGGTGCATCTACTTGAAGGCGGGCTCATCGGCTGGGCAGCTTCGGGCGGTGAGCTGTTCTCCGATGTGAATGTGCCGAGCAAGGCGTTCGGCGAACTGGTCGAGGCGGTTCGACACACGCCTTCGCTACCGGCTGACGCCGTGAAGCGCTTGATCGACGAGGGCGCGGATGTCGCAATCGTCGACGCCCGTCGTTTCGACGAATACCGGACGATGAGCATTCCCTCTGCCACCAGCGTGCCCGGCGGTGAATTGGCTTTACGGATCCGCGATATCGCACCGGATCCCGATACGCAGGTCATCGTGAATTGTGCAGGGCGCACGCGCAGCATCATCGGCGCGCAGTCCCTGATCAACGCGGGTATTCCAAACCGCGTGTTTGCCCTAAGGAACGGCACGATTGGCTGGACGCTGGCCGGGTATGCCCTCTCCAGCGGCGCGACCGCACGCCACGGTGAGGTCAGCGAGAATCATCGTGAGCTCGCCGCGCGGGCTGCCCGGGCGCTGGCCGATCGCGCAGGCGTCGAACGCCTGAGCTGGGAAGCTTTGCGTGACCTGGAGGCGGACACCATGCGCACGCTGTATCGCTTTGATGTCCGCACGCCTGAGGAGTTCGCTCTCGCACACGCGGCCGGCTTTATCTCAGCACCTGGCGGCCAACTCGTGCAGGAGACGGAGATGTTCGCCCCGGTTCGCGGTGCGAGAGTCGTGCTGGCCGACGACGATGGCGTGCGCGCCAGCATGACCGGACACTGGCTCGCACAGATGGGCTGGCAGGTCTTCGTGCTGCCGCCACTCGGGCCGGCCGAGCTTTCGGAGCAGGGGGCGCCGATATCGCTGGCCCCGCACGCGCCAGCCGTTCCCGGTGTCAGCGTCGCGGAGGCACAACGCCTACTGGCCAGCGGCACGGCGCTCGCGCTTGATGTCGGGCCGAGCGCGCGCTACGTGAAGCGACATGTTGACGGCGCCTGGTTCATTCTTCGCGCCCGCCTGGCTGACGATCTGCATCGATTGCCAATCGCCCAGCACTACATCGTCACCGCGGATGAGGTCGAGCTCGCTGCCTGGGCGGCGGCGGATCTGCGGGCGCTGGTGGATGCGACGGTGCACGTCCTTGCGGGCGGCAACGTCGCGTGGTTTGCGGCAGGGGGTGCGGAAGGCGCTGGCGATGCACGCCTTGCCTCGCCACGCATCGATCGCTATCGACGCCCGTACGAGGGAACCGACAACCCGGCGTCGGCGATGCAGGCCTACCTGGATTGGGAGTACGGACTCGTCGCGCAGCTTGAGCGAGACGCCACGCACGGCTTCCGTGTGATCTGAACAATCGTGTTGCACCCGCTTGGAGAACGCTTTTCCTGTGCAGGCAGGTTTGCTTATGAAATCTTCTAAGTTCGGTCGCGGCCGGCGCGTCGATAGACTCGGTTCCATCATCTCCCCGAGCAAGGACCTCTGAAATGAAAGCTCTCGTCAAGATCTTCGGTCTCTCCCTCGCACTTGCTGCAGCGAGCGTTTCCGCCACTGCACATGCCGATCAACTCGACGACATCAAGAAGAAGGGTGAGTTGGTTGTCGGCGTGCTGGGTACTGACGAGCCGAACAGCTTCATCGACCCCAAGACGCGCGAGATTGTTGGCTATGAAGTTGACCTGGCGCGGGCGATTGCCAAGAAGCTGGGTGTGAAGCTGACGCTCAAGCAGCTCGCCGTTGCGGCGCGTATCCCCGAACTGCAGCAGGGGCATGTCGACATCCTGGCCGCATCGCTGACGCATAACAAGGAACGTGAAGCGGTGATCGACTTCTCGCTGACGACTTTTGTGACCGGTCAGAAAGTACTGGTGCGCAAGGACAGCGGCATCACGCAACTGTCTCAGCTTAGCGGCAAGAAGCTCGTGACGATCAAGGGCGGTACTCAGGAACCGAATATCCGCAAGGCTGTGCAGAATGTGGACGTCGTCACCTTCGAAACTGGCCCGCAGGCCTTCCAGGCACTGCAGCAAGGCAAGGGCATCGGTTTCGTGAATGACGAAGTGTCGATCCTGTCGGATTTCAGCAAGCTCGGCGCGGCGCAGAAGGACTACACCATCGTGCCGCAGAGCATCAGCGTCGAGCCGCTGGCGCTGGGCATCAAGAAGGGTGAAAAGAATCTCAAGGCTGCGATTGACGGCACCCTGACCGAACTCGAAAAGTCGGGTGAGGCCGAGAAGCTCTTCTTCAAGTGGTACGGCCCCTCGTCGCGCATCAAGTTCCCGAGCCGCTCGTTCAAGATCGACTCCGACAAAGTCTCCGCCTAAGTCTCCTGTGGTAACTGGCCCCGCCGGATCTTCTGGCGGGGCCTTTCATTTCTCATGACCGAACTCGACTTCGCAGTGATCTTCAGCGGCCAGTTCCAGGGTTGGCTGCTCAAGGGCTTCCTGCTCTCGTTGGCCTTGACGGGGCTCACGCTTGTGTTCGCGTTGCCTTTGGCCGCGCTCGTTGCGCTGCTGCGAATGGCGCCCTCGCGTTTCGTGCGCGCGGCGGGTTTCGTGTATGTCGAGGGCGTTCGCAGCGTGCCCTTGCTGGTGCACATGCTGTGGTGGTACTTCGGTGCGCCCGAGCTGTTGCCGGGCCCAGCCAAGCAGTGGCTCTACGCGCACGACGCCGAAGCACTTTGTGCGTTGATCGCGCTGGTGGTCTACACAACGGCCTTCATGGCAGAGGACATCCGTAGCGGCATCCGTGCGGTGCCGGTGACCCAGCTCGAAGCCGGGCGCGCGCTGGGCTTGAGCTTCCTCGCGACGATGCGCCGCATCGTGTTGCCGCAGGCGCTGCGTATCACCGTGCCGCCGCTGATCTCGCAGACGCTGAGCTTGTGGAAGAACACCAGCATCGCTACCGTGATCGGTGTCGCCGAATTGATGTATCAGGCGCAGCGCGTCGAGACCGCCAGCTTCCGCGGCTTCGAGACCTTTGCCGCCTGCACGGCGGCCTACCTCACGATCTCGCTGTTGATCACCGCGCTCGCCGCGATCTACCACCACCGCTATCCGGCGCGCACGGCATGATCGATTTGCTCGATACCTACTGGCTGTACTTCCTGATCGGTCAGTATCCGAACGGGCCGCTGGGCGGTCTGGTGCTCACTTTGCTGCTTGGGGGCGCGGCCTTGCTGCTCGCCTTCCCGGTGGGCGTGGTGCTGGGGATTGCGCGGCTCAGCCCGTGGCGCGCGGTGCGCTGGCCGGTGAGCGCCCTGGTGTTCGTGGTGCGTGGCACGCCGCTGTTGATGGTGGTGTTCTGGGCCTACTTCTTCCTGCCGACCGTGACAGGGCATAAGACGAGCCAGTTCGCGACGATGCTCGCCGCGCTGGTGATCTTCGACGGCGCCTACATCGCCGAGATCGTGCGTGCCGGTATCCAGAGCATTCCGAAGGGGCAGCTGGAATGCGCTCGTTCGCTGGGGCTCAGTTACCCGGCGGCCTTGCGGCGGGTGATCTTGCCCCAAGCGTTTCGCAACATGCTGCCTTCGCTGGTGAACCAGTTCATCTCCACGATCAAGGAAACCTCGCTGGGCTACATCATCGGGCTCAACGAGGTGTCGTTCATCGCCTCGCAAATCAACTCGCTGGTGCTGACGCACCCCACCGAGATCTACCTGATCCTCGGGCTGACCTACTTCACGCTGTGCTTCGGCCTTTCGCGGTTGGCGTACCGGCTGGAGCGGCGGCTTGGCCGCAAGCCCGATCCACTCCCGGCGTAATCCATGATTGAGTTCCAACAGGTCAACAAGTGGTACGGCAAGTACCACGCGCTCGTCGATGTCACCGAGACGATCGCGCGCGGCGAGGTGCTGGTTGTGTGCGGGCCATCGGGCTCGGGCAAGTCCACGCTGATTCGCACCATCAACCGTCTGGAAGAGATCCAGAGTGGCCACATCCTGCTCGATGGCAAGGACATCCATGGTCCGGGCGTGGACGTCAACGCCCTCCGCTCTGGCATCGGATTCGTCTTCCAGCAGTTCAACCTGTTTCCGCATTTGAGCGTGCTCGAGAACTGCACGCTTGCGCCAGTGCATCTGGGCCGTCTGACGGTCGCCGAGGCGCGTGAGAAGGCGCTTGCGCTGCTCGACCGTGTCGGCCTCGCCGGCAAGGCCAATGTGCATCCGGCGCAGCTCTCCGGTGGTCAGCAACAACGGGTTGCGATTGCGCGTGCGCTGGTCATGAATCCGCCTCTGATGCTGTTCGACGAGCCCACCAGCGCGCTGGACCCCGAGATGGTCGGTGAGGTGCTCCTCGTGATGCGCGACCTCGCGCGCGACGGCATGACAATGGTGTGCGTCACGCACGAGATGGGGTTTGCGCGCGAAGTGGCGGACCGGGTCCTGTTCATGGATCACGGAAAAGTGCTCGAGCGCGGCACGCCGGATGACTTCTTCAACCGGCCACAGCACCCGCGCGCGCAGAAGTTTCTCTCCGACATCCGCACGCCGTTCAGCTGACGCAGGGCGTTGTCGCCGGCCGGCGTGCCGGCCTCAGCCTTGGCAAGTACTACACGGTTATCAGTCCTTGGCGTCTTCGGGCTTGAAGCCCCTGCGCGGGTTGAGCAGAAGCACCAGTATTGAGGCGGCCGCAACCGCAACCGAAAGCCACAACGTAAAAGGCGCTACCGCGACGCGCTGCGGATAGAGCGCGAGCACTGCGCCGAGCCCCACGGCGTTACCCCCGGCGACCAGCACCGCCGCAGCGTAATCGTGGTAGCGGCGTGCCTTGTTGGCCCCCTGCGCCCATCGTCCGTGCGTGTTGTAACTGGGCAGGGAATCGTGGGCGTCATCGAGCTGCTCAAGCGCCGACAGGAACTGCCTGAGGTTCGTGATGGCGCGCTCGGCTTTGTAGTTCAGGAAGGTGAGACACACCGAGGCCACCGGGAATCCGAGCAGCAGCCACTCGGCAGGCACGGTGCCGTGGCCGGAGCTTGAGCGAAGCGCAACCAGCGCGGCGAGCAGGCTCACGATCAGGGTGACGTACAGGGCAAGCGCTTGTTGCCGTTGCGTGATGCGGGCGTTTACTTCCTGGCTCGCGGCGATAAAGCGATAGTTGGCGTCGACGCTCGATCTGGTACCCATGGTCTTCAGGCCCGCACCTCATCGAGCAGCTTCAGGCGCTGGATCTTCCCGGAAGGGCCTTTGGGCAACGCGCTGAGAATGTGGATCGTCCGCGGTGTCTTGAAGGCGCCAAGCGCCCGGGTGCAGTGGGCGAGCAGGCTCGCTTCGTCGCAGCTTGCGCCGGGATGGAGGACGACGCCTGCCACGATGTCTTGTCCGTAGACCTTGTCTGGAATGCCCGTCGCAGCGGCTTCCAGCACCGCCGGGTGCGCGAGCAGGGCTTCGTCGATCTCGCGCGGGGCGATGTTCTCGCCGCCCTTGATGATGATCTCCTTCAGCCGCCCGGTGACGGTGTAGAAGCCGTCAGCGTCGCGACGTCCGAGGTCGCCAGTGCGCAGCCAGCCATCGGAAGTGAGCGCGGCAGCCGTGGCATCCGGGTCCTTGTAGTAGCCCGCCATCACGTTGGCGCCGCGGATCTGGATCTCGCCTTCAATGCCGTCGGGTGCGGCGTCGGCGCTGCCCGGTGGCACGACCCGCGCTTCGCAGCCCCAGGGCAGACCTGGGCTGCCAGTCTTGCGCAGGCTCGCCTCGAACGGATTGCTGAAACAGGGTGCGGCAGTCTCGGTCAGACCCATCGTCTCGATGACGCCGATGCCGAAACGCGCTTCGAAGGCGCGCAGCAGTTCAGGCGCCAGCGGCGCGGACGCAGACCGGGCGAAGCGCAGCGCGCGAAGGCTTGCTGGATCGAGTGAGGTGTCAGCCGCCAGTAGGTAGGCGATCATGGTCGGCACCAGATTGATCCAGGTGCAGTTGTGTTCAATCGTCTGAGCCCAGAACTGGCTGGCACTGAATCGGGGCGGCATGACGAGGCTGCCGCCGTGGTACAGCGGTGCGAGCACGGTCACGATCTGCGCGTTGATGTGGTAGAGCGGCAGCACGGCGAGCACCCGGTCGTGCTGGCTGAGGCAGTGCGCGTCGCTGACGTTGCGCGCGCCGGCCAGCACATTGCGTTGCGATAGAACGACACCCTTCGGCCGTCCGGTGGTGCCGGAGGTGTACATCAGCAGGGCGGGGCGATCCGACGTGGGTTCGGGGCTCGGCCATCCATGTTCAGCGGATTCATCGACGAAGGCTGGGTCTTCCGGATCGACAACGAAGACCGTCGGTGCTTTCGCGATGCCGTCGATGGCGGCTTGCAGCGTGGGCAGATGACTGGGTGAGACGAACACCACTCGGCATTCCGAATGCTGTATCACGTACCCAAGCTGGGTCGGTTGAGCGAGCAGACTCAGCGGGGTCGCGACGTAGCCGCCTGCCATGCAACCCAGCAGCAGGCGTACGCTCTGCGCACCATTGGGTAGTAGCCAGGCGACATGCTGGCCGGGTCTGATGCCACGCGCTTCGAGCCACCATGCGAGGCCACGAGCACGCGCAGCGAGCTGGGCGTAATCGAGTGACGAAGCGCTCTGTGGCGAGAGCAGGAACGGCCGTTCGGGTTGTGCTGCGGCTTGGCGTTCGAGCAGGGCGCGCACGGATGCTGGGCGGACGCTCATTTTGCGAAGCGCTCCCAGTAGTCACCCAGCAGCTGCTCTTCCGTCGGGATCTGTTCCGCAATCGGCCGCACGATTCGCGTCAGGTTGAGGAAGTGGCGGTAGTTCAGGTTGTCCGAAAATCCGTTTCCGCCCCAGGTGCCGCACCCCATCGAGAGCGAGAATGGCAGGCCATTGTTGAAGGCGCCGCCCACGGCGTAGCTATGCACCTGATCGACGATCACCCTGCAGACCGGGAGCCGTAGCCCCAGCTGCAGCGCCTCGTCAGGCGAAGCGCCATGGACGCCGACAGAGTGGCCCTTGCCCTGGTAGTCGTAGATGGCTTGCACCTGCGTCAGTGCGGCATTGAAGTCAGCAACCCGGTAGAGCGCCAGAACCGGCGAGAGCTTTTCGCCCGAGAACGGATGCGCAGCACCGACGCCCTGCGGTGATACGAGCAGGACGTGCGCATTCAGCACCGCCCCACGCGTCAATCCGGCGAGCGCGGCGATGCGGGCCGCAGGCTGCGCGATGAAGGCGCCGGCGAGCTTTCCGCCGGGGAACATTGCGTGCTGCAACTGCTGCGCTTCGTCGTGCGTCAGCAGCACCGCGCCCCGACGCTCAAGTTCTGCGAGCAGTGCTGGCCACGCGTCGCCGACCACCACCAAGCTGTTCTCGGAGGAGCAACTCGTCGCGTTATCGAAGGTCTTGGACGTAACGATGCGCGCCGCGGCCAGCGCAAGGTCGGCGGCCGGCAGCACGATGCCTGCCACGTTTCCGGCGCCGACACCCAACGCGGGCGTGCCGCTTTCATACGCTGCCCGCACGTTCGCCGATGAACCTGTGGCGACGACAAGGTCCGCAGCGCGCATCAGCTCGTGCAGGGCCGCACGTCCACCCGCGGGCGACAGCACTTGTACGAGATCGAGCGGCGCGCCGATCTTGCGCAATTCGGCATGGACAAACTCGACCAGCAACGTGGCGGTTTTCAGCCCTTTGGGCGAGGGCGCAAGCACGACGGCGTTGCGCGTCTTCAACGCATTGATCAGCTTGTTGGCCGGCGTCGCGGCAGGGTTTGTAGACGGCGTGATCGCCGCCACCACGCCAACCGGGCGTGCGATCGTCGTAAGGCCGCGCGCGCTGTCTTCCTCGATGATGCCGACTGACTTTGCTCCATGCAGGTCGCGTAACAGCCCAAGTGTCTTGCGGTAGTTCTTCTGCACTTTGTCGTCGACCGCGCCGAGGCCGGTACTCGCTACCGCCAGCTCCGCAAGTCGGCGGTTTCTTTCGGGCTCGACGATCGCCCATGCAGCCGCGGCAACGGCGTCGTCTGCCTGTTGCTGAGTCCACGTGTTTGCAATGAGCTGGGCGCCGCGGGCGCGCGAAATCAGATCGGCTACGGAAGTGGTTTGGGACACAGGGAATTCGCTGGAGAGGTGAGCCGCGATTAGTAACGCGATCACCGTGCAGCACAAAGTCGAGTTCCTGCTTTGCTTTGCGTGCTTCTGGATATGCGCCTGCGCCATAACCAATGCGGGATATGTTCGAAGCGGCGCGCGAGTGCGAACCGATAATTACCCCAACGCCGCAATGGCTTTTGTCCCCCCAAGAATCAGTCAATCAACACGGAACCCGAACATGTCCCGACTCGCCGCCGAGAATCCGAAACTGCGCATCACGCCTTCCGAAGCATTTGTCGAAACCCTGGTCGCGAACGGCGTGAAGGATGTGTTCGGCATTGTTGGCTCGGCTTACATGGATGCGCACGATTTGTTCCCGCTTGCCGGTATCCGCTTCATTTCGACCGCGCATGAGCAGAACGCTGCGCACATGGCCGATGGCTATGCCCGCGCGAGTGGCAAGACCGGCGTGTGTATCGCGCAGAACGGCCCCGGCATCACCAATTTCGTTACCGGCGTGGCGGCCGCCTACTGGCTGCATACCCCTGTGGTCGTGATCACGCCCGAAGCGGCATCCACGACCGCGGGCCACGGTGGTTTTCAGGAAACGGAGCAGCTGCCGATCTTCTCGAAAATCACGAAGTGGCAAGTGCAGGTGAACGCGCCGGCGCGCATCGCGGAACTGACGAACCGCGCTTTTCACTACGCGCAGCTCGAGCGCGGGCCAACCCAGTTGAACATTCCGCGCGACCATTTCTCCGGCGAGATCGAGACGGTGATTCCGCAACCGCTTCCGATCGAACGGCCGGCGGGCGGACCGGATTCGCTGCGCGAGGCGGCACGGCTTCTGGCTGAGGCGAAGAACCCGGTGATCCTCGCGGGTGGCGGCGTGAATGCATCGCGTGGCCGTGCCGAACTCATCGCGCTGGCTGAATACCTGAGTGCGCCGGTGGTCAGCTCCTATCTGCATAACGACAGCTTCCCGGCCAGCCACGAACTGGCCGCGGGGCCGCTTGGTTACCAAGGCTCGAAGGCGGCGATGCGGCTCATCAGCAAGGCCGACGTGGTGCTTGCGTTGGGCACGCGCCTGGGCCCGTTCGGGACGCTGCCGCAGTACGACTTTGACTACTGGCCCAAGAACGCGCGGGTGATCCAGATCGATGTGGATTCGCGCGTGCTGGGGCTGGTGAAGCCCGTGGATCTGGCAATTCAAGGCGATGCACGGCGCGCTGCCGCGAGCATTCTCGAGAACCTGCTTGCGATCAGTGGGCGCCGCGAACGCAATGGCGAACGCATCGCAGCGGTTCGTCGCGAGCGCGAAGCGTGGAACGAAGAACTCGCGCAGCGTGCTGGCCCGAACGAGCCCGGCCGCGTTGACCCGCGCCGGGCGCTCGCGGCACTTGCGAAGGCGCGGCCGAAGAACGCGATCGTTACCACTGACATTGGCAACGTGTCGTCCGTATCGAACAGTTACCTGCAGTTCGAGGAGCCAGACTCCTTCTTCGCCGCAGGCGCCTTCGGCAATTGCGGCTATGCCTACCCGACCGCGCTCGGCGCCAAGGTCGCCGCACCCGATCGGCCGGTGATTGCCTACGTGGGTGATGGCGCCTGGGGTATGAGCCTTGCCGAGGTGCTGACCGCTGTGCGTGAAGACATACCGGTTGTCGCGGTGGTGTTCAACAATGGCCAGTGGGGCGCGGAGAAGAAGAACCAGATCGACTACTTCAATAACCGCTTCCTCGCGACAGAGCTGGTCAACCCGAACTTCGCCGAAGTTGCCAAGGCAATGGGGGCCAACGGCATCACCGTCGAGCGTGAAGAAGACGTTGGCCCGGCGCTGACGGCCGCACTTGAATCGAAGCGGCCCACGGTGATAAATCTGTTGCTGACGCAAGCGCTCAGCGAGCCTTTCCGCCGGGATGCCTTCAAGCCGCCGCGTCGCTTGCTGGAGAAGTACAAACCGTATAGCGCCGTTTGACGTAGCAAGGGCGCAGCGCCGTGCCGAAGCTCAATGCATGTGCGCTGCTTGCCGGGATATCGAGTGTCTTATCCACGGAAACTGTGTGGATCCTTGTGGATAAGTGGTGTTTGAAACACGCAAGTGCTTGATCGAAAACGGGCGTGTTTCCGTTGCTCGTTTTGATGGCAGTGGTGGCCTGTTAGGCCCCGCGATTCCGCAGTAGTGCGCTTGCGCAGCTTCGCTCACAAGGCGAACGCAGCGCATGAGCAATGAGCCCCAGCAGGGAGCAGGCAATGATTGAACTTGAAGGCGTCTCAAGCAGCGCGAGTGCGCGCGAGGCACGACATCTGGTGCTGTCCGAGATCACGTTGCGGATCAACTCCGGGCAGATCTTTGGCATTGTCGACCGCGACGGGGCGAGTGCAGCCGCACTTGCGCGTCTGCTGAGCTTTGTCGAGTTGCCCACAAGTGGCAACGTCTATGTCTTTGGCGAGGAAGTCACTGCGCGCGGCCAGGCCAATCTGCGGCGTCTGCGGCGGTTGGTGGGGGTGGTCTTGTGTCGCGCAGATTGGCTTCACGCGCAAACTGCCGCCGAGAGCATTGCGTGGCCGTTGCGCATGGCCGGCTGGCACGATGCGGATGTGCGCCTGCGTGTGCAGGAAGTGTTGCAGCAGCTGGGCCTTGAGGCCGAGGCCGACACCTTGTCCAGCGCGCTGTCGCCAGCTTCCCAATGCGCCGTTGCGGTCGGGCGCGCAATTGCAGGCCGGCCGAAATTCCTGCTGTGCAACGACATCACCGTGGGGCTGGATTCGGCCGGCAGGCACCAAGTGCTGTCGTTGATCGACGATATCAACCGTGAGCTCGGCCTGACCGTGTTGCTGATGACACGCGAAATCGGCGTGCTGCGCAGGGTTTGCGACCAGGTTGCGGTGCTTGAAGGCGGCGAGGTTGTCGAGTGCGGCGCGGCGGCCGATGTGTTCCTGCATCCGCGCCACGCGGTCACCCGCGCACTGCTGAGCGAGAGCGCGCGGCGCGACATACGAAAGCTCGCTGTCGACCCGCGCACGCAGGGCAGTCGTGTTGTGCGGCTGACCTTCACCGGCCAGATGAGTTTCGGCTCGCATTTGCCGGATCTCGCACGCGATGCGGGCGAGGGCTTTTCCATCCTAGGGGGCCGGATCGACCGTATCCGCCGCACCCCTTACGGCGAGTTGATGCTTGCTTACAGCGGCGACAACGTCGATCGCGCTGTAGAGCTTCTCGCCAAGCGCGGTGCGAGCAATATCGAAGTACTGCATCACTAGGCACCCAAGCTTCGCACGCGAGCAGGCCTACACCGCGCCTCGGTGTGGGCCTTTGCATTTCCGGACTGCCCAAGTGCTGTTGCCATGTACGCAGCGGTGTACCCGACGGTGCACCGCGCTGCCTTGCAGGTGAGGGCGAAACCCGCTTGTCGCAGCGTGAGCAGATGTGCAATGGCATGGCATGTACCCTGCTAATCAGGCTTTGACATTTGCGCGACGCCACATCTTTGAAGACGCGCCAGAAAAGGAAAAGCCCGATGCCCCAAGGTTCTCCAGCTTCACCGAATGACGTAACGGACGCCGCGCCAGTGCTGGTTGGGCTTCGTGCGCTGTACGCCCGATACCTGCTCGCCGCATCAGTCACCAGCGTCGCCGCCGTGGCGCTCGCAGGGCCTAGTGTGTATCCCACCGGCACGACGCGCTACGACCCGGAGCGCGCATACAACTCGTTTGTCTTGTTTGCCGGTGGGGATAACGTCGCCCGCCTGATCGACCTGAACGGCAACACCGTGCGCACCTGGAAAGACGCTGGCGGCCACAGCACCTTGATCAACCCCGCCCTGAACGGTGGCCACCAGGGTCATGTGTTCGTGACCCTCGAAACCACCGAAGGGCAAGGCACGGACCTCGTGCCGGGTCGCACGACGGGCCGGATCTCAAAGACCATCGGTGAGCTCGATTGGGACGGCAAGGTGGTGTGGCAGTTCGGCGAGAAGGCGCCGGGGGGGCGTGCGCAGCAGCATCACGACTGGGCGCGGCTGCCCAACGGCAATACGGTGGTGCTGGCGAATCTGGTGCACCCGGTGTCCGGTTTCCGCTTGCCCCAGATTCTCGACGACGTGATCTACGAGGTGAACGCAGAAGGTGATGTCGTCTGGAAGTGGGTGGCCTCGGAGCATCTCGATGAATTCGGCTTCACCGCAGAACAGTTGAAGCTGGTGCGTAACGCGGAATCCGCCGACTACCTTCACTTCAACAACCTCAAGCCGGTCGGCCCCAACAAGTGGTTCGCGGCGGGCGACAAACGCTTCGCACCGGAGAACCTTATTGTCGATTCGCGCGAGGCGAACTTTATTGCGATCATCGACCGCCATAGCGGCAAGGTCGTCTGGCGCCTTGGGCCCAACTACCCGGCGATACCGCGTGGCGTGGCAGCACGCAAAGTGCCGCGCCCGGTCGACCAGATCAGCGGCCAGCACGACGCGCACATCATCCCCGACGGCTTGCCGGGCGCTGGCAACCTGCTGGTGTTCGACAACCAGGGGGAGGCCGGTTATCCGCGCGCACCGCTGCAGATCACCGGCGGATCTCGCGTGCTGGAGATCGACCCGATCAAGCGAGAGATCGTCTGGCAATACACCGCCGAAGATTCCGGCATGCCCGGCTGGGCCTTCCGCAGCACGCACATCAGCGCTGCGCGGCGGCTGCCCAACGGCAATACCTTCATCGACGAAGGCCAGAGTGGCCGGCTGTTCCAGGTCACCCGCGAGGGCGAGATCGTGTGGGAGTACATCAACGCCTTCCCACGCGTGACCAAGGACGCGAGCAGCGGCAAACAAAGCGTCAACTACCAGCTCTATCGTGCCCAGCCGGTGCCCTACGACTGGGTGCCGGCCGGCACCGCGCGCGCCGAGAAGGCTGTACCCGCGCCCAAAGCAGGCGAGTTGCGCGTCTCTTCCTTGCCCTGAATTTCATCGCAGTACGACGAACCCTGGCGCGTTACCCGCGCCGGGGGCAACACATGGCAGCGGGCTTATGCACCCGTTGCATTACCCAACCCAAGAGTGAATCCGTTTCTGGAGGTCTCCATGTTTCAAGTCAAGCTCTCTCACACTGCGATAGCGATTGCACTCGCGGCCGGCACATCGCTGGCCAACGCCGCCTCGCTGCAGGAAGCCGCCGACGTGCTCGGCGTGGCCTCGACCAAGTCGATCGAGTTCTCGGCGACGGGCCACTGGTTCCAGTTTGGTCAGGCGCCGGCACCCAAGCTGGCGTGGCCGCAATTCGATGTGAGCAGCTACAACGCCGGCATCAACTTCGACACCGCATCGGCCCGCGTGCAGATCGTACGCAAGCAGGCGATCGAACCTGGCCGTGACCGGCCTGCGCCGGTGGAGCAGCGGCCAGACCAGTATGTGAGCGGACAGTACGCCTGGAACCTCGCGCCGGCACCCAACGCACAGCCGGGCGCAGCGCCGGTCGCGCAAGCGCAGCTCACCGCCGTGGAGGAACGCCAGGCCGAGATCTGGTCGACGCCGCAGGGCTTCGTCAAAGCTGCACTGGCGAACAATGCCAAATCCAGGCCGGTGAAGGGTGGGCTCGAGGTCGCCTTCACCGTGGCAGGCAAGTACCGCTACGTCGGCAACATTAATGCCAGGAATCAGGTGGAGCGCGTGCGCACCTGGATCGATACACCTGTCTTGGGCGATACCTTGGTTGATACCCGCTACAGCGACTACCGCGACTTCGGTGGCGTGCAGTTCCCGGCGCGCATCGTGCGCGAGCAGGGCGGGCACCCGGTCTTGGCGCTGGGCGTCAGCACGGTGAAGCTGAACCCGGCGGTGGAAGTTTCTGCGCCTGAGGACGTGAAGACTGCCAAGTCGACGATCGGCAACGTCACCGTCAGCAAGCTGGCCGACGGCGTGTACTACCTCACCGGCGCCAGCCATCACAGCGTGGCGATCGAACAGCGCGATCACATCGTGCTGGTGGAAGGCCCGCAGAGCGAAGAGCGCTCACTCGCGGTGATCGCCAAGGTCAAGGAAACGATCCCGAACAAACCGATCAAGTACCTGGTGAACACCCACGCCCACTTCGATCACTCCGGCGGCCTGCGCACCTTCGTCGACGAGGGCGCCACCATCGTCACCCACAAGGCCAACGAGGCCTTCTACAAGTCCGCCTGGGCCGCGCCGCGCACCCTCAACCCCGATCGGCTCGCCCTCTCGAAGAAGCCTGCAAAGTTCGAAACCTTCACCGGCAAGCATGTGCTGAGCGACGGCGCGCGCAAGATCGAGATCTATCCGCTTTCGGGCAACAGCCACAACGACGCCTTTGCCCTGGTCTATCTGCCGGCCGAGAAAGTGCTGATCGAGGCCGATGCCTATACCCCGACCGCCGCAAACGCGCCGCTGCCCACGTCGGTGAATCCGTATTCCGCCAACCTCTACACCAATATCGAGCGATACAAGCTCAACGTCGAACAGATCGCAGCGCTGCACGGCCCTCGGGTCGTCAACCTCAACGACCTGCGCGCCGCGATCGGCCAGCAGTCCGCCAGCAACTAATCGCATCACCACAGAGCCCATGAGCGCGTGAGCCAACACGCGCGAAGTACGGCGGGGGCCGGTGAGAGCCGGCTCCGCTCAACCGGTCCCCGCTGGTGCTTCATTCTCGGTGGAACTGTTCGCGCACTGCCTGCGGTGCGACAAGGGCGGCGCCGAAGAGTGGATTGTGGTCTCTGCAACTTAGCCGACGCGCGGCCCCAATTCGGCCTGAGCGGACGTTCATGTGATCGTGCTCCGTGACCACCCGAACGTCAGCTTTGAAATCTCTTGGGTGTGCGGATTCGACCCATTGGAGACATTCGACCTGTTGCGCCGCCAGAGGCGGGAAACTGGGCGCAGCGGTCATTCATGACCTGATGCGGGCTACTGCTGCTCGGCCTTTGCGGACGGTCAGAGCCCTCGTATCGAATGGCTGCAAAGAGCTCTTCTGCTGTCACTCGGAAGGGTTTCCTGTTGAGATAGGTACCGTCGGCCGTTAGTTTGTGCAACAAAGCGGTATTAGTCTTGATTTCGACCGTCTGCTGGCAAACCGCTTGTTGATGCTGCCGTGCGCCTTAGTGTCCACACCGAGAATCTAGGCTATGACTGAGGCCGCATCACTAGGGCATTCTCGCAGCGGCGCACGTTCAGATAAACGATATCCCCACTTTTCAGCGAGAGATCTTCCGGCACGGACAACACGCGGCGGCGTTCCATCCGGTTGCTGCGGTAGCTGATGGCAGCCATTTTTGTATCCGCTGGATAAGGTGTTCCGCTCTCGCTTCGGCAGTCATAACCGCTGTATTGAGGCAGGCTTTCAGCTGTTGAAACAGCAACGACCGAGCCTGGGCGCCAGCCATCGTTCAGGGCGTAAGGGCCAGGGTCCAGAAATGAACATGCGATCGTGTCCCGGCACGAGCAGGACAAGGGCGATGGGCCAGAGTGTTTTGCAGGGGATCATGTTTGAGCTTTCTCAATGAATGCGCGGCGCAAGCCAGGCGCCGCACGCGGCTAAGGGTTTATTTGAGCGTGAAGCGTGCGCTGGCCATTGCTTTGCCCGGCAAGCTGATCTGGGCTGCAGCTTTGGTGCCGGCAGCCACCTTGAAGCTGCCTTTGGCTTCGAGCTTGTCGCCGGCGGGTTTGAGTTCGATTTCCTGCTTGTCGGTGCCAGACAGCAGGATGACGCGTGCGCTGGCGCCGTCGACCTTCACAGGCTTGCCGTGGTCGCTGACGTAGATGTGCAGCGTGTCAGCCTTGGCGACCAGTTCGTATTGCACTTCCTTGACTTCGGTGACGATGCCGCCGTGCGCGGGCTTGTGGTCGCCGCTGGCGAGGCCGACGGGGGCTGCCAGCAGGGCTGCGCTGCTGAGGAGGGCGATGAGAGCGTGTTTCATGGTGCGTCCTTTCAGAGGATGAAGATAAGCGGGGCACGGGCGTGCCCCGCTTGTTGCCGCATCAGCGGTGTTCGGGGGTGGCTGTGTCGGTGGATTCGCCATCCCGTCCATGCGCCAGCCGGTACAGCACGGGCAGCACAAGCAACGTGAGCAAGGTCGAAGAAAGGATTCCGCCGATGACCACGGTGGCCAGCGGGCGCTGCACTTCGGCACCCGTGCCCATGGCGATGGCCATCGGCACGAAGCCCAGCGAGGCGACGAGTGCGGTCATCAGCACCGGCCGCAGCCGCGTCAAGGCGCCTTCGAAGATGGCTTCATCCAATGACTTGCCTTCCTCGCGCAGGTTGCGGATGAAGGCCAGCATGACAAGGCCATTGAGCACGGCCACGCCGCACAAGGCGATGAAGCCCACGGCCGCCGAGATCGATAGCGGGATGCCACGTGCCCACAGCGCGACGATGCCGCCGGTGAGTGCGAACGGGATGCCGGTGAAGACGATCAGGCCGTCCTTGAAGTTGCCAAACATGGCGAACAGCAGCGTGAACACCAGCAGCAGCGAGACCGGCACGACGATCTGCAGGCGTTTGGTGGCCGACTGCAGGTTCTCGAACTGGCCGCCCCAGGTGGTCCAGTAGCCGGCAGGAATCTTCACCTGCGCATTCAATGTCTGCTCGGCTTCGCTGACAAACGAACCGAGGTCGCGCCCGCGCACGTTGGCGCTGACGACGATGCGGCGCTTGCCGTCCTCGCGACTGACCTGGTTGGGGCCGGGGGCGAGTTCGAGCGTGGCGACCTCGCTCAGCGGGATGAAGCGCAAGCTGCTGCCTTCACCCTTGGGCAGGGCCACCGGCAAGCGCTTGAGTGCTTCCAGATCGCTGCGCAAGGCCTCGGGCAGGCGCACCAGCACGTCGAAACGGCGGTCACCCTCGAAGATGGTGCCGGCCTCCTGCCCGCCAATCGCGGTGGCGACGACTTGCTGAACATCGGCCACGTTAAGGCCGTAGCGCGCGGTTTTCTCGCGGTCGATGTTCACGGTCAGCATTGGCAGGCCGGTGGTCTGCTCCACCTTCACGTCCTGCGCGCCAGAGACGTTGCCCAGCACACCAGCGATGCGTTCGGCCGTGCTGTTGAGTACGGCCATGTCGTCACCAAACACCTTCACCGCCACGTCGCTGCGCACGCCCGAGATCAACTCGTTGAAGCGCATCTGGATGGGCTGCGTGAACTCGTAGTTGTTGCCGGGCACCTTGGCCAGCGCTGCCTGCATGGCTTCAACCAGATCCTCCTTGCTGCGCGAGGGGTCGGGCCACTCAGACTGCGGCTTGAGCATCACAAAGTTGTCCGCCACGTTGGGGGGCATCGGGTCGGTAGCCACCTCGGGGGTGCCGATCTTGGCGAACACCCGATCTACCTCGGGGAAGCTCTTGATGCTGCGCTCCACGTCCGCCTGCATGGCGACCGACTGCGACAGGCTGGTGCCCGGTATGCGCATGGCGTGCAGCGCGATGTCTCCCTCGTTGAGGCTGGGGATGAACTCGCTGCCCATGCGCAGGGTGAGCAGGCCGGAGAGCAGCACCATCACGAAGGCTGCCACGAGCACCACGGGCTTGTTGGCCATGACTCGCTGAAGCACCGGGGCGTAGGCCCGCTTGGCGGCAAGCATCAGCGCGCTCTCCTTCTCTGCCACCTTGTTGCCGATGAACAGCGCCACGGCGGCGGGGATGAAGGTTACGGACAGGATCATGGCGCCGAGCAGCGCGATGACGACCGTGAAGGCCATCGGGTGGAACATCTTGCCTTCCACGCCGGTGAGCGCAAAGATCGGCAGGTACACGATCATGATGATGAGCTGGCCGAAGAGCAGTGGCCGGCGCGCTTCTTTCGATGCAGCGAACACTTCGTGGAAGCGCTCGCTGAGCGTCAGCGGCCTGCCGTGGTGTGCTTGCGCGTGAGAGAGACGACGCACGCAGTTCTCAACGATCACCACCGCGCCGTCGATGATGATGCCGAAGTCCAGCGCGCCCAGACTCATGAGGTTGGCGCTGACCTTTTGCGACACCATGCCGCTGAAGGTGAACAGCATGGCCAGCGGAATCACCAGTGCGGTGATGAGCGCGGCGCGGATGTTGCCGAGGAACAGGAACAGGATGACGATCACCAGCACGGCGCCTTCGAGCAGGTTCTTCTTCACTGTCTCGATGGCCTTGTCGACCAGCACCGTGCGGTCGTACACCGTAATGGCTTCGACACCCGCCGGCAGGTTGCGATTGATGTCGGCCATCCTGGCATCGACGGCACGCGACACCTTGCGGCTGTTCTCACCGAGCAGCATGAACACCGTACCCAGCACGACCTCACGGCCATTTTCGGTCGCCGCACCCGTGCGCAACTCGCGGCCGAAGTCCACCTCCGCGACATCACGCACGCGCACCGGCACGCCATCGGCACTACCCAGCACGACGTTGCGCAAGTCCTCCAGGCCACCCAGCTGGCCGGGCGCGCGGATCAGATATTGCTCGCCGCGCTTCTCGATGTAGCCCGCACCCACGTTGGCGTTGTTGCGTTCAAGTGCAAGCACGATGTCCTGCAAGGTCAGGCCGTGCGCGGCCAGGCGTTGCGGGTTGGGCGCGACCTGGAACTCCTTGGCATGCCCGCCGATGGTGTTGATTTCGGTGACGCCGGGCACATTGCGCAGCTGCGGCTTGATGATCCAGTCCTGTATTTCGCGCAGATCGGTGGGCGTGTAAGGCTGGCCATCGGGCTTGCGTGCGCCGTCCTTGGCCTCCACCGTCCACATGTAGATTTCACCCAGCCCTGTCGAGATCGGCCCCATGGTCGGCGTAAGGCCGGTGGGCAACTTCTCGCGTGCTTCCTGGATGCGTTCATTGACCAGTTGCCGCGCGAAGTAGATGTCGGTGCCGTCCTCAAAAATCACCGTTACCTGCGACAGACCGTAGCGCGACAGCGAACGCGTCTGCTGCAGGCGAGGCAAACCGGCCATCACCGTTTCGATGGGGAAGGTGACGCGCTGCTCGGCCTCCAGCGGCGAGTAGCCGGCGGCTTCGGTGTTGATCTGTACCTGTACGTTGGTGATGTCGGGCACTGCGTCGATGGGCAGGCGCTGGTAGTTGTAGATGCCCAGTGCGGCCATGGCGATCACGGCGAGGATGACGAACCATCGTTGCTCGATGGCGAAGCGGATGAGGCGTTCAAACATTTCTCATCCCCCGATCAATGCTCATGCGCAGCGCTGGATTTGCCCAGCTCTGCCTTGAGTACGAAGCTGCCCGTGGCCGCGTAGCGCGCCCCGGCCTTGAGCCCCTTGATGACCTCGACCCGTTTGCCATCACTGCGGCCAAGCTGAACCGGCTGCGCGAGGAAGCCATCTTCTGTGCGCAGAAAGACGGTGGGCTTTTCATCAATGCTCTGTACCGCCTCGGCAGCAATGCTGACGGGAACCGGCGTTTCGCTGGAGGTCAGTTCGATATTGACGAACAGGCCCGGTCGCCATGCGCCCTGCGGATTGGGCAGGGTGACGCGCGCCGTCGCGGTGCGCGTCTGCTCGCCGATGAGGGCGCCGACGTAGGACACCGTGCCGGTGGCCTGCGACTCGAAGGCCGTGGCGCTGATCTTCACCTTGTCGCCCACGCGCACCAGGTTCATGTCCTTGGCCGGGATGCTGATTTCGGCCCACACGCGCGACAGGTCAGACAGCGTGAACAGCTGGGCGTCTTCCTTGACCGATTCGCCCATCGTGACGTGCTTCTCGACCACCGTGCCATCGAAAGGTGCACGCAGCTCGAAGCGGCTCAGGTTGTTGCTGGCGAGCACACCCGCCCCCAGCGCGGCCAGCTTCTGCTGCGCATTGGCGGTGGCGATTTCAGCTTCGCGCAGTGCCTGTTCGGCCTGCAGATAATCCTGCTGCGCCGTGATCTTTTCTTCCCACAGCTTCTTCTCGCGCTCGTACGTCGCCTTGGCCAGGTTCAAACGCTTCTGCGTGGCCAGCTGCTCGCTGCGCAACTCCGACACCGCCGTGCTGGCAATCACGGCCAGCAGTTGGCCCTTGCTGACGCGCTGGCCCAGATCGGCATGCACGCTCTCAACCACGCCTTGCACGCGTGGCACCACGTGCGCCGTGCGATCCTGGTTGAAGCGGATTTCGCCCGGCAGTTGCAGCGCGTTGCTGATGCTGGCAGGCGCTGCGGTATCGATGCTCACCCCGGCAGATTTGATCTGCGCTTCGCTCATCGGGATGCGCCCCTCGGCCTTGCTGAAGGTGAAGAGGTAGGGTTCCTTCAGAGTCTGTGCTTCGATGGTCGCCTCAAAGGCGTGCGGCTCGGCAATCGTCTGCACGCTGCGCAGACCATCCTTGTCGGCCGCAAAGGTAATCTCCTCCTTGTCACCGCCCGGTCGCGCAAGGCTCACCGCGAGCTTGGCCGTCGTTGCGGGCAAGGGCTTGTCTTTCTCGAAGAACCACACGCGCAGGCGCGCTTCGCCGCCTTCTTCGACCAGGGCCACTTCGAGCGCGAAGTCACCCTCGCTCATCAGCTCGCCGCCATGCGGCCCCTTGGGCGCTTCGGCATGCTCGGCGTGCCCTTCTTCGCCATGGCCGCCCTCTTCATGTCCATGCCCGTCGCCAGCCTTCTTCGCGGGCGTTGCCAGAATCAGCACGGCGCCGATCACGGCAATCGCAAGCAGCGCAAGAATCATCAGCCATTGGCGCTTGCCGAGGCTCTGTGTATTCAGATTGAATTTCATGTCGGATATTCCTTTTGGGGTATCTCTATCCAGGCGCTCAACGCGCACTTGTCGGTGTGGTGAGACTGTCGGCCGCGTCACCGAGCAGGCGCGCAATTTCGCTGGCGGCCTTGTGGGTATCGAGCCAGGCGCGCAGTTGCTGCGTTTTCATCTGGGAAAGGCTGCGCTGCGCGTCCAGCAAATCGATGAAACCGAACTTGCCCAGCTCATAGCCTCGCGTCGTGACCTCCAGCGCATTCTTTGCGGCCGGCACCACCTCGCGCGCCAGCCCGTCGGCTTCCAGACGGCTGGCCGTGAGGCGACTGCGCGCCTGCAGCAGCTCACTGGCGAGGCTGTTGCGTGTGGCCTGCAACGCGTCCTGCGCCTGGGCGCTGCGCGCCAGCGTTTCACGCACATTGCCGCGATTGCTGTCGAACAGCGGCAAGGGCAGGCTGATGCCCAGAATGGTCTGGTTGCGCCCCAGCTCGTTGTCGCGTTTGACGCCCACGCCCAGCGTCACGTCCGGGTAACGGCGGCTGCGCTCCAGATCTGCCTGCGCCTGGCTGCGAGCGGCTTCGTGGCTGGCAACACGCATCGCGGGCGTCTCATCCAGGCGTCCCAGCAAGGCATCCATCGTGGGGACGCCCGGCAAGTCATCGAGCCGCCCGTCGACGCGCGCGAAGTCCGCCTGTGGCTGCCCCCAAAAGGCCGCCAGACGATTGCGCGCACTGGCCAGCGCAGATTCCGCCTGCGCCTGCGCCAGTCGGGCATTGAGCTCTTCGAGCCGTGCCTTGGTCTCTTCTTGCGGCGAAGCGCTACCCGCCTGCACGCGCCGCGCCGCCGCCTGCCTGGCGCGTTGCGCGAGCTGCGTGGCCTCTTCTGCCAGGCGCAGCCCCTCCTGCGCGGCCAATACTTCGCGCCAGGCGTCCTGCGCCTGGGCGCGCACTTCGGCACGCTTGGCCGCCAGCTGCGCTTGAGCGACATCGCGCCCACGCTCCGCCGCGCTGATGCGCGCGGAACGCTTGCCGCCCAGCTCCAGCGGCTGGCTCAGCATGACGGTGTTGGTGCGTGTCTCCTTGCGCGTGTCCTCCATCTCGTAGGACAAGGATGGATTGGGTCGCGCGCCACCTTGTTCGATAGCGCCCTCGGCCGCCTCGATCTCGCGTTCGGCACCGCGCAGACCGGGGTGGTTCGCCAGCGCACGCTCCACGGCCTGGGCGAGCGTGAGAGGGACGGTGGCTGATGTCAGGATTGAAGCCTGTGGGTTGACCGGTGCAACGGACTGGGCCAAAGCCCCGTCCGGCCTCACGAATGCGGCAAGGGTGCCGACAAGGCACATGGCAATACCGCGCTGAAATAGGCGCATGAAAACTCCTGCTGAAGAGGAATGAAACGAGCGCTGGCTGCGTGTGCAGCTCAGGCGATTACGAAGTGCGGGAGGGAGAGGCTCGCCAGATCAGGCGAGCGAGGGCCAGTTGGGCCGTTCGGGGCGGGCCGTGATATCGGACAGACCCAGGCGCTGGGTCGAGAGAATGGGCGACGCCTTGGCATCGGCCAGACCCAGCCTGGTTTGCGTTTTGAGGAAGGAGCAGTGCCCGAGGTGGCAGAGTCCGCAATCGTTGTCCACAGCCTTGCCAGCAGGCGAGTTCTGATCCGGCTCACCATCTGCTTTACCACCATCATGCTGATGACTGTGATGCCCGAAGTGCCCGGTCGCCGCATCGGCTTCGTGCGTGCAATAGGCACTGGCTGCCGCCCAGACGGACTGCAGCGGCACGATCAGCATAATGAGGATCAAAACCAAGCGTTTCATGAAACGGAAAAGCAAACCAAAAGCGATGGACAGGGGATTTCTACGGTGCCGTGCGCACGATAGCGGAAGACAGTTAAGGCAACAACTACTCCTTGCACAGGGTCTTTGACGCAGGCGACAGCCTTGAGGTCTGTTGCCTTCTGCATCGCTCATAACGGGTAACTTGCAGCAATTTCCTCGCGCAGCTGGAAGCTCAAGCCATCCTGACCGAAGTTACGCAGAGGTTTACCGTTGATGAAGAAAGTCGGCGTCTGGCGCACGTTGAGCGCCACGATATCCGCAGTGTCCTGCTGCAGCCTTGCGGCAATTTCAGGGCGTTCCATGTCGCGCCGCGCACGTTCGGTATCGAGGCCGGTGCTTGCGAGCGCGTCCCACACCTTTTGCGGCTGCGGGCGTCCATGTTCCGCCCACATCGGCTGCGCGCTGAGCGTTGCTTCCAGTGTCTTCAGGTAGATCTCCTGGCCTTGCAGGCGAGCAGCCTCAAGTACCTTTACGACGTAGTCAGAACCTTCGTGAAAAGCCGCATAGCGCAGGGTCAGCCGGACTTTGCCGGAGTGTTCGCCAAGCAGACGCTTCACATGCGGATAGAAGGCCCGGCAGGCTTCGCAAGCCGGGTCGAAGAATTCGGTGATTTCAACCTTTGCGTCAGGATTGCCCATCGAAGGAGTGCCCACGCGTTTGAATGGCGAATCGACCGACTGCGCTGCCGTGGTCACTTCAGCGTTCTGCCGGGCCGTGTAGAAGTAGGCGCCGGCGACAAATGCGGCGATCAGGGTCGCAGCTGTGCCGATGACGATGAGAGAGCGTTTCATTGTTTGATGCCTTTCCGCACTGCCCACAGCAGCGCAATGATGAGAGTGAAAGCGAGAAGGGACAGCAGGGGAATGGTGACGAAGCTGAACAGTTCCAGCTTCACGTCGGCGCACGACAGACCTTGTGTGCAGGGCTGCAAACTCTTTGGGATGAAGCCCATGTAGAGCAGGCAGTGATAAAGCGCGAAGCCCCAGCCTGTGACGGCGAGCGGCAGGGCATAGCGGACGCTGCGTGGATCAAATGGCAACAGGCCGGCACCGAGAACAAAAACCAGCGGGAACATGAAGATGCGTTGATACCAGCACAACACACAGGGTGTGCGCTGCATTACTTCGCTGAAAAACAGGGCACCCAGGGTTGCCACGCTGGCCATCAGCCAGGCGGCAAACAGCAGGTTCCAGTGAAAGGGTCTGGAGATGGGTTCCATCTCATCGGCTGTGCTCAAGATTGCTCCATTTTGTTCAGGAAGGCGCGCTCGGCAATCGCGTTGGACGACAGCGCTTCCATGGCGTGCTTGATATCTGCAGAGAGTGACAGACCGAGGCCGTGCTCGATCAGCTCAACTAACCGCGCATGGTTGCGCAGCATCGCGCGCACGTAGCTTTGTTCGTTATCCGGTGCAATGGCCAGCTGACGTACCGGCGGGATTTGCTCGGGAATACGTTTCCCCAATTGCTGCAGGCGCGAACGGTTTTTTTTTGACTTCTTTGTCTGCAAACTTCCGCAGTGCCGGGCTGCGCCCCTGAAACTGCTCCGAAGTGGTGATGGCATGCTGCAAGGTCAGCGCGACGGCCTTGATCAGATCAGCTTCCGCACGCAAGGACACCGGCTCCTCCAGCACGTCGCGTGCTACGCTCAGTGGCATGCTGGCCAGCAGGCAGAGGCTGACGAAAAGCCAGGAAAGATGTCTGCTCATGCAGGCCTCCCGTCACGCGCTTGTGCAGACCGGCTCTGGCGCCTGAGACCCAGCAACATCACCAGCACACCGATGTTGATCGCAATGTCGGCAAAGTTGAACGCGGGCCAGTGCATGCCTTGCCAGTGAAAATCGAGAAAGTCCGTCACCGCGCCACGCAAGACACGATCCACCACATTGCCCAGCGCTCCGCCAATGATCATGGCGTAGGCGAAACATTCCATGCGACTCGTCTTGCTTTGCCGGATCTCACGCGCCATCCAGACGCTCAATGCGATGCCCAGCACCGAAAACGCATAGCGTTGCCAGCCTCCTGCATCGGCAAGGAAGCTGAACGCTGCACCGGGGTTAAGCACGTGTACGAGATTGAAAAAGCTGGTTAGCGGAATGCGCTCGCCCAGCATCAGACTGGATGCGATCAAAGCCTTGCTGAGCTGATCGGCAAGCAGAGCCATACCCGCCAAGGCTAACCACGGCCACGTCGTGCGCGGCATGCGTGCATTGTGCGCAGTACATTCTTTGCGTATCGCAGCGGCCAAGACCTGCGACAGATTCTCTCTACGGTTCATTCCCACCTCTTGCACGCAGCGCGCGCGCAGATGAATGCAGACCCTCCAGCACCAGGCTGAAGGCCGACTTTTCAAGGGGCGCTACGAGAAGGAACCGTGCGCCCGCTTCAGGCGAGCGCGAACCACTTGGGCCGTTCAGGCCGCGTGGCAGGAGAAAGGAGGCTGGGGAAGTGCGCCAACGCAATGGGCAATGGCCCTGCTGCCGCAAAGCCCTGCACATACGAGCCGGATAAGGCCAAGGAATGGCCGGCATGGCAGGGGGAGCAATCTCCGTCGTGAGAGACGGTGTTCTTGCTATCAGGACTGGATGAATCCGACGCTTGCTTCAGCAGGCAGTCGTCGGCGCAGTGCGCAACACTGCTTGTCACCTCGGACTGACAATAGATGTCCGCCGCTGCCCAGACGGATTGCAGCGGCAACAACATCACGAAGAGGATCAGCAGAAAGCGCTTCATCGGGGGCGGAGCCTACAGAAACATTTGGCGAGCATCAAGCGCGCACATGCACACGCTCAACCCAGGTGCGTATGTCGTTCATGTCGGGCCTCAGTCTCCATGGCCGCCAGGCCCTGCAGGATGCCGCAGGCCTCGACTGCCAGCTCTCCCACGCAACGTTGACGTAAAGCGCTGAGCTGTTCCTTGAGCTGCGCCAGCTCGCGGATGCGTGCATCCACGTGGGCGATGTGCTGGTCAAATACGGCATTGACCGCACCACAGCCTTCGGCAGGCCGATCAGCCAGTGCCAGCAGATTGCGAATCTCATCGTGGCTCATGTCCAGTGCGCGGCAATTACGGATGAAGCGCAGGCGTTCGACATGCAGCGGTCCAAATAGTCGGAAGTTGCCTTGCGTGCGCGCAGGAGCGGGCAGCAGATTTTCACGTTCGTAGTAGCGCACGGTTTCGACCGTGCATTGCGCAAGCAGCGCCAGTTCGCCGATTTTCATGCTGTACTCCAGAAAGAGCTTGACTCTATAGTAGCTTCAGATTGTGCAATACACCTATACGAGCTCTGGAGTACAGCATGTCTACACACCTTCAACACGATAGCCATAGGCACCCGCACGACAGCGAGCACGACAGCGAGCACGACAGCGAGCACGCCAGTGACGCCTGCTGTGCCCCCGCTAAACCGCCCGTGAGCAGCACTTGTTCAAGCAAATGCTGTGGCGGCGCTCAGGCTTCGTTTTCAAGCGTATTGACCGAACCCGTAGTCCACGCAGACGGCACCCGGACCCCCATCCGCATCATGCAAATGGATTGCCCTACCGAAGAAGGGCTGCTGCGCAAGAAACTGGGCGGCATGGCCGGTGTAGCAGGCATGGAGTTCAACCTGATGCAGCGGGTGCTGACCGTCACCCATACCCCGGCTGTGCTGGACGAGATTCTGGTGGCCATCCGCTCATTGGGATTCACGCCGGAACTGGCCAATGGCCCGGAGACTGCTGCCTCGCCGGAAGAGCCAGTTCGGCCATGGTGGCCACTGCTGCTGGCGGGCATGGCGGCGATGGGTTCGGAGGCCGCACACTGGGCCGGCTTGCCGGTGTGGGTCGCAGCCTTGCTGTCCATCGTCGCGGTGCTGGCCTGCGGCACCACGACCTACAAGAAGGGCTGGATCGCCGTGCGCAACGGCAATCTCAACATCAACGCACTAATGAGCATCGCAGTGACCGGCGCCTTGCTGATCGGCCAGTGGCCGGAAGCCGCGATGGTGATGGTGTTGTTCACGATTGCCGAACTCATCGAGGCCAAATCGCTGGACCGGGCACGCAACGCCATTCAGGGGCTGCTCAAGCTGACGCCAGAGCAGGCAAGCGTGCAGCAGGCGGATGGCAGCTGGCAGGAACAGCCCGCCCGTGCGGTGCCGCTCGACGCCCGCGTACGAGTACGGCCCGGCGAACGCATCGCGCTTGATGGGCGCATCGTCAGCGGACGCTCGGCCATCAATCAGGCTCCGATTACCGGCGAGAGCTTGCCGGTGGAAAAGGCCGAAGGCGATCAGGTCTTCGCTGGCACCATCAACGAATCAGGCTCCTTCGAGTACCTCGTCACCGCAGTGGCGAACGACAGCACGCTGGCGCGCATCATCCACGCCATCGAGGCCGCACAAGGCGCGCGCGCACCGACGCAGCGCTTCGTCGACCAGTTCGCCCGCGTCTACACGCCTATCGTGTTTGCCATCGCGCTGGGAGTGGCGATTGCACCGCCGCTGTTCTTCGGCGGTGAATGGTTTGCATGGATCTACAAGGCCCTCGTGCTGCTGGTGATTGCCTGCCCTTGTGCGTTGGTGATTTCGACCCCTGTCACCATCGTCAGCGGCCTGGCCGCCGCTGCGCGCCATGGCATCCTGGTCAAAGGTGGTGTCTATCTCGAAGAAGGTCGCAAGCTCGCTTGGCTGGCGCTGGACAAGACCGGCACCCTCACGCACGGCAAACCGGCGCAGACGGACTTTGCTGCCCTCAATGATTCTGAGGCCACCACGGTACGTAGCCTGGCTGCGAGCCTGGCTGCGCGCTCGGACCACCCCGTCTCCCGCGCGCTCAGCGAAGCAGCAGGACGGGACGGCATTCCGCTCATGGAAGTCGAGGAGTTTGAAGCTTTGCCGGGGCGTGGCACGCAAGGCCTGATCGATGGCAAACGCTATTGCCTGGGCAACCATCGCCTGATTCATGAGCGAGGCCTGTGTTCCGATGCACTGGAAACCCGTCTGGGTGCTCTGGAAGAGCAAGGCAAAACCGTCATCCTGCTGGCGGACGAGCAGCGCGTGCATGGACTCTTCGCCGTTGCCGATACCGTCAAGGACAGCAGCCGTCAGGCCATCACGGAACTCCACGCCCTGGGCATCAAGACCCTGATGCTGACCGGCGACAACGCCCACACAGCGCGTGCCATCGCCCAGCAAGTCGGCATCGACGAAGCCCGTGGCGATCTGCTGCCGGAAGACAAACTCCGGCTGATTGAAGAACGCCTGTCGCAAGGCGCGGCAGTCGGCATGGTCGGCGATGGCATCAACGACGCCCCCGCGCTGGCCCGCGCCGATATCGGTTTTGCGATGGGAGCGGCAGGCACCGGCACCGCCATCGAGACGGCTGATGTCGCGCTTATGGACGACGACCTGCGCAAGTTGCCGCGCTTCGTGCGTCTGTCGCGCCACACCCACAATGTGCTGGTGCAGAACATCGCGCTGGCGCTGGGCATCAAGGCAGTGTTTCTCGTCCTCACTCTGACGGGCACCGGCACCATGTGGATGGCGGTGTTTGCCGATGTTGGGGCGAGCCTGCTGGTGGTAGCGAATGGCTTGCGATTGTTGCGCGCTTGAAGTGACTTTGTGATCTCAAACTGACGGAAACGGTTTCTTGCTCTTAGCTTTGATCCGTTGAGCCACAACGAACAGGGAGTGACAAGGAAAAACGCGTCGTGCCGCCGTTCGACCCGGCATCAACAGAGCCCCCGTGCGCACGAACGATTGATGTGGCAATTGCCAATCCCAATCCAACTCCTTCTGCTGGCGGGTCTACGTCACGTAGCCGTCAGCCATTTAGGGCGTCGCCAATGGCCGCTTTGGCCGAGGAGCTTCCGTCGGCCGTATGGCAGCTTTCAGCGTTGAGCTGCCTCGCGACGATCGGCTATCTGGCCAGGTCGAACTGCCGCATCTGGCCGTTAGGTGGAGAGGGGAGGGGCAGAGCCGCTGACCGCAACCGCTGCGAAGCAGCCTGTCGTCATTGATTGCTGCTGCAGGTGCCAGCAGTCATTCGACCTTTAGGGGAAGCTACGGTCCCCGGCGACGCTTGCCCGAAGTGCTTGACCCGCCCGAAACGTAATCCGACGGCTCGGGGGGACCACTACGGGCGCCCCCGTTTTGGGATTTCTCGAAGTGCGCGCGGGAACGGTGTGAGTGCTCAGACTCCCAAAGCCCCGTATCTCGACGCGACCACCGCGCGCAAGCACTTCGGATATCCCACTGAGCAGCGTTGCCACCGCTAGATCCACATCCTGTGGAGGCACGTCACGCAGGCGGGCCTGCAGCGCGTCAATCAACTCCGAACGCAGCATCGCAAACCAAGAAGGCAGGGGTTACGGGTTGAGCGGTCAGTGCGCAAAGGAAGGGGCACCGAGGCTACGAGCGGCACTTAGGCGCCCTCGGAAGCCACCTTGCGTCGGATGCGCAAGTCCTCTAACTGGCCACCGTTGGCTTGATGCGCAACCACCCAGGCAGGACGTCGACCGTGGCCGCTCCAGCGCTGCTTTGGATCTGCGGGGTTTTGATATCTGGCGCGCTTCTTGGCCTTCTTTTCTGTCAGCGTCGTCGCGGCGCCGTCGTGGGCGACCTTCCGCGCACGCTTGGGTGCCGGTTTGCGCCCGAGTAGATCGCCGACTTCAAGCCCGGCCTCCTTCGCGAGCTTCGCTACCGCCTTAAGCACCTTGCTCTTGGTGGCGTCCGTCCGCTTGGCGATCTCCTTTTCGATCGATTTGGCCAGGCGCGACAATTCCGCTGGGGTGAGCGTTGAGATGTCGATCATTTAGGTTTCGATTGCAGGCGTAATGGAGATTCAAGAGTCTAGCGTGAAACGCTATTCCGCTACAGGCGTCGGATGATGAGCTTGTCGCCGTGGCCCTTGGCTACCAGCGCGGTCGTGATGCCTACGCCGGACAAGGCCGTCGTGCACCTCTTCGAAGAGCAAACGAGCGGTTTGTTCGATCACGGCTAAAACGCCAGCGTGTTCGTGGCGAGTCGACAAGTGCTCAGGTAAGCGAGCCATAACAGTGCCCACCAATGCGTCGATTGAGGCGGGCTCGCCGCTATGGGCATGCTCGTTAAGGGTACATACCAACCAATATCGGTCAGCGTGAGCGAACCAGTCAGGCCACTGCATCATGAGTCGATGGTGATTGTTGTTGAAAAAGGCGAATCGGCTGACGGTACATCGGGGCACACCGGCGCGAGGCTTGTTCTGCGACTGCGTGCGAATCGTCACACTTGATCGTCGGGCTTCCTGTCGACTATGACACTACGGTATGCGTACACTTTGACGCCACGCAGATGAACGTCCCCAGCTACAACTTGTTGGTTTCTTGTGCGCTCCTCAGGAGGGAAGCCTTGCATGGCGAATCTGAATGTCCGCATATCAGCCATAAGCCATTTCGCTGCCGCCCGGCGTTGCCGCTGAAGATCATCGGAGTGTCGCCGAGTAAATGTCGGTCAGGGAGATGCGATGACGTCAGGTGAACAACCGTATTGGTTTCCTGCGAAGCGCTATGGATGGGGCTGGGGCCTCCCCCGCGCGTGGCAGGGTTGGGTCATTTTGCTTGGATACTTTGCCGCGGTGTTGGCGGGCTGCCTTTGGATCCTCCCCACCTATGGCGCACTAACCTTTGTGGCCTACACGGCGCTCCTAACTGCGGTTCTGCTTGCTGTGTGTTGGGCAAAGGGCGAGCGACCGCGTTGGCGTTGGGGCGAGGACTGAGGTGAGCCGTGGGCTGTTCGGAGCCTCTCGCTCGCCCTGATCGAAGCACAACGTATGATTTTGCGGAGAAGCGATGCCGAAAAAGCAAGGATCTCTCATAGGGCAATGGCGTGCGCTCGATGCTGCAGGCGTTCGCACGGCGGTGATTGTGATCGACGAGCCTGAAGGATTCGGCTTCGCCAAAGCGAAAGAAGACCCGTCTCCGCTGTCACTGCCGTTGTTGAGCAACCAGGGGGCAATCCTCCAACTGGTAGATCAGTTTCAATCCGCAATCGCCTGCTTTGTTGAGCTTAACCCTGGTGGCGGAACCAAGTGGACGCCGACCGATCGCCGGCTAAGGCGTTTGGTGAGTCAAACCAAGTCGCACACGGTTCCCAAGCAGCATTTCAGCGCGTTTGATGACACGACCCTCTACAACCTGCTGTGGGAACAGCATGGCGTGTCCCACCTCGTTGTCATGGGCCATTTCGGCGGCCAGTGCGTCAAGCAATCGATCTTTGGCGGTGCCCGAAGGCCATCCGGCCACGAGAGCACGATCATTCGTCCCGGCGCGATCGACTACGACTTCGAGGTCTATACGACGCAAAGACTGATAAACGGTTCGATCAGCGACTGGCCTGAACACCACAAGGTGTCCATCTTCGACCACATCTAATTGTGGCACGCGTCGTTCCTGCGCAACGCAGCGCCCCTGGAAACAGCGCTGCAGTAGCCATCCAACATGCGCGCCGTCAAACAAGGGCGCCGCTGTAGGCTTTCGGTTTGTGGCCGGCAAAGACGCCGGTTGCCGCTATGCCGCGGGCGGGCTTTCGTTCGATGTCCAGTGGCGCGAGGACAGTTCGATAGTCCAGCCCTTTGTTGCCCATCTCGCCGAGTAGTGCCGCGATGACGGCAATATGCGTGGGCATCCAACCAAGCTTTCGGCGGTTGTAAAGCGTATGCCGGTTCATGCCGAGCAACTCGGAAAAGGTCGAGATAGTCAGTCCGGCCTTTTCGAGATGCCGAAGGAATTCGTCGTAGGTCATTCGAGGATCTCCGGTGCTACCGGCGCCGGACTGACGCGGCGATATGATTGGCGATCGCTTCGACTTCATTGCGATTCAGCGGGGTGCCGCGGGCCCTCTCGGCATTCCGGATTACATAAAGCAGGAGGTCGGGCTTGTCCTCCTTGGCGTTGCTGTCACCCTTTACGAAAGCCATGTAGCCGTAGTCGAGGGAGCCATTCTGACGGGTGATCTCTACGAAGCTGCGCTTACCTTCGTAGTTTGCGATGACCACATCCGGGAACTGCTTAAGCCCCGGCATGTGAGGGCTCAGCAATCGAACCTGTCGATCGGAAGGGTCTGCATGCCTAAATTCCCAGAATTTCTGCACTTCTTGAGCAGCGGTCAGATCCCTATTGCCAGCTGGCGGTCCTGCACTCATGTCCTGAAAGAAGATCTCGATTTCTGGATGTTCCTTCAAGCGATACGTGACACCGATATCGCGGCGCAGGTTTCCGCCATCCGGGAGGAAGCCATAATGCAGACACAGACCGGGTTCGGCTGGGACTTCAAAGACTTTGCGGGACCGTACCGTCGCTGACACATGGCGCGCCCAGGGGGTGTAGGCGCCATCGTCGGTGGCTCGCTCACGCAAGCTGAAGAGTCGCCCGCCGCGACGCATCAGGTGATGCTTGCCGGGGCCAATCGCCCAAGTGTGTGTGTCCGGGAATTCGCTTTCGATCTGCTTCATATGGCTCGGATCTGCGACGCCGGTGGCGCGCTCTTCACGTATGTCTGCCGCGTAGCGGGCATCCATGTCCTTGGACGCTGCGGCAAAAACCGTCGCGTCGGCAAGCGGACCCGATTCGAGTTGAAAGCCTGCAATCTGCTTATCGCCCCACGTTTGCCCTTCAGGGAGCGCTTCACCAGGAAAGGTATATGGAATGTTGTACAAGCCGCCGGCCGACAAGAGGCTCTGGTAGTCAGGCATCGCCACGTCGACCTCGCCCGGAAGTTCTAGACTGAAACGACCGACGCACTCGCGCTGCCAAGTTCCAAGTGTTTCCTTGGCCTGCGCAAGAGCTGAATGAAAAAGGCTGACGGTCGCGATCAGTGCGAGGGCGAGTCGGTAAGTGCTCTGGGTCATGTGGCCTCTTCGGGAGCGTGTGCTTCATTTTGAGCGACTTCCGTCTTGCGATGGTCGGATGGCCGCAAAGGATCGCGAGCAGGTGTTTCGTTACGGACCATCAGATTCGTGTGGTAACCGACGTTATTGTTCTCGCTCTGTGTCCACTGGATAGGTAGAGATGTGATGAACCCTTGAACGGAGGCGAGGCCCGCGGCGCCGTCTCGGCTGAAGTGCGGTTCCTTCCAGAATTCGGTGTCGAACGGCATGCTGGCAGAAGCTCTTTCGGCGCCCTTCGTCGCGGCGCTGTTCCACTGCGACCAAATGGAACTCGGATCTCGGTTTTCCTTGTCGAATATCGACTTGTTGCGCGGAATCCAGGCGAATGCCGCCTCGTAACGACCTGTATTGGCCTTCGCAATGGATTGGATCGCCTGGGCGGTAGCGGGATCGGCCGGCCGATCCAAGAATGCGGCAAGACTCCCCGCGGACGTTGCGCCGCCGGTTGCTGGGCAGCTCGTGAGCTCCAAACCGAAGAGCTTGCGCCACACGGCCTTTCTCAAGTTCCGTGCGTGCTTGAGCGTGAGCACGGGTCGGCCGTTGCCGCACAGATCAACCAACTCATCTTCTGAATCGTGGATCAGCACTGCGATTTCGGAGTCACGGCTGCCCAGCAGGCTGCGGTCATTGATGTTGGCACTGCCATGCAGGACATAGCGGTCATCCACAATCATCAGTTTGGTATGGACGTAGATCTGTTCTGTAACGTATCGATCACCGAGCTTAGCCCAGTTGCGCAGGTTCAAGAGCGTCAGGTATTGCGTCCACTCACTCTCCTCGCGTTTGACCTCCCTCAGCGCGCACTTGACCTGATTGACCAGGCTGTTCGAACCGAACACCAGAGACTGCATGGTCCAGTGGATCTGCGTCATCGTGGGGCCCCCGTCGAGCAGGCCTTCGGGGTGCACAGGGAGCACCAGATAGACGTGGAACGGCTCCTTGTCGGGATCGATCACCGCGTTGTAAAGACGTTGGCCGAGCTTCTCGCAGACCGCATTGCGGATCGGGCCATCCGCATCGCCCGGCATGACGCGCGTGGCGCGGACGCTCCATGCGTTGTTGTCGTAGACGCGCTGCGCTGGCCCCGAGCGATCTTCCCGGGGGCGAGGGTTTGAGGTGCCAAACGCCGAGGTGAAGAACTGGTTCTCGATGTAGATGTAATGCTGGGACTGTTCAATCAACTGCAGCATCGCCCGCAGGATGTCGTCCTGTTTGCCGGCAGGAGCGCCCTTCTGGTTGGGAAACACGCCTTTGGCCACTTCAGGCTTCATGTTTGCAAACGGCAGGAACTCTGCGGCGCGAAGCTTGGCGGAAGCGCTGCGCAGTACCTGTACGGAGCAGCCGGACTTGCCGGGTAGCGGTGTGGTGGCCAGCGTAGGCACCGTTAGTTTGGTCGTGGCGCCTGCGTTCCAGCGCAGCACGAAGTTGGCTGCCAGATTGATCGCCGCCGGTCCCTCGATTTGCTGTTGGAGGTCTTGCCAGGGCATCCGCGGTTGGGTGTTCGGATCAAGCGACGCGCGGGGGGCGTCGCCCGCGAGCGCTTGCAGCCCACCATGCGCAATCTTCGTTCGCGTCTCCTTCCGATTGCCGCTCAGTGCGTCGTAGCCCCCGCTGAGCAGATCCGGGTCAACCTCGGGCGCCTTCATCGAGCCGCATGGTGGGACGCACGAGTTGTAGCGGTTCTGACCGTCACGCCCCTCTGCATCGGCCTGCAGGCAATAGGTCTCGTCATCGAAGCGGCCGTAGGCGATATCGATGCCGCCAACGAATGCGATCTTGCGGTCTACGACAACCTGCTTCTGGTGATGACTGAAGAACAGCGCGTCTTCGTCAGAGTGAGTCGGCGAGCGATGAACGAAGATGACCTGTTTGCCGACAATCGCGTTGATGTCCAGTAGGGCAAGCTCAGTCGGTTTCGCGTAGGTATTCACCGCCGAAGGGTTGTCCCAGGGCATCACATAGATTTTCGGCGCACCGTCCTTTTTCGCGAGTTCCAGCAGAACGTCATAGAGACGCAAATCACGCGTGAGCTGTGCGTCCCAGTTGATCTGCCAACCGGCGATCAACACTTCCGAAGTCGCGGCGCGCAACGCCTTGATCAGCGCCTCGAAATACGCCTTTCCCGATAGGAGTGGGGTGACCGTGTTACCGCCGACCGGATCAGAGAACACCTGGCTGTAGTGCACATCGATGTTGCTGGTGCCGTTCGCGTCACACGCATTGCCCTCCGCATCCACAATCTGGTGGAGCGTCCGGACGGGCTCAACGTAGGCGGGCGTGGGGGCGCGGAGGGCGGTCGTCGAATAGGACATGGCTTATTGCTTGGCGATGAGTCGGTAAAGAGCGTCTTGGGCGATGGAACCAACGTTGCGCCGTGCCCAGCGCTCATGACCCGATTCAGACGAGGACTCGTCGCCCACCTGGGCGCGACGATCGGTGTAGCCGAGCGCATCGAGTGCATGCTCGTTACGTTGGATGGCCGTCCAGTCCGGATCTTCACGGGTGAGACGAAGGTTGCGAACCTGCCCGGCAAAGCGGACCCAGATCTGGGAGGGCGCCTCGTCGTAGGCGGCCTTGAGGGCCTTGGCCTGCTCATCGGACAAAGCGAGTCGTCCGGTGCTGTCGGTGACGCCTTCCAGCATGACTTCCGAGGCGCGTCGAGCGCCGTTGGCATCAGTTGCTTGAACAATGCGCCACGCGACGTTCGGCAGTGGTTTGCCTGACGGGCCCGGTGTGTGGGTGAGCAGCATCGAGAAGCGTGCGGGCACATCGGGCAGCGCAACCGCCGGGAACTCCGGCAATTTCGCACTGACGTTTCCGCCTCCGCCAAAACTCTTCTGACTCGCATGCACCGTCAGCGTCCCCGGGCACTGCACCGTGATGTTGCCGCCTTCGATGGTGATCGCTGCGCCACCGGCGGTGGCGAGGTGGATCTTCTTGGCGGCGGCGAAATCGGCTGAGGCGTTTGCGGAGAGGATCTTCAGGTCGTCCTTGGCTGCGATCTGCAGGATGTCGCTGTGCGCTTCGAGGCGCAGCGGGCCGGCACCTGCGATCATCGACAGTCCCATGCCGCCTTCGCCTGCCTTCTCCGCGCCGGCAAGGATGCCGAGCGCCTGGCCCGTGTGCAGCCGCGTGTTGCCTTGCGTGACCCACTCCTGATTCGCACCGGTGGCGAAGAGCGCCGTTTCGTTGGCGGCGAGCGTGATGCTGTCGGCGGCGGTGAGGGCGAGGCCAGCTTTGGCGGAGACGGCGAGCAGTGCTGCCGCGCTGTGCGGCACGCCTTGCTTCTTGATCGGCAGCGCGGCATCCGTGTAGGCGGCGCCGAGGTCTTCCGGGGCTACGCAACCGGAGAGCGCTTCGGTAAGTGCGGCCGCGAGGGGCTTTTGCGGTGTCAGCGCGCAGGCGTTGGCTTTGCTGCCGCCCACATGGCTCGCGTAGGGCACCGTCTGGTGCGTCTTCGCAGCACCGTTCATCGCTTCGGCGAGCTTCTGTGCCTGACGCGCGAGCGCAACCCCGGCGGCGTTGTCGCCCGCGACATCCCCGCTGCGCTGCGCGTAGCTGGAGAGCAGGACGCCGCGTCCCCCGTTGATCGCGCCGAACGCGTCGGTGCGCAGCTCGAAACCCTTGCCGCGGAAGCTGCCGCGGTAGTTGTCGCTGGTGTGGATCAGGTGACCCAGTGCGAGGCTTGTTGCCTGCTGTGTGGTGCTGACTTGGGTGCGCAGTTGGTTGTCGGAGTCGTCGAACACCAGCTCGTTCCAGCCGCCCCCCCCCCAGGCACGGCTGCGGATACCGGAGAGCGCACCCGCGTTGCGGTGGTTCGCTTCCCCCGCCCCTGCGGCATGCCACAGCGGCGCATGACCGCCGGTGAGGTTGCCTTGTGCGCTCGCGGCGCGATCGTTGGCCAAGGTGAAGACATTGGGATCGGGCGCACTGGCGCGGCCCCCAGCGGATGTGGAACGCCCTCCGGGCGTGGGCGCCACCCCATTCTCGCCGCGGCCGTTGAAGGCCGCACCGACGCACACCGGCCGATCGATGTCGCCGTTCATGAAACTGATCAGAACTTCCTGACCGATGCGCGGGATGAAGCGGGTGCCGGCATTCGACCCGGCATGGCGAGTCACCACGCGTACCCAGCATGATGCGGGGTCATCCGGTTGCTGCCACAGAAAGCGCACACGGATGCGGCCCAGCGAATCGGTATGCACCTCCTGCGTACCGGAGGCGAGCTCTTCGCCGTTGGCGCCGACAACCACGGCGTGCTGCAGGCCGGATGCGGTGGGGCGCGGGTTCAGGCGGGCGCCGGTGTTGTCCGTGAGTTGCGGGCGCCAGGGCGTGACCGCACGCAGTGCTGCGAAATGACACGCGAAGCCGTGATGAGCAGCCGCGTCGATCAACTTCGGATCCAGCGTGATCGACACGACGCGCGGTTCATCAATACGATGGCTGTGATCGTCGCCCGCAGAGCACCCCGGCGCATCACCGAGCAGCGCTGCAACCGATTCGGCGAGTCCTACGGGCAGGTTGTTCTTGCCTGCACTTTCCACCGCAGTCAGCACAAAGCGGCGCTCATGGCTGCCGGATTGTGTGGCGGGCAGCAGCGTGGCGAGTTGATCCGACAGCCCTGCCTTCAGATCGAACCAGGTGCCGGGTCGCAGGCTACGCACCGAGGCGTGTCCAAGCCAGGTCTCGACGCGAGCTTCTACCGCTTCACGACTGAGCCGCACATAGCGTTCGGCAAGACCGCTGTTGGCAAACGCGTAGGTGCCTACGAAATCGTAGTCCTCCAATGCCGGGGCATTGGGCCCACCCATTGGTCGGGCGCTGGGCAAGGATGCGCTGATCGCGCTGTCGGCCTTGTAGTCGGTCGAGAGGAGCGTGGTGCTCGACGCGGCAAAGCGGCGCTGGCAACCGAAGGCGAGAATGCTGTCCTGTTCCTCGGGTGCGGCGGCACGGTGATAGCGCAGGCCCGCGCCGCCGATGGCGGATGCTGAGCAGCGGTCCTGCGGCAAGGCTGCGCTGTCGGCGAAGATCAGCATCTCGTGCAGCGCTTGCTGCGAGACGGTGGATTCACCGCTCACGGCCTCACGACCGCCCGCGTCTTCGTTCAACTCGCGGAAGCAATAACCCAGCCCCTCTTCGCACAGCAGTCGACTGATGAAGTCGAAGTCAGTTTCCCGGTATTGCACGCACAGCGAGCGCGGCGGCAGCTCTGCGATAAAGCCCGAGACTTCATCGGCAAGCCGCCACTGCGCAACGCTGGCGTAGGGCGCGAAAACCGCTTCGATGATCTCCAGCAACGACTGCTCGAGGAAGACCCGACTGTTTGCGCTGCGGGTGGCAAACCACAGCCACGGCGCCAGGGTCAGTCGATAGCGGGCGAGACCGCCGTTGGCGTGCAGTAGCGCCGCATCTTGCACGTAGCCAGAACGCTGAACACGGCTACCGTCGGCGAGGGTGATGCGAAGTGCGCCTTGTTTGTTGATCAGCCCCTCGACATCGAGCCCGGCATCGGTGCACAGCAAATCCACTTGCCAGGTGGAGAGCTCCGACAACGCCTCCCGCGCGCGAAACGTCTCCACGAGCCACGGCGTGGTATCCCCTTCGAGCGCAAACCCATACAGCCGCGATTCGGACGTAAAGAGGGAAGGGGAGAGCACTGCGGACAGCAAGGATGCGACCGACATGGCGGGAACACAGAGAACCGGGATGCCGGATGATGACATTGAAGAATACCAATGTCATGACACCTTGCGAGGTGATGTGATCTGGTTGGCATTGAAGCCCGCGTCTTCGACGTCGTAGGCTGGATCGGCAGGCTTGCTGGCACAGACTGTGTCAAGGGGCCGCGCGACGCGGCTCAAGGTTGGTCGTTGGTGCGCACGGCTTGTGGCGACAAGCGCCGACCGTGCGATCGTCAGTCGGTCTCATGTCGCTGCATGCGAACCAGTCGGGTGCCGGTCCTCGTGGCACCTCGGGAGCACCAGATACTGCGTGGGCGACAGATGCTCGGTGGCTTTGCGGTGCACACGTCGACGCTGCATGGTGCACCGATAGGACACCTACGGTGCACCCACGGTACACACAACGTGCACTATCGTAACGGCTGCAATTTTGGGCAACCATCGGTGCCCCAGGTGGGCCTCGCGGAACGGGCACACCACCCGACCGATCTTTGTCGGAACAATACGGAAAACCGGAGGCAAGACCGTCGGATGCTGACCCTGAATCGCCATTGCACATGGGGTCAGCACATTGTCGGAACAATACGAACTTCGGCCGTACGACGACCATTCTCGTGCGTGCCGCAACAGGCACATCGTGAGCATCGGAAGGTCGTTCTTCTTACGGCGGTTCTGCTCCGTGGAGTTCGATCCACGTTAGGTAGGTGCAAGTCGCGCCGTAACCAATGGCTTTGGTTGGGGGGCGTTGGTGCGAAGTGAAACCGGACCAAGTGTAGGAACAATACGGATTTGTGGCGGATACGGCCTCTTGGCGCCCACATCGGTAAATCCGAGCAGGCGGCGCGTTTGAGCACGTGGATCGAGGTCAGGATGGAGTGCGTGTCGATCGACGTTTAGGCGCCACGCCAGAAGCCCGAGACGCCGTCTTGTTGCACCGGCTCTAGCGAATGGGGTCAGCTCTAGATCGTGGTGCTACTCACCTGAGGGGGACGGTCCGCGAGGTTGATGCTTTAGGTGGGGGGGAAGCGGCCTCCTGCTCGTCCGTCGTGTCAGTCCGTCACTTGATCGAGGCAGGCGCGGATCTCGAGTATCGCCTCGGCCGCACCCAGCGGGATCTCGATGTCCTGTGCGCGGGCGACCTCGCTCTCTCTCTTGTTAATGCGGATCAGTGGGCCGAGCATTCGTTCGCCGATACGGCGGATCGAAGGAATCGCAGTGCCGGCCCCAAGCTCGATGGTGACCAGTCGTTCACTCTGTGTGAGCCACTGCTTGAAGCGCGCTTCCTGCATACGGCTTCGGTGGTCGAGCCAAGCCCAGTCAGAGAACATCAAGATGTTTGGGCGTGCGATTTCACCGCATTCGGGGCAGCGCGGTGGCGCATTGCGCAACGCGCACTCCGCCATATCTACCTGCGGCGGGAAATCATCGGCAGGCCATACCCGACTCGCACAGCCATTCACGCACTGCAGGTGATGGATCGAACCGTGGATTTCCCAGATCTGGTTGGCGGAAAAACCCGCTTTCTGGAACTGGCCATCGACGTTGCTGGTGACGACAAAGGTGGGCAGAGGGCGCGCTGCGCCAATCTCGCGCAGGACAGCAAAGCCTTCGTGCGGCACGGTGTCACGGTAGAGCGCAAGCCGGTGCCCATAAAAACCCCAGGCGAGCGTCGGGTCCGAGCGGAAATGGGACGGATTGGCGATATCGGAGAAGTGCAGTTTCCGACGCCCGAGCGCAGGATAGGCGTTCCAGAACCCTTCTGGACCACGAAAGTCGGGCAGTCCGGAATCCACGCCCATGCCAGCACCCGCCGTGATCAACAGGGCATCGGCGTTTTGGATCGCTTGCGCTGCGCGCACTAAGTTTTGCAGAAGATCGGTGGTCATAAGTTGGCTAGCAAAGCCGTTTAGTGAAGGGGCGGGCGAAGGCGGCGTGCGGCGTGTTGGCGTGCTGCGTTACAACCTGGGCGACATTCAGATCATTGGCTCGAATGCGCGGTCGTGGAAAATGCGTTTCATGCCCGTTTCGCCCAGCGCTACAAGGGCTTTGAGCACCAGGTGGTCGCCCGGGTTGTTGAGCAAGTCCTCGAGCGTGGCGAGGGGCGCCAAATGCACCGCCTGCGATTCCCAGCCCATGTCCGCCGGGGTGCCGCCGATTCGGCGCGCGACGTAATAGCGGTTGTGCGTTTTGCTGCGGGTCGTGTCGATCAGGTGGGCGACCAGTTCGATCTGAAGCCCGGACTCTTCAAAGCATTCCCGCACCGCGGTCTCGCGCAGCGCACTGCCGCGATCGACATGACCTTTGGGGAAGGTGGCGAGATTGCCGGCGAACTGATTGCTCGGCGCGACGATCCAAACTCGGCCGTCCGGCTCCAGTACCACCGCACCGGCCGCCGGAAGCTTGCCGATTGGCACCTCGAAGGTCGGCTCGGTAAAGCGCGCGGTGGCGACGTAGGCCCGCCACTGCGCTTCACTTAGCGGTACATCTTCCCATGAGCGGAACGCGATCCCGTTCAGATGCAGGGGCATTGGCCCGGCCGGCACTACGGTGGCGATCCGGTTTGCGTCATGCCAGTCGCTCAGGGGCGATGGCAGATGCGGCCGACGAATGTATACCGTTTCGCCGTCTTCGTTCTTGCAGGGGTGTTCGATGGGCATGTATGTCGCGACTAGGGCGTGGCCGGGGCGGGGGGCCGAAACAATGTGACGCAAAGGATTATCTGTGTCGAGCAGGCTCGCTGCGTGAGCCTGCGTTCAGGATCGGCGAAGCCGTCGGGTCGCATACTTGAGGGTGCTGACGAACTCAAGCGCCCTCGCTGAGCACTCAATGGGTGCCGCGGTTGTGGGCTTGGAATTGCGGCGGGCGTGAATCGCCGGGTGTTTCCTATACACCTTCGAAAGGCAGCTCAATCCTGCAAAGGTGCCGAATGCCCGACTGGGTCGCATCGGCCAGCACGGCCGTTGACGCGGATGAATCAAGTGGTTGGTTTCGTACTGAACCCCGACATCTACCCTTGGTTCTCTGTCAGCAGAATCTCGGGTAGCCAAACGGTTCAGGCGCATTAGGGATTCTGCGAGCAGCTCAATGAGACAATCCGCACCATGGCATCTACTCCCTACCGTCCGCCTGAGCACCAAGGTCTGTCCGTGCTTTATCTCTCGGATCAGCTGATCGTCGTCGACAAACCCAGTGGCTTACTGAGCGTGCCGGGGCGCCAACCCGGCAAGGAAGACTGCTTGTCGCGTCGGGTACAGGCCCAGTTTCCCGACGCGATGATCGTTCATCGCCTGGACATGGGCACCTCGGGCATCGTCGTCATGGCGCGCGGCGCCAGGGCGCAGCGGGAACTCAGTCGCCAGTTTCAGGAGCGCAGGGTGCGAAAGAACTATCAGGCCCTGGTCGATGGGCGCTGGAGGGCTGCCGCCACCGGTGAGATCGGGTTGCCCATTGGCGTTGATCAGGCAAACCCTCCCAAGCAGAAAGTCGAACACGCCACGGGCCGGCCGTGCCTAACGCGCTATTGCGTACTTGATAGCGATGCCGCGCCCGGGATTTCGCGCATCGCGCTGGAGCCCATCACCGGGCGTTTGCACCAGCTGCGGGTTCACATGGAAGCGATGGGGCATCCCATCATTGGCGACGATTTCTACGGCACTCCGGCATCCTGCGCAAAGGCTGAGCGTCTGATGTTGCACGCCTGCCAGATCGAATTCGAGCATCCCGAAACTGGGGCACTGCTGCGTGTTGAATGCCCGCCGCCCTTCTGATCGTAGCTGACCGTGGCACCGTTGGCTTCCAGGACGTTGGCTTTCCTCGGTAACGAAAGACGGGAGCTCGGCCTTAGCCGACCTTCATGTGCTCGTGCCCCGTGAGCAAGCGGACGTCGGCTTTGAAATCGCAGTGGCGCACGGATTCGACCCCACTCCGACAGGAATTCTCTCCATGCCAACGCCAGCATTGCGGTAAGAGCCGTCATGGGTCTATCAACGGTGTGAGATAACGTTGAACCCGCTACTGAAATCTGAGACGAAGCGAATTGGCAACCACCGAGACCGAGCTGGCAGACATCGCGACCGCCGCGATCAGCGGCGACAGCAGAATGCCGGCGACCGGGTACAGCACGCCGGCGGCGATCGGCACGCCCAGGCCGTTGTAGAGCAGCGAGAACAGCAGGTTCTGCCGCATATTGCGAACCGCGGCCTGAGATAGCTGGCGCGCACGCGCGATGGCGCGCAGGTCGCCCTTCACCAGTGTCACCTGCGCGCTGTTGATAGCGATGTCAGTGCCGGTGCCCATCGCGATGCCGACGTCGGCCGCGGCGAGCGCGGGCGCGTCGTTGATGCCGTCCCCGACCATCGCGACGCGGGCACCGCTGGCGCGCAGGCGACCCACCAGTTCATGCTTGAACTGCGGTGTCACTTCGCCGTGCACCTCGTCGATGCCAAGGCTCGCGGCCACGGCTCGCGCCGTCGTCAGGCCGTCACCGGTCGCCATGACGATGCGCAGGCCGTTGCCCTGCAGTGTCGTGATGGCTTCCTTTGCGCCGGGCTTGATCGGGTCGGCCACTGAGATGAGGCCGGCGAGCCGACCGTCAATACCGACGAACATCACACTCGCGCCACTGCCACGTACCGCCTCGGCCTCATGTTCGAGCGGCGTCGGGTCGATCCCCGAGTCGCTGAGATGGCGCGCGTTGCCGATGACAAGCTCGTGCGCTTCCACGGTGCCGCTGACGCCGATACCTGAGCCTGAATCGAAGCGCGACGCATCGGCCAGTGCGAGGCCGCGGTCGCGGGCGGCAGCAACGATAGCCGCGGCGAGAGGGTGCTCCGCGGCCTGATCGAGGCTTGCCGCCAGCCGCAAGACTTCGCGATCAGAAAAGCTGCCATGCGCGAGCACATGTTGAAACTGCGGGCGGCCGAGCGTCAGCGTGCCGGTTTTGTCGACAACCAGCACATCCACCGTGCGCAGCGTCTCGATCGCCTCGGCGTCGCGGAACAGCACGCCGCTCGTGGCCGCGCGGCCGGTCGCGACCATTACCGACATCGGCGTCGCGAGGCCCAGCGCACACGGGCAGGCGATGATCAGCACGGCGACGGCATTGAGGATCGCATAGACGCCGCGCGGCTCGGGGCCGAACAGGAACCAGACGGCAAACGTCAGCACGGAGGTCGCCAGCACCGCGAGCACGAATTTCGCCGCGACGCGGTCGGCGATGCGTTGCATCGGCGCCTTGCTGCGCTGGGCGCGCGCGACCATGTCGACGATCTGCGCGAGCACCGTGTCGCGCCCGACCTTGGTGGCCTCGATGACCAATGCGCCGCTCGTATTCACGGTGGCACCGATCACCGCGTCGCCCTTGGTCTTGGAGACCGGCACCGGCTCGCCCGTGAGCATCGATTCGTCGATGGCGGAGTGGCCGTCGAGCACGCGTCCGTCCACCGGGACCTTCTCGCCTGGGCGCACGCGTAGTCGATCGCCGACAACGACCTCGGCAAGTGGTACATCGGCCTCAGAGCCATCGGCGGCGATGCGCCGCGCAGTCTTGGGCGCGAGGCCCAGCAGCGCGCGGATCGCGGCCGAGGTCTGGCTGCGTGCCTGCTGTTCGAGCACTTGGCCGAGCAGGGTCAGCGACACGATCACCGCCGCCGCCTCGAAGTACAGGGCGACATGCCCGCCTTCGCGGAAGCTCTCCGGGAAGAGCGCGGGGAACAGCACCGCAACGACCGAGTACGCATAAGCCGCGAGTACGCCGATGCCGATCAGGGTCCACATGTTCGGGCTGCGCTGCCGTATCGAGGCGACGCAGCGAACGAAGAACGGCCAGGCCGCCCATAGCACGACCGGCGTGGCCAGCACAAATTCGAGCCAGCCCATCACCGACGAGTCGGCCAGCATGCGACCGGCCGGCAGCATGGCTACGGCCAACAGCACAATGCTCAGGGGCAGCGTTGTCCAGAAGCGGCGGCGAAAGTCGCGCAGCTCGTGGTCGTCCTCGGCCTCGCCGGTCGGCAGTTCAGGTTCCAGCGCCATGCCGCACTTGGGGCACGTGCCAGGGTGGTCCTGACGCACTTCGGGGTGCATCGGGCAGACGTAGAAGGTGGCTGCCGCATTGGCGGGCGACTTTGGCGCAGGCCGGGCCGAGGGTTCGGCCTGCGCGGCGTAGCGAGTGGGGTCGGCTCGGAACTTCTCCAAGCAATGCGTGCTGCAGAAGGGATAGGTCCGGCCCTCGAATTCAAGCGTTGCCTTGGCGCTATCGAGCGTCACTGGCATGCCACATACCGGGTCGACGAGGCCAGTCGCAGTGGCGGCCGCTTCGCTCGGGTGGGCGTGATGTTCGCGCGGTTTGTTATTGTGACCCGCGTATTGGCCGACGTGGCTATGTTCGGCGTGTCCGGAGTGCTCATGTGGGTGGTTCATTACGATCCTCCGTGTGGTGGCCGGATGCCTGAGTTTGACCGCGTGGTTGCCGTCACATAGCTAGACGAGGAATCCAGGCGGGTGTGCTGGCACTGTAGGCATCCCAAAGTGCACCAAAGTGCTGCCGCGCTTCGTGCTCCTCATCGCGTGCCAGGCGCACGAAGCGCCATACGAGCAGCGGGAACATCAGCAGCGTCAGCAGAGTTGGCCACTGCAGCAGGAAGCCCGCCATGATGACGATGAAGCCGAGGTACTGTGGGTGGCGGCAGCGGGCGTAGAGGCCTTCCTGCGCGATTTCCCCGGCGCGTTGCGCGCGGTACAGCACTGGCCAGGCCGACGACAGCATGAACATGCCGACCACGATGGCGACCATGCTCGCGATGTGAATGACATTGAAGTGCGGATCCCCTTTAAGTCCCAGCACCGACCACCACAGGTGGCCTGCTTCGTGCGAGAGCGGATTGAGACCGGGATAACGGCTCTGCAGCCAGCCCGCCAGCAGGTACATCGTCAGCGGCACGCCGTACATTTCGACGAACAGCGCGACAACGAAGGCGGAGAAACTCCCGAGCGTGCGCCAGTCGGTGCGCGTCTGCGGTTTGAAGAAGCTATAGGCGAAGGTGACGAAGAGGACGATATTGAGGATCACGAGCCCCCACAGCCCGTAGTCGGACGCGTTGGTGGTGCTCATGATTCACCTCCTTGCGGCGGATCCTTCGGCGGCTGTTTCTGCTCAGCTGCGCCATGGCCATGGTGATGACCGCCATGCATGAACAGGTGCATCAGCGGACACAGCAGGATCACGAGATAGGGCAGTGCGCCCAGAACGTGCGCGCGGTGTTCGAAGATCAAGGCGGCGAGCGCCAAGCCGACGAAAGCGACGGCGACCATGCGTGCGCGCTGTGCGAGGCGGTGCTCGCCATTGCCGGACGGCGCAGACTCGTTGTCGTGGCGATCATTGTGCTGGGTGTTCATGGCCTTCCTCCTCACACTTGACTGAGTACGTTCCCCCTCGCCTTCACGTGGGGGAACGCGCCGCTCAGCGCCAGGTTCGCGTTACCACTTTGGGCCCTCGCCGTGATAGAGCTCATTCATATAGGCACGCTCGGCCGCCGTCGCACGGCGCCAATCGAAGCCAATCTTGCCGGCGGACGCGTTGGCCGAGGACTTGCTCTGCACGACCGCCGTCTTGTCCGCCTTCTCTTCGGTCAGTCCGTCGCCGCGCACATGGCTGACGACGCCGCGTTCGTCCTTCACCTGATGGAAGGTCTCGCCTGCCTGTGCGGAGGAAGCGATTCCCAAGCCCAGCGTGGCGGTGAGCAGTACGGTTGCGATGGGGGTGTTCATGGTGTTTCTCCTTCTTGCCCGGGGGCACTCAAGACGGGCGTCGGGTGGCGCCCTTTGTGAGTGCCATCTTGCGCATTCGATCCCGTCGAGGGCATGACTGCGGGATTACATCTTTGACAGCTGGATTCAACCGTGCGTGGCGGCGACCTTCCGACGTTGCTCGGCTTACAAATTCGTAATCTGGCGGACAGCGCGTTGACGGAATCAAAGGCGCAGAGTGCTCAGCCATGGAGTCGCGAAGTTATGCGCGGCTCATTCAACGGGAGCAGAGCCAAATGAAAACCCTCTTGATGCTTGTCGCAGCCGCCCTCTGGTCGCTGACCGCCGTAGCCGCCGATCAGAAACCCGCCGCCGAGCAGTCGCCTCCGGCTGCGGCGCACGCTACTGAAGGCCACAGTCACACCAAGGAACGTTCGGCGCAGGCAACCAAAGACCCGGCCGCCAAGCCACTCTCGGAAGAGGAAAAGAAAAAGATGCACATGCACGCACGCGACGCCAAGTAGGGCGCCGCTGCATTGAGCTGACGTCGCCTGACGATCGCCCGCCAAGGAGTGGACGATCGGTCATTGCAAGCGAACCTGAAGAGTTCGTCGGTGCGCGTCATAACACAGAGAGAAACCGCCGGTGCGACGCCTAAGCGTGAGCCCTGTGGTCCCAACAGATAGGTCGTGTCGTGAAACTGAGCGCATTCAGGCGCTGCGCGGTGTATGGCAGTGCCTTCGTTGTCATTGCTGCGGCTGCCGCACGCGCTGCGCCGTCTTCCGAACCTTGGGTGGCGGTTGAGCACTCGTCCGTACTGGAAACCTATCAAAGGTTCCAGGACGAGCCCGTGCGATCGTGGCCCGCCTCAAATCAGGCGGTAGGAGAAGCGGGCGGATGGCGGATGCTAGCCAAGGAACGCTCGATCGAACCTGCCACGGTGCCACCCAGCGAGAGACCGAGCGCGGCACACGAGTCCTCACATGACGCGCCCGAAGCGGAGAAACGCCGGTGAAGCGGCTTTTTGTCATTCCGCTGCGCCGTGGCGCCCTGTTGACGTTGGCTGTTGCGCTTGTCGGATGTGCGTCATTCGACCCAGCGAGTGTCGTCGGCGAGATCAATCGTGAGGCGGCACCGTTCACCGGCGGTGCGCTGCAGTTGGTTCAGACCGCAGAGCAGCGCGCCCAACGTGAAGCGGCGGTGGCGCGTGTGTTGGAGCACGACTTGTCGCCGGACGACGCGATTCGTGTCGCGATGCTCAACAGTCCTTCGATTCAGGCAGTGCTTGCGCAAGGCTGGAACGATGGCGCCCAGGCTGCGCAGGCCTCACGCCTGCCAAACCCACGCTTTACGTTTGAACACCTGACGGTCGGCAACGAGCTTGAGATCGGAAGACTGCTGTCGTTCGGAGTCCTGGACCTGTTGCTCTACCCGCAGCGGTACGGCGTCGCGTTGTCCCGGATGGAGGAGGTGCGGCAGAAGATCGCGGCCGATGTCGTGGACCAGGCCAGTGCAGTGCGACGTGCATGGGTCGACGCCGTGGCCGCGCGCCAAATCGAGGAACTTGCCCGCAGGGTCGTGGATTCGGCTGCCGCCAGTGCAGAACTCGCGCGTCGCATGCAGGCGGCGGGCAACTTCACACGGCTGCAGCGCATGGCGCACCAGTCGTACTACGCAGAGGCCACGGCGCGTCTGGCTACGGCACAGCATGAGCGCATCGCAGCGCGCGAAGCCTTGGCGAGGCTGTTGGGGCTGAGCCCGCATCAAGCGACGTTGCTTCGGCTACCTGAGCGGCTGCCAGACCTTCCGACTGCGCCAATCGCGCCGGCGTTGGTCACCCAAAAGGCGCTCAACGAGCGCATTGATGTCAGGTTGGCCCAAGCGGATCTGCAGGCGAGCGCGCGCACCGAAGGGGTCGCGCTGGCGACGAGTGTGACGGACATCGAACTGGGATTGCGCCGCGACACGGTGTTCGACGACCAGGCCGCCACGCAGGCGCGGCATCAGGGCTATGAGATTGACGTCACGCTTCCACTCTTCGATCTGGGCGACCAGAAAAGGGCCGCGGCCGGTGCGCGCACGCTGGCGGCCCAAGCGCGCCTGCTCGCCGCCACGCGGGCTGCCAATACCTCTTTGCGTACGGCTTACTCGGCGTATCGCACCGCGTTGGACGTTGCGCGCCAGTACAACGATGAAATCTTGCCGCTGAGGCGCGCGATGTCCGACGAACAGCAGCTTCGCTACAACGGCATGCTCATCGGTGTCTTCGACTTGCTTGCCGATGCCCGAGAGCAGGCGCAGGTGGCGACAGCCGCAATTAACGCCCAACGCGTCTTCTGGCTGAGCGAAGCCGACCTTCAGGCCAACATTGTCGGACGTCCGGTGGGTGGAGCCCTGCCCAATGGGGCGGTTGCAGAAGCCCGCTCCGATGGTCCGGTCCACTGAATGCATCACGAGAGTACTCACCGATCATGAGCAGTCGTCGCAGTTTTCTCCTCAATGGGCTACTGACTGGCGGTGCGGTCGCATCAGCCTCGGTCTCGTCAGCCGCGCTCGCCGCCATTCCGGAGGCGATCAGCCAAGCGTCGAGCGACACCATGCCGCCGCTCACGCCGTCGAGCGGCCGACCCTATAACCCCGTAGTCACCCTCAATGGCTGGACCTTGCCGTGGCGGATGCGCAATGGGGTCAAGGAATTCCATTTGGTCGCCGAGCCGGTGGTTCGCGAGCTCGCGCCTGGGTTCGTCGGGCATCTGTGGGGCTACAACGGCCAGTCGCCGGGGCCCACCATTGAAGTGGTCGAGGGCGATCGGGTCAGGATCTATGTCACCAACCGCCTGCCCGAGCACACGACGATTCACTGGCATGGACAGCGCCTGCCCAACGGCATGGACGGTGTCGGCGGGCTCACGCAACCGCAAATCGCGCCGGGCAAAACCTTCGTCTACGAGTTCGTCGCGCGTCGCCCAGGTACGTTCATGTACCACCCGCATGCGGACGAAATGACGCAGATGGCGATGGGCATGATGGGTTTCTGGGTGACGCATCCGAAAGGGGCACATCCGCTGATCGATGAGGTGGATCGAGACTTCTGCTTCTTGCTCAATGCCTACGACATCGATCCCGGCAGCTACACGCCCAAGATCATGACGATGCTGGACTTCAACATCTGGAGCTGGAACAGCCGCGTGTTTCCAGGCATTGCGCCGCTGGTCGCGCGCAAAGGGGATCGGGTCCGCATCCGCATCGGCAATCTGACGATGACCAATCACCCGATCCATCTGCACGGACATGAGTTCGTCGTCAGCGGTACCGATGGCGGTCCGACACCTCGAGGTGCGCGCTGGCCGGAAGTGACGACCGATGTGGCCGTCGGTCAGATGCGACAGGTGGATTTCATCGCGGATGAGGAAGGCGACTGGGCGATTCACTGCCACAAGAGCCATCACACGATGAACGCGATGGGACACGACGTGCCGACGCTCATCGGTGTCGATCATCGCAATCTCGCGGGTCGCATCGCGCGGGTGCTGCCGGACTACATGGCGATGGGCGAGCGTGGCATGGCCGACATGGCGGAGATGGAGATGCCCTTGCCGGACAACACGGCGCCGATGATGACAGGGCAGGGGCCGTTCGGGCCAGTGGAGATGGGGGGCATGTTCTCCGTCCTCAAGGTTCGCGCCAAGCAGCGGCGCGGCGACTACGCCGATCCGGGCTGGTTCGTCCACCCACAGAACACCGTCGCGCGCGAAGTCGTGGCGACGGCTGAGTCAGCTTATCGCAAGAGCGATCCGGGGACGTCGTCCATGGCGCGTCAGGCTGCGCCGGCCAACGCGGTCGAAGTTCAAGTGCGCAAACCCGGCGCGCACACACACTAGAACGCATCACCGTGGAGCAACATTCGATGAAAATTTCTTCCTCCCTCCTTACCCTCGGCGCAGTACTGGTTGTCGCGGGCGCCGCCAACCTCGCCTTCGCAAACGGCACGCATGAGGGTGGGCACGAGCATGGCGGTCACGAGCACGCCGACGGCGAGCATCAGGCGATCGGTCAACCGGGCGTTGCATCGGCCGTCAAGCGCACGATCGCGGTTACGATGAGCGACGACATGCGTTTCACGCCGAGCAATTTCAGTGTCAAGCGGGGCGAGACCGTCCGATTCGTCATCAAGAACGTTGGCCAGGTCAAACACGAGTTCGTGCTGGGCACCGAGGCGGAGTTGAAGGAGCACTACGAGATGATGAAGAAGTTCCCGACCATGGAGCATTCGGATCCCAGCATGGTGACGGTCGCACCCGGCAAGACCGAAGAGATCGTCTGGAACTTCTCGCGTGCCGGTCGTGTTGAAATTGGTTGCCTGCAACCGGGTCATTTCGACGCAGGCATGCGCGGGGCCGTGTCGGTGCTCGGGGGCAAGAAATGAAGAACGTCGGTCTGGCGCACGCCACTCGGCTGTCGCTGTGGGCGATCATGAGCGTTGCCAGTGCTGCAGCGGGCGCGGCGGAGCCGGTATCGGTCCAATGGACGCCGGACGGGCGCTTTGAGCATCAAGCGACGATCGCGCCGAAGCAGTTTCTGGAGGTGTGCGACACCATTGCCAGTGGCGCCCGTGTGGCCTGGAAATTTTCGTCCGATGCGGCGCTCGACTTCAACGTTCACTTCCATGAAGGAACGGCAGTCCGGTACCCCGTGAAGATCGATGCCGTCCGGTCTGAGGCTGGCGTCTTCAAACCCAAAAAGACGGCTGACTATTGCTGGATGTGGACCAACCGGGGCGCCCAGTCGGCGTCGATCACGTTGACGCTCGAACAACGCCGTTAGTGGATCGCAGGGGTGAAAAAAAGGGGCCGGTGCTGGGAGGAGAGCGTCCAGCACCGGAAAGACACGCGCTGGGAAACGACGAGCGCGCGGATGAGGAGCGGGTTTTCGTTATTTGTCCGCGGACTGGGTCGCAAGTTGGCGGTGCAGTTGTGCCAAGGCCGTCTTGTCCGCCGCGATCGCGTCGTAGCCTTTCGCGGCTTGCTCGCAATGCTGTGCGTAGCTCTGGCCAAAACCGTTGCGATACGAGTTCGCTTGTCCATACGTCTTGGCGAGCGAGCGATGTGATGCCGCCGCTTGTTTGGCCTCAGCGGCTTCCGCGTCGTAGATGGCCACGATCGCTTGGTGGTCCTTAGCCGTTTTTGCACTGGCCACTTTCTCTGCGAACGCCGGCGTCAGGCTCGTGGGCGGGCTGAGGCTGGCGCACCCGGTCAGCAGTGCGGCCGCCAACATGAGCGGAATGACGATGCTCTTTTTCATGATGTCTATCCTTCTGGGCTGTAGATAGATATCGCGGGAAGCGGGGTCCGGAGTGTCGTCGCCGCGCCCCTCTCTTCCCGCGCAAACTGTCAGTGGCTCTGGCGCTGCGCTTCGGCGTGGTCTTTTCCCTCGCCCATCACATCGTTGTGCGTCTTTGCCTGACGTGCGGTCTTGCTGTCAGTGCTGCCCGCGCGCACGTCTTCGACGGCGGCGTCCGAGTGGCTCATGCCCTTGGCCATGTTCTTTTCATGCGCGCCGGTCGACTTACCCTTCTGGGCGGGGTGTTTGGCGCTCTGCTGCGCTGTGCTCACGCTCTTGCCTTGCTGCAGCGACTTGGCCATGTCATCCGAATCATTGGCCGCCTGGGCGAGCCCCGTAGCGAGCACCGTCGAGAGTGCGATCGCCGTTGCTGCAAATCCAAATCGAACGTTCATTGTCATTCTCCTCAGTGAAGTGAAGTTGCGTCAGCGAGCGCTCATCGGACTCAAGCTATTGCTTCCAATTGAATGCCGCCTCGCCGAGTTGTCTGTGGGCCGATTTGTCAGGTCCACGATGCGTAGCGTGCGCTGCGAAGTCCGTCAGGCCGCTTGCAGGGGCATTACACTTTTGCAAGCTTTCGGGCAGACCCACGGGGCTACTCCGATACGGCGATCAGGACCTTGACCTTCGCCTCACGCTTAGTGGCGTTGATTTGCGCAAGGGTAAAGTCACCGACGTGCGTGAATTGCCAGGTGAAACTGGCCTGACCGTTGGCACCGACGCTGACGCGACCGGGCGCGGAGTGTTTCATGTCGACGTAATTGCGCATCATGGCCGCGTGCGAAGCGGCCATCGCTTGGGTACCCAACATCACCAGGGCCGGTTGCGAGCTCGGGTTGCGCAACGTGAAGCGCACGATGTCACCACGATGCAAGGCGAGCCGCTGCATCGGTGTTCTGTCATCTGCTGACAGCACAAGCTCCAAGGCCTGTTGCGCAGCGCTGTCGTCGGGCAATGGAATGCCTGCTTCGCTGGCGCCCTTGTTCAATTTCATCTGTGCATGCTCACCGGGCGTTCCGGGGTCGCCGTGGATGTCTCCGCCTCCAGCCAATGCACTGCCGACACCCAGGGTCACCAGCCAAGCCGTGGCCCGGGCAATTCTCGCGATCTTCATCGAAGTCCTCCTTGTTCTGGCTCCGGCCGAACTGGCGCCGAACGCGCCCGACCTCAAACCATTCAAGCACGGCATGCGCTGCGAGGACGTTGCATGACACGAATGTAATCAAGCTGTCAGGCGTGCGTTAGGACTGCGTCATCTCGCTGCTCCGCCGACTGAGATGCATGGAAGAAGTAATGGCCCGGTCATGTTGTTGACGGTGACCGCGGTCTAAGTTCCCCCCTCCGAAAGGGTGCCTCGCGAAGCGTTCGCCAGTCGCCCGAAGTTCACATTGACGAGGAGAAGAACGTGAAGAGACTGACTCAGGTGTTTGTCCTGATGGCTTTGGCGGGCGCACTCGCCGCCTGTGCCACGAACGCGCGCACGGATCGGGAGTCGCAATACCCGACGAGTCGCGGCGGGCATTCGCACTTGGCTTAACGCGCCTTCACTCTCATGACTATCTGAGGCTCGGGGGGCACGTGTCGGCAGCACATGGCTCGAGCGCAAGCGCGCCGCCAGTCGCTGTTAGCGGCGGGGGGGCGCCCACAGCCGCTGTCCCGCTGCAACAACTCCCGCTTGCCCGTCTCAATTCCTCCGGCGCAGTACAGGCTGGAGGGCATTTTCACGAGCAAATGCTCTCGGTGCTGGCGCGCCGCCAGGCTGTCATCGCATCCAATATCGCCAACGCCGACACACCCAACTACTTGGCGCGAGACATTGACCTTCCGTCGGTGGCGCTCGCCTTACACAACGCAGGCGCTACGTTGTCGCTCGGGCGTACGCACGCAGCACATCAAGTCCTGCTCCCGCCGACGCCCGCGGAACCGCTGCTCTATGCCGTTCCGCTGCAGGGCGCCGTCGACGGCAACAGCGTTGAGATGGACATCGAGCGCGCCAAGTTTGCCGAGAACGCGGTGCGCTACGAATTTGCGGTCGGGCAGGTGTCTGGGCACTACAAGATGATGAAGGAACTCCTGGATTCGATTCGTTGATCCGACTTTGTATGAGATGTGTTCGGCGGTGTCGGGCCAAGCGCTGACACAGGGGCCGTCCTTCCAGCGTTGGGCGCATGACATTCGGGCGTCGCAAATGTAATGACTGGGTCACGCCTGAGTAAGGCGCAATGCCGAGAATGAGTCTCGCCGCAGCCGATGATGTTGTCAGACCCGGCGGGTGGCGCGACGCGCCACCGATAGCGCCGTGGCAATGAACTCGATACCTCGACGTTTGTTTGTGTTCTGTCGAGGGTGTCGAGCGCGGTCTCGTTGATGCAATCACCAGGAGGTCATCATGATAAAATCAGCTTTGCTCGTCGCTCTCGCAACCGCCGTCGTCTCCACTGCCGCGCTGGCGGTGAACGAGCCGAAGGAGTCGTACGAACTCAAGGACGGTTCGACGGTGTATGTGTTCGCCAACGGCAAGATGGGCATGGCCGACAAGAACGGCCGAGTGAACGCCATGAAGGAAGGGGAGGTAATGGAACTCAAGGATGGGCGAAAGCTCATCATGAAAGACAACGAGCTCTTCTTGACCAACGACTTTGTGCATCGCGATCACAAGAACTGAACGCGACCCACTAACGAACCTTGGAGACTGACATGAGTACCCAAAAGAACGCAGTTGCAACGTCTGCAGAGGAATCCCCAGCGACCCCGCCCACACGTGAGCAGATCGCCGCGCGCGCCTACGCAATCGCGGAACAGCAGGGCTTCCCGTGCGGCTGCGAATTGGCGCACTGGTTGCAGGCAGAAACCGAGCTGTGCTCGGGCGAGGAGCATGCCTGCTGCGCTGGCGCCGAACCTGCGACGGACGCACCGGCTACCTGACGACCAGAGTCCATCGCGTGGCCGGGTGTGCGGGCGGCGTCTGACGACCCTCACTCGGCCCCCGTCTCACGACGGCAACGACGGCCTTGCGCCGACCGTCTCGCGCGCCGTTTCGATCACGTTCAAACCTCGCTGACCATGTGCATACGCTACGCCAACCACGATCTGGAGCATTGCCTGTGCGGCAAGTTCGGCTGGCCCGGCGTACATGCGACCGTCACTGTGTGGTTCTGCTGTCGGCTGCTGCCCACTCATTGGCCGTCGGTGACGCCACCTCGACGCACCGAGAACGCGGTTGCTCAGCCCAATACGCCTGAGTGTGCAGCGTGACGGACGATACGGAATTCGATGCAGAGCGACGCGCTGACGACAGCACGGGGCTGTTAGCGAGCTTCCGGCATCGCGCAGCGTTGATGACGCTCACTGCTGTTGCCGCCGCCGGGATGGCGGCAGTCCCCCTCGGACAGTGGCAGATCGAACGCGACGCGTCTGAGCGCGCGTCGGAGGCCGTCGCCCGAATGTCGGCCCGGCTGCCCAGAATCGGGGCGCCGCAAGGCCCCGACGCCGCTGACCTGACGGCCACGCTGCAGACCGAGCATCTTGTTGGCTTCGAACTTGTCGAAGCGGGCACTGGAAAAACGCTCCTGACGAGTATGCGCGGTGCTCACAGTGGCCCCGACATGAGCGAGGCGCGCGCTGTGCGACGCAGTGTATTGGATCCCGCTGGCCGACAACTGGTCTTGATCGGTTACTACCATGTGCCATCGGCATTGGCGCGAGTGACGTCACTCGGCGCTCTCTGGGCGATGACATCCGCCATGGTTGGCGCGCTGATCGCCAGTGTCTTAGGTTACCTGTCGTTTCGCCGCTCGCTCTCGGAGATCGCGTCGCTTGGAGATCAGCTCCTGGAATCGAATCTGACCCTTCTGCGTACCTTGGGTAGCGCGGTCGCGCATCGCGACGCCGATACCGACAGTCACAACTACCGGGTCGCACTGAACGCGCTACGCCTTGGCGTCCTGATCGGGCTATCGGACCGCGAGCTTCGTGCGCTGACTATCGGTGCCTTCCTGCACGATATCGGCAAGCTCGCGATCCCGGATGCCGTGCTACGCAAACCGGGTCCGCTCGATCGCCTGGAGCGCAAAGTGATGCAAACGCATGTCCACGTCGGTGCGCAGATCGCCGCCGGCGCCACCTGGTTGGCTGAGGCGCGCTGTGTGATCCTGCATCATCACGAGCGTTTTGACGGCACGGGATACCCGTTCGGTCTGCAGGGCACGCAGATTCCACGTATCGCGCGAGTCTTCGCCGTCATCGATGTTTTCGACGCGCTGACCGCCTCTCGTCCCTATAAGGACGCCTACAGCGTTGCCTGTGCCAGCGAGCTGATTCAAGCGGCCAGCGGCGCCCACTTTGATCCGGATGTGTGCGCCGTATTCCTAAGGCATATCGATCAATTCGTGGTGGAGCAAGCGACCGAAAATGCCAACGACCTTCGCAACCGGCTCGATGTGACGGTGCGCCGGCTCTTCAAAGATGTTCGCCCGCGTCACACAGATCTCACGACTTCGGTCGGTGGCATCAAGGGTGACGCGCCGGCGATCGTTGTCTGAGCGGGGGCTGACCGGTGCGACGCACGTCATGCATCTGGCGTTGGATTGGCCGAACGACGGCGTACCGCGGCCTGCCAGAGCGGCCGGCTCCGAGCATGGGGCCCGCTACGGTGGGCTTGGTGTGCCTGCTGGTGACAGGCTGTGGTGCCGCGGCTCGCGTTGATTCCTATCGCGAAGCCGGATGGCGCGCCGGGACGGTGGTGAGCGTTGGACCGGACGCGAGTGCCGCCGTCACGCGTCGTGACCGCTGCGACATGCCGTCGACGACTCAGTCTGTCACACAGGCGGTTGTCGTGGTGGCTTACCGGTCGGCCATTGGCCATCGGAACCGGGTGCTGCGGGTGCCGTCCGACGCGGCGATTGCCGTTGGCGATCGCCTCTACATCCATGAGCGCCTGTGTGATGCATTTTCGATCGAGACACCGTCCACCCCGTAAGCGCTACGGTTGCTTGCGCTCGCCCCTGTTCCGCGATTGACGCATCCTGTCCGCGTCGATCTGCGAGTGCCTTACCCTATCCTTGCGGGACGGCGTCCGTTGGCGTCTAGTTCGATCGTGTCGTAGTCGGCAGCGCCACAGAGAATTTTGTCAGGCGTCCGTCCGACTGCGCGACGACAGAACCGCCATGCGCGTGAATGATCGACTGCGTGATGGCTAAGCCGAGCCCGGCCCCCTCGCTGTCGCGCGTTCGGGCTGGATCGGCGCGATAGAAGCGTTCGAAGACACGGGGGAGCACCTCAGGCGGGATCGTGTCCCCCTCATTGCAGACCTCGATTTGGACGCTGTCTGAACGATGCGAAATTCCGATCTCCACGGCGGACTCTGCATTCGCGTGCCGGATAGCATTTGAGACCAGATTGGCCAACGCTCGGCGCAGCATGGCGCGGTCTCCGATGACCAGGGCCTCGCCGGAACACACCAGCTTGATTCCGCGTTCGCTCGCGATCGGCTCAAAGTACTCGCAGAGCGCGCGCACCTCTTCGCCCATTGCCACCTCTTCCGTGTTGGGTATCAGTAGCCCGTTGTCCGACTTGGCGAGAAACAGCATATCGGTGACCATGCGTGCGAGTCGTTCGACCTCCTCCAGATTCGAAAACAAGGTCTCGCGATACTGCTCCGCGCTACGCTCGCGCGAGAGTGCCACTTGCGTCTGGGTGACGAGGTTCGTGAGCGGCGTGCGCAATTCGTGCGCGAGATCGGACGAGAACTCCCTCAAGCGCACGAAGGACTCCTGCAGGCGTGCCAGCATCGAATTGAAGGCTTCAACCAGCTCGAACAGTTCCTTGGGCACGCGCTCCATATGCAAGCGCTCGTCGAGTCGATCGGCCGAGATGGTCTGGGCGCGACGTGCCACGTCCCGGATTGGCCGAAGCGCGCGACGCGTTACGCCCCAGCTGAGGAGGCTGACCGCAAGAATGCAGATGCCAAGGGTCGTGGCCAAACTCGACCGAAACGCCGCAAGAAACTGCTCGTGGTGGTCAATGCCGAGCGCAATCGTGACGACCAGCGGGGCGCTATCAGGTCTGGACGTGTCAGCACTCGCGGCAAAGCCACGCATCTGGCCTTGCTCATCGTCCCATTTCTCAGGTCGCGGTGATTGCGTCGGCGAACTGACGACAAGACCGGGGTGGACGTCTTTCTCTCCAAGGGTCGAAAAGAGCACGCGACCATCCATGTTACGTACGCTGACTTCCAGACCGTGATGACCGACCATCGCGTCGCCCAGTCGTTCGTCGAGCGACGCGAGATCCGCCTCCGTGCGGACCTTCTTGATCGCGTGTCGGACCAGATCAAGCTTGCCGGTCATCACCTCCATATCTTGTTCGACAAAGTGTCGCTCGACGCTCGCTTCGATCAACCCGCCCGCGACGACAAATACCGCAGCGGCGGATAGGGAGAACAGGATCGCAAGGCGGGTGCCCAGCGACACGGGGCGCGCCCGGCTCACTGCGGATCCTCCAGTACGTAGCCCATGCCCCGCACGGTTCGGATGAGCTTCACGTCGAAACCGTCGTCCACCTTGGCGCGCAGGCGGCGCACGGCCACCTCGACCACGTTGGTGTCGCTGTCGAAGTTCATGTCCCAGACCTGCGAAGCGATCAGTGATCGCGGCAGGACTTCGCCTTGGCGGCGCAGCAACAGTTCCAGGAGACCGAATTCCTTCGCGGTGAGATCAATCCGCCGTCCAGCGCGCATCACGCGGCGCCGAATCAGATCCAGCTCCAGATCTGCGATCCTCAAGTTCTCCGCTTCACGCGGTTTCCCTCGCCGCAGAAGCGAACGTACCCGTGCCAACAACTCTGCGAAGGCAAACGGCTTCACCAGGTAGTCGTCCGCACCTGACTCAAGGCCGCGTACGCGGTCTTCAACCTTGTCGCGCGCTGTGAGACACAGGACCGGGGTCTGTTTTCCCGCACGGCGCAGGGTTTGCAGAATCTGCCAGCCGTCCAGACTCGGCAACATGACGTCAAGAATGATGAGGTCGTAGTCTTCGGTGAGGCCTTGGTGCAGGCCGTCCATGCCATCGCGAACCAGGTCGGCGACAAAGCCCGCTTCGCTCAGGCCTTGTTTGAGGTAGTCGCCGGTCTTCGCTTCGTCTTCAACAATGAGGATCTTCATACCGCCGCTCCACGTAGAACGTGTGGCATTCTCACCCATCAGTGCCCACGGTTAACGGGATTACAAAGATGTAATCGGGGCGTTAGCTGGCTGTCGGCATTGGTGATCGCGAGCGGGCTGCTCGCGCGCCACGTGTTTTGACTCAAATCAATAGGTACCGGGCACTTCATCAAGATTACAAAGATGTAATCCGTGCGTCAGCTGGCCGTTCCCTTTGGCCGGTCATAGTTGCGTCCAACTGCCGCAACGGTTGCTGGCGAAGGCTCGATCAACCGCAGGCGCGCACAACACCTGATGTGCATCACGAGGAGATTTCGACATGCGATTTGCCTTGCTTTTGTCCGCTGCCCTGTTGTCTCAAGGTGCGCTTGCTGCGATGCCTGAGGTCGAAGTCTTCAAGAGTCCGTATTGCGGATGCTGCTCGAAGTGGACCGAGCACCTGCGTGCATCGGGCTTCGCCGTCAAGGAGACGCTTACCGAGAATGTGCCGGCTGCACGCAAGCGCTTGGGCATGCCGGACCGTTTTGGATCCTGCCACACGGCGAAGGTGGGGCGTTACGTGATCGAGGGCCATGTACCGGCTGCCGACATCAAGATGCTGCTGCGCAAGAACCCCAAGGCGATTGGATTGGCGGCGCCGGGAATGCCGCAAGCCTCGCCCGGCATGGACATGCCGAACGCGAAACCCTTTGACGTGCTACTGATCGACGCCAACGGACGTGAATCCGTGTTTTCCACCTTCACCCCCAAAAACGGAGTTTGACCCATGAACAAGCTGCTCCCCCTAATGCTGACCGTGCTTCTCGGAGTGTCGCCGCTGGCCGTACAGGCTGCCGACGACCACGCCGATCATATGAAGGCCGGCTCGTCGATGGCCATGCAGGAGATGAGCGAAGGCGTCGTCAAGAAGGTTGATGCGCAGGCCGGCAAGATCACCATTCAGCACGGCCCGCTAAAGAACCTCGACATGCCCGCCATGACGATGGTCTTCAAGGTCAAGGACGCAGGAATGCTCAGTTCGGTTAAGGCCGGCGACAACATTCGCTTCGTCGCGGAAAGCCTGCCTGCTGGCCTGACGGTGACCTCAATCGAGAAGAAGTAAGCGTCGCCGATCCTGAGCGGCGCGACATTTGCGAGAACGCAGAAGTGGTGCGCGCCTCAGTGGCGGGGAAATCCAGCCGACGGCATGCTCCAGAACCGTCGTCGGTTGCTTCCCTTGACAGATCGTGACGCGGGTTTGCTGGCGCCGATGGGGCACGTGGCTTGAATCGCCGAGTGTTCCCAGGGTGCAAGCCGCTGCTTTGACTAATCGGGCAAATATCCATGAGAAGAATGCCGAAACGAACCTCTTTGTGTCTTTTCTTGGCGCTTGCCTTTGGTAGCGCGCTGCCAGCAACCAACTACGCCGCGGGAACGGTCGAACAGAGCACGCCTGTGATCGGTCGCAACGTGGGCGAACTTCTGGATTTTGCCAAAGCTCGCAGTCCTTCCTGGCGCGCGGCGCAGGCCGAAGCGCAGGCTGCCGCCGAACGCGTGCAGCCGGCCGGCGCTTTGCCCGACCCGATGTTCAAGGTCGAGCTCATGGATATCACCAACATGGGCGAGACGGGTGTTCAGCTCTCCCCGGCCAAGGTGGGCAGCACGCAATACACGTTGAGCCAACAGATCCCCTTTTGGGGCAAACGCGATCTGCGCCGCGGTCAGGCTGAAGCGGAAGCGCGTGCCGCGACGCGTACCGCGGATGGCATGTGGCTGGAACTCGCGACCGAAGTCAAACGAACCTACGCCCAGTACTGGCTCACGGATCGTAACCTGCGCCTGACGGGCGAGATTCAAGCGTTGCTGGGCAAGATGGAGCGGGTTGCCCGCACGCGCTATGCGTCGGGGCTCGCAGCGCAGCAGGACGTCATCCGTGCGCAGGTCGAGCTGACGATGGTCCGACAGGAACTCGTGAGCCTTGAGAGCGAGCAGCAGGGCATGAAGGCGATGCTCAATGGCTTGATCGGGCGTGATGCGATGGCGCCACTCGCGCAACCGGATTTGCGCGCCGCACCTGCGGCGGAACGCACACAGCTGACGGCGCTCTTCGATCGCCTGGCCGCACAGAACCCGGCGCTTGCCGCCGAACGCGAGCGCGTGAATGCGGCCGAGCAGGGGCGCGCACTTGCGGCGAAGAACTGGTACCCCGATTTGAACTTTGGCGTCACGCCGGTGCAGCGCGGCAACCAGGTCAACGAGTGGCAGTTGATGTTCGAAGTCAACATCCCGCTGCAGTTCGAATCGCGCCGCAGCCAGGAGCGCGAGGCCGATCGCATGCTCCAGGCCGCGCGCAGCCGCGTCGAAGCGGCCAACAGCAAGTTGGCGGGCGAGCTTGGCGGGGCCGTCGCGGCGCTCAATGCCGCGCGGCGCACCGAACACCTCATTGGTGACACGCTGCTTGCACAGAGTGAAGCGACCTTCGAAGCCGCTCTGGCGGGTTATGAGACCGGGCGGGTGGACTTCGCCACGCTGCTCGATGCGCAGCGTGCGATCCGCAAAGCGAAACAAGACCTCTACAAGGCACAGGCTGAGCAGCAGCTCCGCTTGGCCGACATCGAACGGATTGTGGGAGACGAACTTTGAAAGCGACGCATGCATATGGGCTGACCTTCGCAGCGGCAGCCTTCGCCCTCGCGGGTGGGTATTGGCTAGGCGCCAAGGCGCCCCAGCACGGAGAACACGGCGCTTCGCCTGCGGCGCAGGGCGCGAGCAAGAAGATTCTCTACTACCGCAATCCGATGGGCCTGCCCGACACCTCGCCGGTGCCAAAGAAAGACCCGATGGGGATGGACTACATCCCGGTGTTCGAGGGCGGTGAGGATGCCGACGCCGGTTCGCCGAACGCGCTCAAGATCAGCGTGGAGAAGGTGCAGAAATTGGGTGTGCGCTCAGAACCCGCGCAGATGCGAGTGCTCGCAAAAACGGTGCGAGCGCTCGGGCGTGTTGAAGTCGATGAACGGCGCTTGGTTGCGGTGGCGCCCAAGTTCGAGGGCTGGATCGACAAGCTGCATGTGAATACCACCGGTCAGGTGGTGTCGCGGGGCCAGGCGCTCTTCGAGGTCTACAGCCCTGAACTGGTGTCGGCGCAGCGCGAGTATGCGATTGCGGCGGGGGGCGCAGCGCGATTGCAAAGCGGAGACACTGACGCACACGGTTCCATGACTGAGCTGGCCAACGCGGCGCTCGCGCGCTTGCGCAACTGGGATATCTCCGACGCACAGCTCAAGGAATTGGCATCGGGTGCGAACACGGCGCGGCGCACCCTGACCTTCCGTTCCCCCGCGAACGGTGTGGTGATGGAGAAGAAGGCCGTGCAAGGCATGCGCTTCGAGCCGGGCGAGAGCCTATATCAGATCGCCGACCTCTCATCGGTATGGGTCGTCGCCGACGTCTACGAGCAGGATGTCGGCCGCGTCAGCGTGGGCCAACCCGTCAAGGTGTCGGCCACGGCCTATCCGGGCAAATCGTTTGAGGGCACGGTGAGCTATGTGTACCCCACGCTCAATGCCGACACGCGCACCGTGCCGGTACGGATTGAGCTCGCGAACCCGAAGGGGCTGCTGAAGCCCGGCCTGTTCGCCGCCGCGGAGCTGCAGAGTGGGCAAGCGACCAAGGTGCTGACGGTGCCCAGCTCGGCCATCATCGACAGCGGCACACGTCAGGTCGCGCTGGTGCAACTGGGAGAAGGGCGTTTCGAGCCACGCACCGTCAAGCTCGGGGCCAAGGCTGACACCTTCGTTGAGGTCACGGAAGGCATCAAGGAAGGCGAATCCGTGGTTGTCGCGGCGAACTTCCTCATCGATGCCGAGAGCAATCTCAAAGCGGCCGTGGGTGGTTTCGGTCATGCGGCCCACGGTGGCACAGTTAAGCAATCCGATCCAGCCCAGGCGAAGGCAGGTGCCGTTGTTGGTCACGCGGGTGAAGGTACCCTGGATGCGGTCGCAGCCGACAAGTCGACGATCACGCTGTCGCACGGCCCGATTGCGAGTCTGAAATGGCCAGCGATGACGATGGACTTCGGACTGGCCAATCCGGCATTGCTGAAGGGCTTGGCGCCCGGCGCGAAAGTGAAGTTCGAAATGGTCGAACGCAAGCCCGGCGAGTGGGTCATTACTTCGCTCAGTGCGGCGTCGGCACCTTCCGCCGCAGCACCTAACAATGCGCACGCGGGGCACTGAGCATGCTGAACGCCATCATTGATTGGTCGGCACGCAACCGCTTCCTGGTGCTGCTCGCAACGCTGTTTATTGTGATCGCAGGCGTCTGGGCGGTGATGCGCACGCCGCTTGACGCCCTACCTGACCTCTCTGACGTGCAGGTCATCGTCTACACCGAGTATTCCGGTCAGGCACCACAAGTCGTCGAAGACCAGGTGACCTATCCGCTGACCTCGGCGATGTTGTCAGTGCCCAAATCCAAGGTCGTACGGGGTTTCTCCTTCTTCGGCGCCTCCTTCGTCTACGTGATCTTCGAGGACGGCACGGATATCTATTGGGCGCGCTCGCGGGTGCTGGAGTACCTGAACTCTGCGGCCGGGCGGCTGCCAGCGGGCGTGGCGCCCCAGCTCGGGCCGGATGCGACGGGCGTGGGCTGGGTCTACGAGTACGCGCTGCAGGCCAAGGACAAGTCGCTCGCCGAACTGCGTACGTTGCAGGACTGGTACCTGCGCTACCAGCTGAGCAAGGCGCACGGTGTCGCCGAGGTCGCCTCGATCGGCGGCTTCGTGCAGCAATACCAGATCAGCGTCGATCCGGTGAAGCTGCGTGCCTACGGCATCCCCTTGGCGACGATCGTCGACGTCGTGCGCAGCTCCAACCGCGACGTCGGCGGGCGCGTGGTAGAGATGGCCGAGACCGAATACATGGTGCGCGGCCGCGGCTACTTGAAGGGTATCGACGACATCGCCAATCTGGTGGTGAAGGCCGAACGCGGTGTGCCGGTGCGCATCGCCGATATCGCGCGCGTCGAACTGGTGCCTGATGAACGGCGCGGCCTCACCGAGCTCAACGGCGAGGGCGAGGTGGTGTCGGGGATCGCGATGGCGCGCTTCGGGCAGAACGCGCTGGAAGTCATCCACAACCTCAAGGAAAAGGTCGGGGAGATTTCCTCAGGCTTGCCCGAGGGCGTCTCGCTGCAGACGGTGTATGACCGCTCCGAACTGATCCACCGCGCGATCGACACCCTCAAGGGCACGCTGCTAGAAGAATCCATCATCGTCGCCGTGGTGTGCATCGTGTTCCTGCTGCACGTGCGCAGTGCGCTGGTGGCGATCCTGATGCTACCGGTCGGCGTGCTGATCGCGTTTATCGCGATGCATGCGCTGGGCATGAACTCGAACATCATGAGCCTGGGTGGCATCGCGATCGCGATCGGCGCCATGATCGACGCCGCGATCGTGATGATCGAGAACGCCCACAAGCATCTTGAACGATTGGAGCCCGGTGGCTCACGCGTCGAGGCGATGATCGATGCGTGCAAGGAAGTCGGCCCGTCGCTGTTTTTCTCGCTGCTGATCATCACGGTGTCCTTCCTGCCGGTTTTCACGCTCGAATCGCAGGAAGGGCGTCTGTTCTCGCCGCTGGCTTACACCAAGACCTTCGCGATGGCCGGTGCCGCGCTGCTCTCGGTCACACTCGTGCCGGTGTTGATGATGCTGTTCGTTCGCGGACGTATCCTGCCCGAGTCGAAAAACCCGGTGAACCGCTTCCTGATCTGGTGCTACCGACCCATGATCACCGGCGTCATGCGCTGGAAGAAAACGACGATCGCGGTCGCGCTGCTGGCGCTCGGCATCAGTCTCTGGCCGGCCTCCAAGCTTGGCAGCGAGTTCATGCCGACACTCAACGAGGGCACGCTGTTCTACATGCCCGCCTCGCTGCCGGCGATGTCGATCACCAAGGCCGCTGAGTTGCTGCAGACGCAGAACAAGATCATCAAAAGCTTCCCCGAGGTTGAATCAGTCTTCGGCAAGGCCGGGCGTGCGAACACCGCGACCGACCCGGCGCCGACCGAGATGTTCGAGACGGTGATCAACCTAAAGCCGGAATCCGAGTGGCGGCCGGGCATGACGATCGACAAGCTCACCGCCGAGATGGACAAGGCGCTGCAGTTCCCCGGTGTGTCGAACGCCTGGACGATGCCAATCAAGGCGCGCATCGACATGCTCTCAACCGGCATCCGCACGCCGATCGGCATCAAGGTCTTCGGCAAGGATCTGGTCGAAATGGAACGGCTTGCCAAGGAGATCGAGGCCGTCGTCAAGCAGGTGCCGGGTACGACCAGCGCGTTTGCCGAGCGGATCACCGGTGGCTACTACCTCGATATCGAACCCGACCGCGAGGCGCTTGCGCGCTACGGCCTGGGTGTCGGCGAGATGCAGGAAGTGGTGTCGACGGCGCTGGGCGGCGAAATGGTCACGACAACCGTTGAGGGGCGTGAGCGCTTCGGTGTCGCGGTGCGCTACCCACGCGAACTGCGCGATAGCCCCGAGAAGATCGCCGAGCAAGTGCTGGTCCCCACGATGAGCGGGGCGATGGTGCCGCTCGGGCAGGTCGCGCATGTCGGCATCAAAAAAGGCGCGCCGAGCATCCGCACCGAGAACGCGCTGCTGTCGGCCTACATCTACGTCGATATCCGCGATCGGGATATCGGTTCCTATGTGAAGGAGGCGCAGAAGGCCGTCAGCGACAAGGTCAAGTTCCCGCCGGGCTACTACGCGACCTGGAGCGGCCAGTTCGAGTCGATGCAGCGTGCCGCCGAGAAGATGAAGGTGGTGCTGCCGGTCACGCTGCTGATCATCTTCCTGCTGCTGTACCTGAATTTCAAACGCCTGACCGAGACCTTCATCGTGATGCTGTCGGTGCCCTTCGCCCTGATCGGCGGGGTGTGGCTGATGTGGGCGCTGGGTTACAACCTGTCGGTCGCGGTCGCCGTCGGCTTCATCGCGCTGGGCGGTGTGGCTGCCGAAACCGGTGTGGTCATGCTGATCTACCTTGACCAGGCTTGGCGCGAGATCAAGGCACACCGCGAAGCCGAGGGTCGTAGCGTTTCAGCGGCTGACCTCTACGCCGCCATCATGGAAGGTGCGGTCGAACGGGTACGACCGAAGATGATGACGGTCGTTGCGATCATGGCGGGCCTGTTGCCGATCATGTGGAGCAAGGGGACTGGTTCCGAAGTAATGAGCCGCATCGCCGCGCCGATGGTGGGCGGCATGGTGTCCTCGACGATCCTGACGCTGATCGTGATCCCGGCCGTCTATGGCTTGATCATGGAATACCGGCTGCGGCGGGAGACAGCGCGCGGCACAACCCGGGCAATCGCCCAGGCATGATCCCCAGGCGCGTGAAAGCGTGGATGGCGCGGTTCTCGGTCTGGATGGCCGAGAACCGCGAGCGACATCAGCAAGCGAAGGTCGGGTGCTGTAACCGGGCCCCCGGCCCAAGCAGGTCGTCCCGACAAAACAGATAAGGCTTGCGGTCCTCGGGCTCGGTTCATCAAAACGGCGCCCGTGTGATCGGGCGCCAAGTCGCCTCAGGGACCCGAGCCGGGGGTAGATGCGGGCCTTCCTCGAATGCGAGCTGCGTCACGAGCCCGGGTGGGTGAAGCGATCTGATCTGGTCGCCCCCACGGAAACGACGGCGCGCGTATCGTCGCAGCCTCAGGACGGCGCCGTGCCGCCCGATTCGCCATATACGGAGCCGCATCCGCTGCGGACTGAGGACGATGCACGACAAACTCTCATTGCTCATCGAGCGTTGGCAACAAGATCCGCACAGCACTTACAACAGCTGGTTTCTCTGGGAAGAACGACTTAAGAACTTCCGCTCGATCCGACGTGGCATCGCCGAAGTCGTGCAGGAGATCGAGGCGGGTCGGTTCGGGAATGCCTACCGCGGCTCCGCGCTGGAGACCGTTGTGGGCTCGGTCGCCGAACAGCGACAGATCTTCAAAGGCGCCGACCATGCCTTCCTATGGAAACCCAAGCTGCGCATTCCCGACATCTATGAGAACGCCGCAAACCAGAAGGCTTTCGGCCGGCTGCTGCACACGTGCAACTGCTGCAATACGGCCGAGGCGGTGCTGGAGGCGATCCGCAAGATCGACGCGCTGAAGATCAAGGGCCTCGGGCCTGCTGTTGCGAATCTCTTGTACTTCATCCATCCGACGCTGGTGCTGCCGTTCAACACGGCAATCGTGCGCGGCTACAACGCGGTGACCGGCGGTAACGTCAAACTGGGACGGTGGGACCACTACCTGACAATGCGTGATGGGGCGATTCGTCTGAATGGGGCACATCGCTCGCAGTTGTCGAACGACTTGGGGGCCGTTGCAGGACTGCTGTTCGACGTGGGTAGCGGCCGCCTCACGGCACCGCCCCTTGCCGACGATGAAGCACCGCTTCGCGCCTGGAGGGCCGATCTCGACCGGGTTCGTGAAGAATCCGCGGCCATGCAGAAGGTGTGGGCCGCCGAGCGGGAGAGCGACACCACCCATACGCAGATCCAGGGAGGGCTTCGCGATTTGGGTCATGCGCTGGGATTTGACGTCTGGATCGCAGCGAATGATCGTGGCCGAGCCTACGCCGATGGCGTGCTGGGCGCCGACTGTCTGACTGAGCTGCCGCCCGGCTTTGATGGTGGGGCAGAAGCGGTTCGCTTGATCGACGTAGTGTGGTTTGAGCGAGCCAGTGCCCGGGTCGCAGCGGCCTTCGAAGTTGAGCATTCGACGTCGATCTACTCCGGCATCGTTCGTATGCTTGACCTCGCCTTGGGAACCGAACTCGGCGCCTCAAGCGTGCTGTTTCTAGTGGCGCCGAACAGCCGGCGCGACGAAGTGCGCCAACAACTGAATCGGCCGGCCTTCTCGCGCGTTGCCGAACTCGGGATTCGCTACCTTTCCTACTCCGAGTTGCAGCAACATCGTGGGGCAATTGCCCGTTTCGGTACCGGACTGGGGCCTATGCTCCAGATCTCGGAGCAGTTGTAGCGCTCTCCGTACGCAAGCGACGAGGTGGAGCGATCGGGATGAGGTCGTCCGATCGAAGCGCTGATCTTGCGCTTTGCTGATGCGCGCATCGCCAACAGCTCCAGAGCGGATCGCACAACATGTCGGTCGGGGGCGGGCCGTTGATCGGCCCGCCTTGCACCAAGGCTTAGCCCGTTGCGCGAGCCCATGTGGAGACGCTCACAACGATTCGTGTGGGGGGTGGCCTGAATCGCCCCGGGTTTTGAGGAGGCTCCCACTCTTGAGAAGATGGAGCCATGAAGAATTCCCCGAAGTTTTCCCCTGAGGTGCGTGAGCGCGCGGTGCGCATGGTGCAAGAGCAC
>NZ_JAYRDJ010000015.1:0-105918 GCF_041909475.1 Niveibacterium sp. | reverse complement strand
GCTACTGCGCACCTTCTTGTGGTCGTGGTGCGCACCAGCGCCGAGAAGGGCGGCAAGGGCCTATCGCTGATCGTGCTGGAGACCGAGGGCCTGCCAGGCTTCCGCGTCGGGCGCATCCTCGACAAGATCGGGCAGAAGGGCTCCGACACGGCCGAGTTGTTCTTCGATGGGGTGCGAGTGCCCGCGGCCAACCTGCTGGGCGGCGTCGAAGGGCAGGCCTTCGCACAGCTGATGAGCCAGCTGCCCTACGAGCGGATGCTGCTTGCAGTGCTGGCCATTGCGGTGATCGAACGCGCGCTGGAACTGACGATCGACTACACGAAGGAACGCAAGGCTTTCGGCCAGACGGTGTTCGACTTCCAGAACACCCGCCACAAGCTCGCCGAATGCGCCACCACTGCGCATGTGATGCGGGTCTTTGTGAACGACTGCGTTCAGCGCCTGCTCGACGGCCGGCTTGATGCCACCGCGGCTTACATGGCGAAGAGCTGGTGTACCGAGCAGCAGTGCAAGGTGCTCGACGAGTGCCTTCAGTTCTTCGGCGGCTACGGCTACATGAGCGAGTACCCGATCGCGCGCCTGTGGGCCGATGCGCGGGTGCAGAAGATCTACGGTGGCACCAACGAGATCATGAAAGAGCTGATCGCGCGGGCGCTGTAAACCGCCCGGCACCGTGCCGGGCGGCGGCTTCAGTCAGCGCGCGGACGCGGTTGGTCTGCGCGGGGGAGGCGGTACTTCGTCGTGCGGATGACCGCGTCGGCCGCGGCGGCGACAACGACTACGAAGACCGGTGCGAGGAAGAGTTCGAAGGCCATGATGTCCTCAGCTTTCTGCCCAGCTCAGACTGGGCGTTTGGGGGATAAGGTGTTCCGTTGTGCGGGCAGGCCGTTGCATCGAAAGGCGGCTCGCCTCCATCGCTTCAAGCACCAGCTTTCCGCGTCCGGTTATCGGGAAGCTCATGCCGGCATCGAGAATGTGGTCGCCGGGCTGGTCTGGCGTGGTGAGCCACAGCCGACCTGCCTCGCAGTGCAGGGCCACCCCGGCAGCGTCGGTCAGTGCGAGCACGCTGCCCGGTTCAAGACTCAGCTGGGTCTGTGTTAGATTGACTTTCATGATTGGGGGCTCCTGAAGCGTCGATTCGGTAGCTCGAAGTCTGCTGTTTCGGGCAAATACGTGCTCCGATACTTTCTAACTGAGCTATGAGACCAACTAACAGATCGGCGCTGCCGCCGCTGCCGCCCCTCGGGGCGCTCCGTGCTTTCGAAGCGGCTGCGCGCTTGGGCAGCCTCACTGCCGCGGCCGAAGAACTGTCGGTGACTCACGGTGCGGTCAGCCAGCAGGTCAAGGCTTTGGAGGAATGGATCGGTGTCGCGCTGTTCGAGCGAAAGGGGCGTGGTGTCGCGCTGACGATTGCCGGCGCCGCTTTGTGGGATACGGCGCACGATGCACTGCTAAGCATCGCCGAGCGTGCGGCAGCGTTGCGGCGCCGTACCAACCCGCGCCGTCTGACGGTGACGACGATGCCTTCCTTCGCCGCGCGCTGGTTGTCGCCGCGCATCGGCCGCTTCCTCGAACGGGAGCTCAACATCGAGTTGAACATTCGGTCGTCTGAAGCGCTGGTGGATCTCGTGTCAGAGGGGGTGGATGTCGCGATCCGCTTCGGCGGAGGCCGCTATCCGGGCTTGCTCAGCGAGTTCCTGATGGCTGATGAGTTGCTCGTTGCGGTGAGCCCGGCTTATCGCGGTGGGCGTCTTCCTGCGGCGCCGGCCGATTTGCGCGATGTGCAGCTCCTGCACGGGCAGGGCGAGGACTGGCCAGACTGGTTCGCCGCCGAGGGGCTGAGTTTGGCAGCGCCGCCCAAGCTGCTGTCTTACAACGATTCGAGTCTGGCGCTGCAAGCTGCGGTGGAAGGCGCTGGTGTTGTGCTGACGCGGCGAAGCCTGGCTATCACCGATCTCACCGCGGGTCGCCTGGTGCAACTCTTCGATCGGGTGCGCCCTTTGCCGTCCAGCTACTGGATTGTCACGACGCCAGCCTCGGCGGAGTTGCCCCTAGTACAGCGTTTCCGCGTCTGGTTGCTGGAAGAGGTCAGGCGCTCGTTATAGGCCTAAGCGCGCGGGCTCGAAGACGTCCGGTTTGGAGGGGAGGGCTGGATGCGCTATCATCTCTTTTTACCAGCATCCCGTTTCGCCATGACCAAGTACGTCTTCGTCACCGGCGGCGTGGTGTCCTCGCTAGGCAAGGGCATTGCAGCTGCTTCGCTGGGGGCCATCCTCGAATCCCGCGGCCTCCGGGTTACCCACCTCAAGCTCGATCCCTACATCAACGTCGATCCAGGCACGATGAGCCCGTTCCAACACGGGGAAGTCTTCGTGACTGAGGATGGCGCTGAGACCGATCTCGACCTCGGGCACTACGAGCGCTTCACCAGCGCCAAGATGTCCAAGCGCAACAACTTCACGACCGGCCAGATTTACGACGCCGTGATCAAGAAGGAACGCCGCGGCGAGTATCTGGGCAAGACCGTTCAGGTCATCCCGCACATCACTGACGAGATCAAGCGCTACGTCAAGCGCGGCGCTGAAGGCGCCGACGTGGCGATCATCGAAGTCGGCGGTACCGTGGGTGACATCGAGTCGCTCCCCTTCCTCGAAGCCATCCGCCAGATGGGCATCGAAGAAGGTCGCAACAACACCTGTTTCATGCATCTGACGCTGCTGCCGTACATCGCGACGGCCGGCGAGCTGAAAACCAAGCCGACGCAGCACTCCGTCAAGGAACTGCGCGAAATCGGCATTCAGCCGGACGTGTTGCTGTGCCGCTCCGACCGCGAAATTCCGGTCGACGAGCGCCGCAAGATCGCACTGTTCTGCAACGTGATGCCGGAAGCCGTCATCGAAGTGCTGGACGCCGATTCGATCTACAAGATCCCGGCGATGCTGCACAACCAGATGCTCGACGAGATCGTCTGCCACAAGCTTGCCATCCTGGCACGTGCCGCTGATCTGTCGCTGTGGGACAAGCTCGTCTTCGCGCGCGACAACCCCGAGCATTCGGTCAACGTGGCCTTCGTCGGCAAATACGTCGACCTGACCGAGTCGTACAAGTCGCTCACCGAAGCGCTGTCGCATGCCGGCATGCACACGCTGAGCAAGGTGAACATCCACTACATCGACTCCGAGCAGATCGAAAAGGACGGCACCGGCGTGCTGGCCGGTATGGATGCGATCCTCGTTCCGGGTGGCTTTGGTCGCCGCGGTACCGAAGGCAAGATCGCGGCGATCCGATTCGCGCGCGAGAACAAGGTGCCCTACCTGGGTATCTGTCTTGGCATGCAGCTGGCGGTGGTGGAGTTTGCCCGCCACGTTGCGGGCATGGCCGGCGCGCATTCGACCGAGTTCGACAAGAACTCGCCGTATCCGGTGATCGGCCTGATCACCGAATGGCAAGATCGCACCGGCAAGGTCGAGAAACGCGACGAGAATTCCGACCTCGGCGGCACGATGCGCTTGGGTGGCCAGACCTGCCTGATGGGCGAAGGTACGCTCGCTCGCGAGATCTACGGCAAGCCGGAAGTCGTGGAACGTCACCGCCATCGCTACGAGGTCAACAACACCCTGTTGTCGAAGCTGGAAGAAGCGGGTCTCCGTGTATCCGGTCGCGCGCCTGGTACCGACCTGTGTGAGATGATCGAACTGCCGGATCACCCGTGGTTCGTGGGCGTGCAGTTCCATCCGGAATTCACCTCCAACCCGCGCCAGGGGCATCCATTGTTCACCGCTTACGTTCGCGCCGCGATGGCGCAGGCGGCAAAGCGGTAAGCCGAAAATCAGATGGCCGGCTTCAAGCCGGCCATTTTTTCGCCCACTGCCATGGCAGATGCATGCGCAGCGGGCAGCGAGGAAACAACAATGAATCTTTGCGGTTTCGAAGTCGGTCTCGACAAGCCCTTCTTCCTGATGGCCGGCCCGTGCGTGATCGAGTCCCGCCAGATGGCGCTCGACACGGCAGCCGAGCTCAAGAGCATCACGGCCGATCTGGGCATCCCGTTCATCTACAAGTCGTCCTTCGACAAGGCCAACCGCAGCTCGGGCAACAGCTTCCGCGGGCTCGGCATGATGAAGGGTCTTGAGATCCTTGCCGAGGTGCGTGAGACGGTGAAGGTGCCGGTCGTGACCGATGTGCACACCGAGCAGGAAGCCCCCATCGTCGCGCAGTATGTCGACGTGCTGCAGACGCCAGCTTTCCTGTGCCGTCAGACGGACTTCATCCGCGCCGTTGCGGCGACGGGCAAGCCGGTAAACATCAAGAAGGGCCAGTTCCTTGCTCCGGGCGATATGAAGAACGTCGTCGCAAAGGCGAAGGAAGCGGCTGGCGGCGCAGACACCATCCTGGTTTGCGAACGCGGCGCGTCGTTCGGCTACAACAATCTGGTGTCTGACATGCGCTCGCTGGCGATCATGCGCGAAACGAACTGCCCGGTCGTGTTCGACGCGACGCACTCGGTGCAGCTGCCGGGCGGGCAGGGCGACAAGAGTGGCGGTCAGCGTGAGCATGTGCCGGTGCTGGCGCGTGCCGCCGTGGCAACGGGCATTTCCGGCCTGTTCATGGAAACGCATCCGGACCCGGCCAAGGCGTTGTCAGATGGCCCGAACGCGTGGCCGCTGCCGAAGATGCGCGCGCTGCTGGCAACGTTGAAGGAAATCGACCTGCTGGTGAAGCGTCACGGTTTCATCGAAACGACGCTGTGATCACGCACGTTGTACTGCTGAAGCTCAAGCAGGGGGTGGCGGCTGATTCGGCGGCCGCCCGCGCAGCCCATGTGGCAATGAGCGAGCTGCCGGCCAAGGTGCCGCAGATCCGCACATGGCAGTGCGGCTTCAATACGACGCCGGACGTCTGCGGTTGGGACTATGTGCTGGTGTCGGGCTTCGATAGCCGCGAGGCGCTGGAGGCCTACTTCGTTCATCCGGAGCATCTGAAGGTCGTCGCGTTGTGGGAGCCGATTTCGGATCTCGCTTTCGCAGATCTCGACGGCTGAAGTCTGCGCACGGTCAAAGCGCCGACACACTCGGCAGCTTAAAATTAAAAAGTTTCATCGGTCATGCGCGTCCGGGACACTCCCCCGTCAGCGGGCGCCGCACCGCCGGTTATCCGGCGGATGAGAGGGATGCCGCCCCCATAGGCGGCACAGTCTTGATAGAGAAAAGGGAAAAACCATGAGTGCTATCGTTGATGTAGTCGCCCGCGAGATCCTTGATTCGCGCGGCAACCCCACGGTTGAAGCGGATGTGCTGCTCGAATCCGGCGTGATGGGCCGCGCTGCGGTGCCGTCGGGCGCTTCCACCGGTTCGCGCGAAGCGATCGAACTGCGCGACGGCGATGCCGCTCGCTACCTGGGCAAAGGTGTCCAGAAGGCTGTCGACAACATCAACACCGAGATCTGCGAAGCGCTCGTGGGTCTGGATGCCGAAGAACAGGCTTTCATCGACAAGACGATGATCGACCTCGACGGCACCGAAAACAAGTCGCGCCTGGGCGCCAACGCGCTGCTGGCCGTGTCGATGGCCGTGGCCCGTGCTGCTGCTGAAGAAGCTGGCCTGCCGCTGTATCGCTACTTCGGTGGTTCGGGTGGCATGAGCCTGCCGGTGCCGATGATGAACATCATCAACGGTGGCGCGCACGCTAACAACAGCCTCGACTTCCAAGAATGCATGATCCTGCCGGTGGGCGCGCCGACCTTCAAGGAAGCGCTGCGTTACGGTGCTGAGGTCTTCCACAACCTCAGCAAGATCCTCCACAAGAAGGGCTACCCGACGACCGTTGGTGACGAGGGCGGCTTTGCCCCGAACGTCTCCGGTGCCAAGGAAGCGCTGGAACTGATCGTTGAAGCGATCGAGAAGGCTGGCTACGTGCCGGGCAAGGACATCCTGCTGGGTCTGGACTGTGCTGCGTCCGAGTACTACAAGAACGGCAAGTACGAGATGGAAGGCGAGAAGCTGTCGATGACCGCTGCCCAGAAGGTCGACTTCCTGGCAACCCTGGTCGACCAGTTCCCGATCATCTCGATCGAAGACGGCATGGCCGAGCAAGATTGGGAAGGCTGGAAGCTCCTGACCGATCGCCTGGGCAAGAAGATTCAGCTGGTGGGTGACGATCTGTTCGTGACCAACACCAAGATCCTGAAAGAGGGCATCGACAAGGGCATCTGCAACTCGATCCTGATCAAGGTGAACCAGATCGGCACCCTGACCGAGACCTTTGCTGCGGTCGAAATGGCCAAGCGCGCTGGTTACACCGCCGTGATCTCGCACCGTTCGGGCGAAACTGAAGACTCGACGATTGCGGACATCTCGGTCGGCCTGAACGCTGGCCAGATCAAGACCGGTTCGCTGTCGCGTTCCGATCGTATCGCCAAGTACAACCAGATCCTTCGCATCGAAGAAGATCTGGGCGATGTCGCGTTCTACCCGGGTCTGTCGGCTTTCTACAACCTGCGTAACCGCTGATCGCGCGCCGGCGAAAGCCGGCTGCCGAATCGCTGGAAAGGGCCGCTTCGCGGCCCTTTCTCTTTGATATTCCGATAGAATTCGCGCGTTTTCAGTTATTCATGACGATCGGTTCCACATGAAGTGGCCAGCCCTGATTCTTGTCGCACTGCTCGGTGTGTTGCAGTACCCGTTGTGGTTCGGCAAAGGGGGATGGACCCGCGTCAGGGAGCTGGATCAGCAGGTTCAGTCGCAGCGTGAAAGCAACGCCAAGCTTGAGGCGCGCAATGCCGGCCTGGAGGCGGAAGTCCGCGATTTGAAGACCGGCTACGAGGCGATCGAGGAACGTGCGCGATACGACTTGGGGCTGGTGAAACCGAACGAAACCTACGTCCAGTTGCCACAGCAAAAATGACGAGGGCCGCATCGCGGCCCTTTCGTTTTTCAGGCTTCGCCAGCCTTCGCACGTTTCCACAGCACATCGCTGCCGCCCGCGACGCGGTTCAGATGGCGCCCAAGCACGAAGAGCAGATCGGATAGCCGGTTCAGATACTGACGCACCGGCGGATGGATGCTTTCCTGATGGGCCAACGTGACGATGGCGCGCTCAGCCCGTCGTGCGACGGTACGTGCCAGATGGGCGAGCGACGCGGGGCGCGAGCCGCCGGGCAGGATGAACTCCTTGAGCGGAGGCAATGCCGCGTTGTAGTGCGCGAGCGCTTCGTCGAGCCGCAGTACGTGGCCTTCGGTGACCATCGTATAGCCCGGAATGCAGACTTCGCCGCCAAGGTCGAACAGATCGTGCTGGATGTGGTCCAGCAAGCTTCGCACGTCATCCGGCAGTGTCTCGGCAAGCAGGACGCCGAGCAGCGAATTGAGTTCGTCCACTTCGCCCAGCGCGTGAATACGCGGGCAATCCTTGGCGACGCGACTGCCGTCGCCAAGGCCCGTGGTGCCATCGTCACCCGTGCGGGTGGCAATGCGCGAAAGGCGATGTCCCATCAAAATCCCCCAGTCAATCGAGCGCGCGATTATAGGCGCTTGCCGTTGCCGGAGGATCAAACGGGACTGGGCGGCGGTACCGTGCTCGCCTGCTCGCCCGGCCCGCCAGGTCAGTGCGAGTGGAAGGTGCGGTTGATCACGTCGAGCTGCTGCTCGCGCGTCAGCTTGGTGAAGTTCACCGCGTAGCCCGACACACGAATCGTCAGCTGCGGGTACTTCTCCGGGTTTTCCATGGCGTCGATCAGCATGTCGCGGTTGAGCACGTTGATGTTCACGTGAAAACCTTCGCAGCCGAAATAGGCGTCCAGCATTCCGACGAGATTTTGTACTTGTTCGGTCGAGGCCATGTCTGTCTCCAGAAATCGATGTTGATCAGCGCTGCGTCTTCGTCCTTGTTAGCAGCATGGCTATTGTGATCTGTGAAACGACGTTTCGCAATAAGAAATTAGATTCCGTTGATTGAAATCAGATATGGGGTGAGCGCGTTTGCAGCAATGGGGTGCGGGGCGCTCGTCATCGAGGCCGGCGCGGGTGAGTCGTTAGCGCCAGGCGCGGTTTAACCACTGGACCGAGCTTGAGCGAGAGCAGTGAAAGTGCGACGTGAAAGCCGCTGCGGAAGCGCGCGCGGCAGCTGATCAAAAGGGGGCGTCAGCCCTCGGCGGCGAGTGTCGCCACTGTGTCGCCTTCCCTGACGACGGGCGACAGCGTCAAGGGGGTGGTTCCGTCGAGTAGCAAGCCAGCCACCGCGATGCCGCGTTCGACGATGCGTTGGTCGACGGTAGTCAGACGGTAGGGCAGATAGCTGAGCAGCCGCAGGCCATCCATGCTGCATAGCGACACCTGTTTCGGCACCACAAGGCCGTTTTTGACGAGTGCGGCATAGCAGCCCAACGCGAGAATGTCGGCCATGCAGAGGATGGCTGTGGCACCACCGGCGATCGCAGCAACAAGCTGCCCGCTGACGGCGTCGACTGCGCCGAACGATACATCAGGAGATTCGATCAGCTCGATCGATGATTGATCCAGCCCGGCTTGGCGCAAGGCGCTGAGCGCGCCTTCATGGCGTTTGCGATGCACGCTGCTGGATGCCAGTCGGCCGAACAGCAACGCGATCTTTCGATGCCCGCGCTCGATCAGGTGGGACATGCCGAGAAAACCCATCTGAGCATCGTCAAGGCTGTAATCGATCAGCGCCGGGTTGTTGCGGTACGGCTGACAGGCCTCCGAGTCGTCGACGACCACGGTGGGGATATCCCAGTCGCCGATGACCGCCATCGCCGCGGCGGGCATGCTACCCAGCACCAGCGCAGCGCGGGGGCGATAAATGCGTGTCAGGGCGCCGAGCTTCGACGGTTCGGAGATCCGGTTCAACGAAAAGGCGATGCCCTTGGATGCTGCGGCGAACTCGAATCCGGCGAAGAAGTCGGAAAAAAAGGGGCTATCGAACAACAGGTTACGTGGGCTGTCCGCAAGCTCTTGTGCTGGCATCAGCACTGCGATGTGTTCGCCCGTACCGGTGCGCAGGGCCGCAGCGGCCGCGTTACGTTCGTAGCCCAGCGCAGCGGCCGCAGCGCGAACCCGTTCCTGCGTTTCGGGCGTGAAGCGCGCGCTCTTGCCACCCAGCACCATTGATGCCGTGGTTAGCGATACACCCGCGTGGGCGGCAACATCATTAAGGGTCGGGTTCGCCATCGGGGAGTGCTTTCGTTTCGGTGCCCGCACGGCGAATGGATGAACCATTCCCATGCAATGCAGAGTCCGATCAGCTTACAAGAACCGAGGGGCGATAGTTTGTCCGCGGCTGCGGAGCGATGTGGGGATCGACGCTTGGTCGTGCCAAAAAAGAACGCCGATCGGATGATCGGCGTTTTGGTTGGGGCGCGGGTCTTTACTGACTGACCAGCACGACGCCGTAGGTTGCAGGTATCGTCAGCTTGAGGCTGCCGGCCGCGACGCTGACGGTGGAGCCGTCAAGCGCGTTGCGGAAGCGTGTTGCGGTAACGCCAGCAGGCAGTGGCACGGTGACTTCCTTGCTGCTCGTGCTGTTGTTGGTGGCGACGACCGCAAAGGTGCTGCCGAGAGTGCGACCATGCACGATCACGTTACTGTCGATCAGCAAGGGCGCGCCGAAGCTGCCGCGCCTGAGCACGGCATTGTCCTGCCGCATCTTAGTGAGCGACTTGAAGTCGGCGAGCAACGCGGTATCCGGCGTGCCACCGACATCCGCCCACGGGTAGGTGGCGCGGTTGTAGGGGTCCGCGCCGCCGGTTACACCGACTTCGTCGCCGTAGTAGATCGACGGCGAACCCGGGTAGGCCATCTGGACAAAGGTCGCGAGACGCAGCTTCTGCTTGGCTGCGGCGATGCTCGCCGCACTTTGCGTACTGCTGGTGTAGCCGAACTGATCGAGTGCGCGGGCGACGTCGTGCGATGACACGAGGTTCATCAGTGCGAAGAACACCTGTTGCGGGTAGTTCTCGCGCATCAGCTCGATGTTCTCGTACACGTCCTTGGCGTTGCCGCCGTTGGCGTAGGCGAGGATCGCATCGCGGAAGATATAGTTCATCGTCGTATCGAACTCGTCACCGAGGAAGAACTTCGATGCGTCGAACCAGGTTTCCGCCACTGTCAGCGCGTTGGCGTCCTTGCCCTTGACGGCAACGCGCCATTCACGCCAGAAGTCGTCCGGCACCCATGGTGCAACGTCCATGCGCCAGCCGGCGATGCCGCGATCCATCCAGAGCTTCGCTACCGAATCCGATGCGCCATAGGCGTAGTCGCGGAATGAGGGCGAGTTCTTGTTGAGATTCGGCATATCGAGGCTGCCACCCCAGCCGTCGTACGGCTTGGCGGGGTCGGCCGTCGAGAAGCTGTACCACGAGGCGTACGGCGAACTGCTGTTGATCGAGCCCCCTTCGAATGCGCCCAGCGTCGGGTAACGGCTGAACTTGTCGAAGTAGATCGAGTCGCTGCCTGAGTGATTCAGCGAGGTGTCGAGGATCACTCGCAGCCCACGCTTGGCAGCCTCACTGGTGAGCTTCACGAAGTCCGCGTTGGTGCCGAAATGCGGATCGATGGTCTTGTAGTCCGCCGTGTCGTACTTGTGGTTGCTGCCGGCTGCGAACACGGGATTGATGTAGAGCGTGTTGGCGCCGAGTGACGCGATGTAGTCGAGCTTTTCGATGATGCCGGCGATATCGCCACCGAAGAAGTCGTTGTTGTAGGTCGCGTCCGAACCATCTCCGGAGCCCGGCAGGTACGGCTTGTCGAGCCAGTTGCTGTGGAACTCGATGGCGGTGTTCAGATACTTGTCGTTCTTCGGGGTCGGGTCGTTGGACTTATCGCCGTTGCGGAAGCGCTCCGGGAAGATGTAGTAGTAGATCGCGTCCTGCGCCCAGTCCGGCACCGCGAAGTCCGGTTTGTACACCGTTTGCCGATAGCGCCGGATGCTCTTGGCTTCGCCCGGTTTGTTGACGATCAGGCCGATACCGTTGCTGCCCTTTTCTGCAGTCCAGTAGACGGGGTTCTTGTTGTTGCCATACAGGAACACCTTGTCGCCGACGGTGACTTCGAAGTAGTAGCCAAAGACGCCGATCTCCGGATAGGTGTAGCTGCCGGCCCAGCGCTCCAGATCACCTTCCGTGGCCTTAGTAAGCGGCACGCGGGTGACTTCGGTGTAAGAGAGCTTGTCGTAGTTGCCCTCCATGGCGCGCTTCTCGATCACGAGATTGGCGCTGGTGACCCCAGGCTTGGCGGTGAATCCAAGCTTGACGGCGGTGCCGCTCGTAACGGCGCCGAACGGTGCCTTGTAGCTCGTGTCGCGCGAGTCGAAGTTCACGCTCAAAGCGATTGGATCGGTCACTGCAGCGGCGCCGTGGTCCACGAAGGTCTTTGGCCCGATCGTCAGCGAACCGACACCAGCGCCATTGAACGCGACCTTCACCGTGTGTTCGCCGGTGAACGCAAAGCTCAGGTTGCCGGCGCCGCCGGTATCGCTGTCCGCAGCCAGCGTGTACGCGGTTTCAGCGGTGACAAGGCCGGTAGTCGCTGCGGTCGGTTTGCCGAACGTGGTCGCCGCGGTCCAGCCGGCGTCGGCGATCTTGAATTCGTTGGTGCCGGTGACAGCCACGTTCGCGTAGTAAGCGTCGCAACTGTATTTGAGCTGGTATTCCCCGGTGGCCGTCCACGAATTCATGCCGCCACGGATGTAGAGCGCCGTCGCCCCCAGCGGTGCGGCGGGGCAATCGGTGATGGTGAGCGTCGGGCTGGTCTTGGACTTGGTGAAGTCCAGCACGAAACGTTGCTGGCCGGAGAAGTTGTAATTGATGTTGCCGCCGCCCAGCGCCAAATCCGCAGCAACGCCGGAACTGGGCTTGGCGCCGCCGAAGTCTGCATCGCTCGACCAGCTTTCGTCGGCAACCTTGAAATCGTTGCTGCCGCTGATCTCGGTGACGAGCTCGTAGTGATTGCAGCTGTAAGTGAACTTGTGGTCTTCGATCACGCCCCACGAGTTGAAGCCGCCGCGCAGGTACAACGCACGGTCGCCGAGTGGGCTGGCGACGCATTCGGATGTAACGGGGGGCGGGGTTGTCGGTGTGGTGGGGCTTGTTGTTGTCGGCGTATCGTCGTTTGACCCGCAACCCGACAGCAAGCCGCCGGCTGCGCACAGCACGAGCACCGCGAGGGTGCTGCGAGCCGTTGTCAGCCTGGTGCGGCTGTTTGTACGTTCCATTGTTCAACCTCCTTAGGTGTGTTTTGGGGCCCGGGAAGTGGGGGGGGCGCCAATTCGTTGCAGCACATTTTTATTGCAACGTTTCACTATGCTAGTGAAACGTTTTAAAACAATCAATCCGTATGGGTGAATTCCGCCTCGCCGGCGGGTTGCCCTAGGTGCGGAATCGCGGAACGTCAGGCTGGTGACTGTGCGAGGCGCTTTGTGGCCGTGTGACGTCGTGTGCTTGCCCGGTGCTCCGCCCTGCTGAACCCCTTGGCATATGACGACCAGCGAGCTGGGTCAGCGCTGCAAGCTGTTTTGCTTGTCCAGACCAGGCGGGGGGGCGAATCCGGCTGCGCTTGATCGACAAGGCAATGCCAAGCGCACAGTTGTCTCCGGTAGAGTTCCACCGATGCAGCGTCGCTTTTGGGGAAGGCGACCTGCGCGGGGCTGGTCGCTTCGCGGCAGACCGGACATCATCGGGCCATCAGGTGATTTTCGATGGGGCGAGCGCGGTTCGATTCGCCGTGCGCACCCACCGGGAATTTCGCATCGCAGCGCTGATTTGGGGGCGGTAATGGGGACGAACAGGGATGGGGTCGTGCCAGGCGAGATCGCGGCTGACTTTTCGGGCGTCGACCGCAACGCGGTGCTGCAGGCGCTGGCGGCCGTGCTTCCGCCGGCATGCCTGTTGAGCGAACTGGAAGACCTGCGGCCTTGGGAATGTGACGGATTGGCAGCAATGCGGCGGTTGCCGATGCTGGTCGCCTTGCCGGAAACCGAAGCACAGGTGGTGGATATTCTGAGGATCTGCCAGCGCATGGGCGTTCCGGTGGTGGCGCGCGGGGCTGGCACGAGCCTGTCGGGCGGTGCGATGCCGCATGCGTTCGGCGTGCTGCTGGCAATGGCCAAGTTTCGCAAGATCGTCCGCATTGATCCGGTGGCGCGGATCGCGGTGGTACAGCCGGGCGTGCGCAACAAAGCGATATCCGAGGCGGCGGAGCCTTACGGGCTTTACTACGCGCCAGACCCCAGCTCGCAGATCGCCTGCACGATTGGCGGCAACGTTGCCGAGAACGCCGGCGGCGTGCATTGCCTGAAGTACGGGCTCACGGTGCACAACGTACTGCGGGTGCGCGGTGTAACGATGGACGGTGAGTTGGTTGAGTTCGGCAGCCATGCGCTCGACTCACCAGGCTATGACCTGCTTGCGCTGCTGACCGGTTCCGAGGGCATGCTGGCGGTGACGACCGAGGTGTCGGTCCGCCTGCTGCCGACACCGCAGCTCGCGCGCTGCGTGCTGGCGGCGTTCTCGGATGTCGTCGTGGCGGGCGAGGCCGTTGCGGCCATCATCGCCGCGGGGATTATTCCGGCGGGGCTGGAAATGATGGACCAAGCGGCGACGGCGGCCGTCGAGGCCTTCGTGCATGCGGGTTACCCGCTTGATGCTGCGGCAATCCTGCTGGTGGAGTGTGACGGCACGCCGGAGGAGGTGGCCGAGGAAGTCGCCCGCGTCAGCGAGGTACTGCAGCGAGCCGGCGCCGGCGAAATCCGGATCTCGCGCGACGAGCCGGAGCGCCTGCGCTTCTGGGCCGGGCGCAAGGCGGCATTCCCTGCAGCGGGCCGCATCTCGCCGGACTACTACTGCATGGACGGCACGATTCCACGCAAACGGCTCGGCGAAATGCTCAACGCGATCGCCGAGATGGAGCGCCGCTACGCGCTGCGTTGCATCAACGTGTTCCACGCTGGCGACGGCAACCTGCATCCGCTGATCCTGTTCGATGCCAGTGCGCCGGGCGAGCAGGCGCGTGCCGAAGCATTCGGAGCGGAGATCCTTGCGCTGTCGGTTGCACTGGGGGGCTCAATCACCGGAGAGCATGGCGTCGGGGTCGAGAAGATCGATCAGATGTGCATCCAGTTCAGCGAGAACGAGTTGCGCATGTTCCATCGCGTGAAAGCGGCATTCGATCCGGCGGGGCTGTTGAATCCCGGCAAGGCAATCCCGACACTGAACCGTTGTGCTGAGGGCGGCCGCGAGCATGTGCAAGGTGGCCAAGCGCGCTACGCCGGATTGGAGCGCTTCTGATGACCGACTCTCTCGCCCCGGTTCTGGCGGATTGGCGGGCGCGCGTGCGCCGCGCTGCCGCCAGCGGGCAAGCCCTCGTGTTGCAGGGCGGTGGCAGCAAGCGATTTCTGGGCCGGCCGCCCGTTGGTGATGTGCTCGACACGCGCGACTGGCGCGGTATTCAGAGCTATGAACCGACCGAACTGGTCGTCACCGTGCGGGCCGGAACCGCGCTCGCCGAACTTGAAGCGACGCTTGCCGAGCGCGGACAGATGCTGGCCTTCGAATCGCCGCATTTTGGCGCGGCGACCGTGGGTGGCATGGTTGCCGCCGGCTTGTCCGGGCCGCGGCGGGCGAGCGCGGGGGCGGTGCGCGACCATCTGCTCGGTGTGACGCTGATGGACGGGCGCGGCGACGTACTGCGTTTCGGCGGCCAGGTGATGAAGAACGTTGCCGGCTATGACGTTTCGCGTCTGATGGCCGGTGCGATGGGTACGCTGGGGCTGCTGCTTGCGGTGTCCTTGAAGGTCATGCCCTTGCCTGCGACCGAGCGAACCTTGCGCTTGTCGATGAGCCAGGCCGAGGCCTTGCGCACGATGAACCGCTGGGCGGGCCAACCGCTGCCGGTGTCGGCAACGTGCTGGGTGGATGGCTTGCTGCATGTGCGGCTTTCGGGCGCGGCATCGGCGGTTGAAGCGGCTGCAGTGAAGATCGGCGGGGTGGTACTCGAACCTGCGGCCCAGCAGGCGTTCTGGCGTGCGCTGCGGGAACAGACACATCCATTCTTTGCCGGCGGCCACCCGCTCTGGCGACTGTCGGTGCCCAGCTGCGAAGAAACCATCGGCGCCGCCGACGCGGGGCTGATCGAGTGGGGCGGGGCGCTGCGCTGGTTACGCGCGCCCATGGAGGAGGGCGCCGCGCTTTCCGATCATGTTGCGCGCCAACATGGCAGTGCCGTGTGTTTTCGTACCGGTGACGGCGCGAGCTGCGACGCACCCTTCGGCCGTCTGAGTCCGGCCCTGGGCGGCTTGCACCGTCGGCTGAAGGCCGCGTTCGACCCCGCTGGCATCTTCAACCGCACTCGCATGTATCCGGACTGGTGACACCGTAATGCAGACCCAACTTGCCGATTTCGTCCGCGATACCGCCGACGGCACCGAAGCCGAAGCGATCCTGCGCAAATGCGTGCATTGCGGCTTTTGCACCGCGACGTGTCCGACCTTCCAGTTGTTGGGCGACGAGCTCGATAGCCCGCGTGGGCGCATCTACCTGATCAAGCAGATGCTCGAAGGCGAGCCGGTATCGGCGCGTACGCAGCTGCATTTGGATCGTTGTCTGACATGCCGTTCGTGCGAGACGACCTGTCCGTCCGGCGTGGAATACGGGCGGCTGGTCGATATCGGGCGCAAGTGGGCGGAGCAACTCGCGCCGCCTCGTTCTGCGCCACAGCAGGTCAAGCGCTGGCTGCTCGCCAACACGATCTCGCAGCCTACGCTCTTTGGAGCGGCCTACCGTGCAGGGCGCGCGCTGCGTCCGCTGATGCCTGCTGCGCTCGCCGACAAGTTTGCGCCTGCCCGGCAGCGTGGGCTCTGGCCGGAACCTCGCCACGCCCGCAAGTGGCTGGTACTCGGCGGATGCGCTCAGCCGGCACTGACGCCTGATGTGAACGCCGCAGCCGCACGCGTGCTGGACCGAATCGGCATCTCGCTCGTCGAAATCAGGCGCGACGGTTGCTGTGGCGCGCTGCGTAGCCACCTCAACGACCACGAAGGCGGGCGCGAGGATGCGGCCCGCCTGTTGCAGCACTGGTGGCCAGCGCTTGAGCGCGGTGAGGTTGAAGGCGTGGTAGTCACTGCCTCGGGCTGCGGCAGCTTCATCCGTGACTACCGCCACCTGTTCCGCGACGATGCGCCGATGCTCGCGCAGGCCGCGAAGGTTGTGGCACAGACGTTCGACATTGCAGGGCTCGTATCGCGCCATGCCGATGCCCTGGAAGCGCTTCTCGCCGCACGGCCGTCCGCTGACGGCACCGCGATCGCATTTCATTCACCGTGTACCTTGCAGCACGGCTTGCAGATCCGTGGCGTGGTCGAGCGTTTGCTGCGGCTTGCCGGGTATGTACTGACGCCCGTCGCGGATGCGCATCTGTGTTGTGGCTCCGCCGGGTCATATTCGTTGCTGCAGCCTGAGATTGCCGCGCGCTTGCGCGACAACAAGCTGGCCGCGTTGAGTGCTGGTGGGCCCGCTGGGGTCGCGAGTGCCAATGTGGGCTGCATCGCACATCTTGCGGGCGCGGCGGCGGTGCCGGTAAGGCACTGGATCGAGTGGCTGGACGACGCACTCGCCGACTGAGTGCCTCGCTACACGTAAAACGCTCAACTTGTTCACGGCGGGGCCGTTAACGCCCGAATGACCCAAGTCGGCCTTACAGTCTCTGCGGAAGACGAGCCCGAAGCCCTGCTTGCGCGCGGCTTGCAGTTACCGCCTCAGCCGGCGGCCCTGCAAGCGCTGCAAATGCTGGCGTTGACCGAAAACCCCGAGATGCGGGATGTATCAGAAGTGATTGCCAGCGACGCCGCGCTGACTGCGGGGCTTTATCGTATGGCGCGCTCGCCGCTGTTCGCGAGGCCGTCGCCGCCGCAGACGGTTGATCAGGTCGTACTCTTGCTCGGTTTGCCGCGCACCCTGGCCCTGGCCCAGGCGCTGTGCGTGCAGCGTTCCATGCCCGGGAATGCGCGGGTGCTTGCGCGCTTCTGGGCACGTTCGACAGCCATTGCGCAGCTCGCGATGCTGATTGCCAACAACCTGCCGGGGGCCCATCGAGTGCGTGGTGAGCAGGCCTATCTTGCCGGGATGTTCCACGACTGCGGCGTTCCGATCCTCATGCAACGCTTCCCGGCTTACTGTCGCAGCACGGGCATCGAGGGCTACATGAACAAGTGGGCCGATATCCGGACCGAGGATCGGCTCTTCTCTTCCGATCACGCCGTGATCGGCTTCCTGCTTGCGCGTCATTGGCGGCTTCCTGATTTTGTTGCTCAAGCGGTACGCTTTCACCATGAAGGTGTATGTATCCCTTCCCGCCCTACGAGTATGCTGGTCAGCATCCTGCAGCTCGCGATGCACCTCTATGCGTGTGAGTTGGGGCTGACCGAACCGAGTGGGGAGTACGATGAAACGATGCTTCTTGAACGCTTGGAAATCAATGCGCACGAGTTGAGCGAGTTGTGTGAGCAGGTGCTTGAGCAATTCCATGTTCTGGAACATTGAGCGGCCGCAAAACTGCCGCCGCAGCGTTCCGGAATCAAGCTATCGGTGATGTGGAAACACCGCTAGAATTGTCATAAGTGTTAATAGCGATAAAAACGTGGCCCTGACAATCGATACCGTCGTTGCAATGCATCAAGGGGACCGGAAGGAGCAACAGGACCGCGTGGGCCTGTTTCCGCATCCGTCGCGCCCAGGCATGCTGCTTGCCGTACTCGCTGACGGGATGGGCGGGCACACAGGCGGGGCGATGGCTGCCGAGCAGGTCGTCATCAAGGCCAAACAGAACTTCGAGGCCTACTCGCCCGCATCAGAGTCGCCGGAGGAGTTGCTTCGGGCGATCATCGAAGAGGCGCACGTCGTCATCAAGCTGACGCGCTTCACCAGCGAACAGGATCCGCACAGCACCGCCTGCGTGTTGCTGATGCAGCCGGGAAAAGTGCACTGGGCGCATTGCGGCGATTCGCGCATCTATCATTTCCGCGACGGCGGCGTTGCGTTGCGCAGCAACGATCATTCCCTCGTGGCGGAGTTGGTGCGCACCGGACAGATTTCCGAAGCGGAGGCCGAGACCTATCCCCATCGCAACCTTCTGCTGTCGTGCCTGGGTGCTGATCGTGAGCCCAAGATCGAGGTTTGCAGCGTGGAAGGCCTCAAGGCCGGCGACGGTTTTCTGCTGTGCTCCGACGGGCTCTGGGGCCACTGCAGCGACCAGGAATTGGCGCGCTCGATCAGCCATGAGCCGGCGCGTCAGGCCGCGCGAGGCTTGATCGATACGGCGCGTGCGCGCGGGCGGGGCACTGGCGACAACATCTCGATGGCGATCATCCGTTTGGTCGAAGCTGCGTAGCCGCTGTCGCTTTGCTGACCCGCAGCGTAAAAAGACAAACGCCCCTTGCGGGGCGTTTTCATTTGGGATGCTCTGCGGTCAGCGACGGCGACGACGTACGCCGACGAGGCCTGCCAGACCGAGCGCGGCAAGCGCGAGCGAGCCGGGCTCCGGCACTGCCGTTGTTTCGATCCAGTTGCGATAGGAGTCGAGCAAAATGCCGCCCATGCCGTCACCGAAGCCACCCTTCGGCGAGTAGCCCATCGCAAAGCCGAAAGTGTTGTTCGCAACGAGCTGATACTCGCCGTCGACCAGCACGAAGGACGGGCCGCCGGAATCACCACCGCCGATGTTTGCTTCGACGTCGTTACCGAGGCTGGCACCGCAAACCGCAACGCCAAGTACCGACGGATCGCAGAAGGTGTCCACCGTCGTGCCGTCGCGCAGCGTGCCGTCGAAGTCGGCGTACCAGACTTCCTTCGAGCTGCCTGCGCTGAAGCCTGCTTCGTCATCGGTTTCAGCAAAGTCGAACACGTTCTTGCCGCTGCGCTTCACACGGAAGGCCGGGCTCACGTAGTAGCCGTCCCACCCGTCGCCGCTGGTGCCGTAGCCGACCATGGTGAACTGGGTGCCTTCGCTGACCGGGCCGTGGAAGATCTTGTAGGTCTTCGCCTCGTCAGGCGCCGGGGATGACAGGCGGATGATTGCGACGTCATCGTTCACGCAGAAACCCGGCACGCCCGAGGGGCAATTGCCGAAGCCGGCGTAGTCCGGATGCATATCGACCTTGTTGGCGGTGATGATTGCGCGACCGGCACTTCCGACCGCGCTGGTGGCGTTGAATACAACGCGAACATCATTGCCCGGCTGGTTGATGTTGATCAGCGAACCGTTGCCGTCGGAATCGACACAGTGGCCGGCAGATACCGCATGCCAGCGATCGATCATCGCGCCGGAGCAGATGAAGCTATCGCCATTGCTGTAGCGGATGTTGATGCTGACGACGCCCGAGAACGGCGAGGTCGGTTCATTTGCATCAACGCGTGCGGCCGGGCTATCGGGCGGCGCGCCCGAGGCAATCAACGGCGTGATGCTGGGTGTGATGGACATCGGGACGGCGTAAGCCATCGAGGCGGCAGCGCCGAAACCGATTGCTGCGATCGCACGGAACAGCTTGCTTGAAGTCATTCTTGAGTGCTCCTGTTGTCGGGTTGGTCGCGCCTTATGGGCGCAACTGCCACGACAGCAGGAAACGTGCCTGTACGTGAAAAATTCACGCATCGCCTTGTTTGCAAAGAATTCGTCACAACTGGGAAATATGCCCGGCTTGCGACTGTAAAAGCTGCCGACAAATCTAAGTGCTCTGTAACCACTGCCGACGCCAGAAAATCAGCCCCATGAAGCTGGCGATGCCGAGCATCAATCCGAGTGCGAGCCAGAAACCGTTGCTCAGCGATAGCCAGGGCATGATCTGGAAGTTCATGCCGAAAATGCCGCTGATCAGGGTTGCCGGCATGAACAGCATCGACACCACCGTGAGCGCGCGTACTTCCGTGTTCAGTCGCTGGCTGTCGAGCGATATGTGCAGGTCTAGCAAATCGCCGATTGCGTCGCGCAGGCTGTCGAGCGATTCGACGACCTGCACGATGTGGTCATAGACATCGCGCAGGTAGATATCGGTACTGCGTTTGACGAAGCGCTCGTCGACACGCTGCAGGCTGGTGATGACGTCACGCAAGGGCCAGACGGTGCGGCGCAGTTCGCGCGTATCGTGTTTGAGCCGGTTGATCGCGGTGATCAGATGTGCCGCACGAGGTTGATCGATCTCGTCTTCGAGCCGGTCGATCTGGGCGCCGAGCGATTCAAGGACGTTGAAGTATCGGTCGACGACGGCATCAAGCAGTGAGTAGGCGAGGTAGTCCGGCCCGCGTTCGCGCGCGAGGCCGCTGCCTTGCCGCAGCCGCTCGCGGATCGGATCGAACAGGCCGCCCGGGCGTTCCTGGAAGCTCAGCACAAAGCGCTCGCCTAGTACGACGCTGACCTGATCGGACACCAGCTCTCCGCTGTCCTCTGCCGTGCGCCACGCGCGCGCGACGAAGAATACGTAGCTCCCGTAGTCGTCGAGTTTCGGGCGCTGATGCGTGTTCAGGATGTCCTCCAGCGTCAGTGGGTGCAGGCCGAAGCGGCGCCCGATCTCGCTCATCACTTCAGGCTGTTGTAGCCCGTATACGTTGAGCCATAGCACCCGGTGTTCCGGCTCAAAGTTGCGCGACTCCGCGACTGAGCCGAATCGACATTCCTTGAAACCGGTTTCGTCGTATTCGAACAGCGTGATTGCAGGTGAGGGCGTCTTGATGTCGCCGAGATGAATCAGCGAGCCAGGCGGTTGGCCAATTTTTCTGCGGTAATCCGGGCGCGCCTTCTTTCGGGGGCGGGTGGCGGGTTTTGACTTGATCGGCATGGACTGCTCCAGTTTGATCCAACTCATTGGTAATCGGACTCGCGCGCGGTTCCGCTTCTCAGATTACGGCAGCAGTCAGTATGATGCCGGCTCGTCGTTGCCGCAGCACTCCCCCCAACGTTCGGCGCGCCCTGGATGGCGACGCTCGTCCGTTTGCGGGCAGAGGCTTCCGGCAACTCCGGCGCAACTGCGCCATTGCCCTGCACGGGCAACATCTGACCAGGAGGCTTCATGGCACTGACGATCGGCGTTTTGGCCGAGCGTGTCACCGGCGAACGGCGCGTAGCGCTGGTCCCCGAGGTGGCTAAACGTTTCAGGGCGCTCGGAGTCGAGCTTGTTGTTCAACGCGGCGCCGCCGACGCTGCCAGCATCGCCGAGGGCGATTTCGCCGAGGTGCGCTGGGCAGAGGGTGTCGACGAAGTGCTCGCGGCAGACATGGTGCTCGCGATCCAGCCGCCCTCCGACGAACTGATCGGCAAACTCAAACCGGGTGCCGTTCTGGTTGCCGGCCTGCAACCCTACCAGAGTGCGGATCGTGCGCGGCTGTTCGCCGAACGCAAGATCACGACTTTCGCGATGGAACTGCTGCCGCGTATCTCGCGTGCGCAGAGCATGGACATCCTGTCTTCGCAGGCAGCGTGTTCCGGCTATCAGTGCGTGCTGATAGCCGCCAGCCACTGCACCAAGTTCTTCCCGATGCTCACGTACGCTGCCGGCACGATTCGCCCGGCAAAGGTGTTGGTCATCGGTGCAGGTGTCGCCGGTCTGCAGGCTATCGCGACCGCCCGCCGTATGGGCGCGATGGTCGAAGCCTACGACGTGCGTCCGGAGACCAAGGAGCAGATCGAATCCCTCGGTGCCAAGTTCGTTGACACCGGTGTTTCAGCTGCCGGTACCGGCGGCTATGCGCGCGAACTGACCGACGACGAGAAGCGCCAGCAGGCGGAGCGTCTTGGCAAGGCAGTCGCCCAGTGTGACGCCCTGATCACGACGGCCGCGATCCCGGGCAAGAAGGCGCCGCAAATCATCTCGGCCGAGATGGTCGCGAAGATGAAGACGGGCGCAGTCGTCGTCGACATGGCCGCTGAATCGGGCGGCAACGTCGCTGGCACGGTCGCCGGTGAGGTGGTGCGCGTCGGCCCGGCGCTGATCGTTGGCCCGACCAATCTGCCCAGTCGCATGGCTGCGCACTCGTCGGAGATGTTCGCGAAAAACCTCTACAACTTCGTTTCGCCGATGATCAAGGATGCATCGCTGGCGATCGACTGGAGCGACGAGGTGATCGCGGGTACCTGTCTCACGCACGACGGCGCGGTGCGCCACGAAGGCGTGAAAAAGATTCTCGGACTTTGACGGAGCGCCGCAATGGAAGGCTTTCTGGCAATTTACATCTTCATGCTGGCCGCATTTACCGGCTACGAGGTCATCGCGCGCGTGCCGGTGATCCTGCATACCCCGCTGATGTCGGGGTCCAACTTTGTTCACGGCGTGGTGCTGGTCGGTGCGATGGTGGCACTTGGCAATGCTGACCCGAATGATCCGCTGCAACTGGCAATCGGTTTTGTTGCCGTGGTGCTCGGCGCGGCGAATGCGGCCGGCGGTTACGTGGTGACCGAACGCATGCTCGCCATGTTCAAGCGCGATGACCGCAAGGAGGCGGCCAAATGACCGGCGCAACTTGGTTGATCAATATCTCGTACTTCGTCGTTGCGGTCCTGTTCATCCTGGGCCTCAAGGCGATGGCGTCGCCGGTGTCGGCGCGCAAGGGTATCGTCTGGGCGGGTGCCGGTATGGTGCTGGCTACGGTCGTCACCTTCCTGACGCCGGGCATGCAGAACATGCTGCTGATCGTCTTGGCATTGGCGCTCGGCGGCTCGCTGGCCTGGTGGTCGGGCAAGGTCGTCAAGATGACCGACATGCCGCAGATGGTTGCGATATACAACGGCATGGGTGGCGGCGCCGCGGCGGCAATTGCTGCGCTTGAGTTCGCTCGTGGCCATGTCACCGGCCCGGTTGTCACGACGCTCGCGACGCTCGGTGCCTTGATCGGTGCGGTGTCATTCTCCGGTTCCTGCGTTGCCTGGGCGAAGTTGCAGGGCGTGATGCAGAAGGCCTTCCGCCTGCCCGCGCAGAACGCGGTGAACGTGGTGCTCGGCCTAGTGACGATTGGGTTTGGCGTCGCCATCGTGCTGAGCGGCCATCCGTCGCCGCTGCACATCATCCTGTTCTTTGCGCTGGCCTTGCTGCTCGGTGCCGTGCTGACGCTGCCGATCGGTGGCGCCGACATGCCGGTGGTGATCTCGCTGTTCAACGCGTTCACCGGCCTTGCCGTGGGCTTTGAAGGCTATGTGCTCGGTAACCCGGCACTGATCATCGCCGGTATCGTCGTGGGTGCTGCCGGTACGTTGCTGACCCAGTTGATGGCCAAGGCGATGAACCGCCCGCTCACCAACATCCTGTTCCAGCCGATTACCGGGGAGGCACAGGCGGGTGGCGCGATCGCCGGATCGATGAAGGAAGTGTCCGGCCTCGATGCGGCGGCGATGATGCGCTACGCACAGAAGGTGATCGTGGTGCCGGGCTACGGCATGGCGGTCGCGGGCGCGCAGCACAAGGTCTGGGAAATGGCGCAGCTGCTCGAAAAAGAGGGCGTCGAGGTGAAGTTCGCGATTCACCCGGTGGCTGGCCGTATGCCGGGCCACATGAACGTGCTGCTGGCTGAGGCGGGTGTGCCGTACGACAAGATCTTCGACCTCGAAGAGATCAACGCCGAGTTCCCGCTGGCGGATGTGGCGCTGGTGATCGGCGCGAACGACGTGGTGAACCCGGTGGCGCGCACCGACAAGTCGAGCCCGATCTACGGCATGCCGATTCTGGATGCCGACAAGGCGCAGAACGTCATCGTGATCAAGCGCGGCAAGGGCGCAGGCTACTCGGGTATCGAGAACGCGCTGTTCTACGAGGACAACTGCCGCATGCTCTACGGCAGCGCGCAGCAGGCCGTGGCGGACGTGATCGCCCATGTGAAGGAAATGGCTGGCTGATCTTCGCTGAGCCAATGAAAAAGGCGCCGAAAGGCGCCTTTTCTTTTGCACTGAGGCGCTTGTTCAGCGCCCGTTGCCACCCAGCAGCACTGGTATCGGGCGGCCTGCCTTGCGCGGCGCGCTCGGCTGGCTGATCGCCTTGCCGGCGACGACCTGCGCGGCGTCGCTCTCGGAATACGGGCGGTTGAAGTCAAAACCATCCGCTGCAAGATTCGGCTTGCGCTCCAGCGTGTCGGGGGCCGTGTGGCGCGGCCGTTCGCGATCGGGGGACGAATGGGCGCGACGATCGGCATTCTGGTTACGCAGGATCCGCCGGGCCGAGTCGGCCGTAGCGTCGTTGCCGAAACCTGGTACGACTTCTTGCGTGATCTTCAGCTTGATGAGCTTTTCGATCGCGGCAAGGCGCACGTGTTCGTCGGGTGACACCAGCGAAATCGCGTTGCCTTGCTTGCCCGCGCGGCCGGTTCGGCCGATACGGTGGATGTAGTCTTCCGCTGTCGGCGGCAGTTCGTAGTTGATCACGCAGGGCAGGTCGTCGATATCGAGCCCGCGCGCCGCTACGTCGGTTGCGACCAGCACGCGGATCGCGCCGCTCTTGAAACCTTCGAGGGCTTCGGTTCGCTGCTGCTGGTTCTTGTCGCCGTGGATCGCGTCCGCTGCGATACCATCTTTCTGCAACTGGCGCGCCAGGCGGGCGCACGCGAGCTTGGTGCTGCAGAACACCAGAACCTGGGGCGCGGCAACGTCTTCAAGCAGCAGCCAGGTCAGCAGGTCGCGCTTCACTGCGCCCGGCACCGGGTGAACACGGTGCGTGATCGTTTCGCTGACCATGTTGCGGCGAGCGACTTCGATCAACTGCGGGCTCTTGAGCATCGAGTCGGCGAGCTTCTTGATCTCGTCCGAGAAGGTGGCCGAAAACAGCAGGCTTTGCCGTTGCGACGGCAGCAGCGCGAGAATGCGACGGATGTCCGGGATGAAGCCCATGTCGAGCATGCGGTCGGCTTCGTCGAGCACGACGAACTCGACCTGGCCGAGCGCGATGCTGCGCTGTTCGACGTGGTCCAGCAGGCGGCCCGGGGTGGCAACCACGACTTCTACGCCGCGACGCAGTTCGTCGAGCTGCGGTTTGATATCCACGCCGCCGTAGATGCAGGCCGCGCGCAGCGGCAGGTGTTTGGCGTAGGTCTGCACCGATTCGTGAACCTGCATTGCCAATTCGCGGGTCGGCGCCAAAATCAGCGCGCGCACCGGGTGGCGCGCGGGTGATGCACTCGTGTTGGCCCAGCGCGAGATCTTGTGCAGCAGCGGCAGCGTGAAGCCTGCCGTCTTGCCGGTGCCGGTCTGTGCCCCGCCCATGACATCGCGCCCCTCCAGTACAACAGGGATCGCCTGACGCTGGATTGGCGTTGGCTCGCTGTAGCCCGCCTCTTCAACGGCGCGAAGCAGTTCAGGAATCAGACCGAGTTCGGAAAACGACATAGTTACCCATCAAGCGCAGTAGCAGGACGTGCCTGCAGATTTGCCGCGCGGATTCAAGAAGGGCGCGATTATAGGCCGAAGGCGGGCGCATTGCCCGATGTATTTCAGCTTGTCAAGCCAGATCGCCGCTTTGCGTTGGCCGCAAACCACGTCTGGCTCTCAATCGACGAGGTTGACAGCAACGAGACCACGCAAAGCGTTGCTGACGTAGATCGCTTCCGCACGTTCAAGATCGTGCTGGTAGAGCCGCGCTTCGGTGGCCTCGCCGGCGTCGAGCAGCGTCTGGCGCATCACCCCGGGAAGCAGTCCGCATCGGAGCGATGGCGTGAGCAGGCGGCCGTCAATCTTCAGGAACACGTTGCTGCGAGCGCCTTCGCAGAGCTCACCAGCGTCATTGAAGAACAGCGCATCAAAATGTCCGGCGGCAATTGCCTGCTGCAAGGCGAGGTCGTAGCGCTCTCGGCGCGTCGTCTTGTGGCGCAGCAGGTAGTCGTCGGCGCTCAGGGTGTCTTTGGCGAGGCAGACCGTTGCCCGCGCGGGCAAGGGATCGAGCGCCGCGTGCGTGATTGCCAGGCTACCGTCGGCCGACAGGGCCAGTCGCACCCGATGGGGCGGGCCATCGTCGGCGAGTGCCGCAGCCGTGCGTGCAAGCATCACTCGCGCGGTACCGGCATCAAAGGAAATCCCCAGCGCCGATGCGGAATCGCCAAGGCGGCGCAGGTGCCGTTCGAGCAGGGGGTACGGGTGCTTTCCGCCATCGCAGCGCAGGGTTTCGAACAGCGCGAAGTCGGGTTTGAGCTGCGTGGCAAAGCGCGCCTTGACGTGGCATTCCGCCCATTCGGCGGCGGCGTCGGAATCGGCGACGATGCCGCTGCCGATTCCCATGTGGGCCGCACCGCAGTGGTCGAGCTCCATCGTGCGGATCGGCACGTTGAGGCTGAAACGGCCACCCGGCGCGAACCAGCCGAAGGCGCCGCAGTACAGGCCGCGCGGGGCCGTTTCCAGTTCGCGGATGATCTCCATCGCGCGGATCTTCGGAGCCCCGGTGACCGAGCCGCACGGGAACAGCGCGCTGAAGATCTCGCCGAGGCCCGCGTCGACGGGGGCTGCGACGACGGTGGAGGTCATCTGATGCAGCGTTGCGTAGTCCTCGATCTCGAACAGACGTTCGACCCGCACGCCGCCCTTGGGTGCGAGCCGCCCCAGATCGTTGCGGATCAGGTCCACGATCATCAGGTTCTCGGCGCGGTCTTTGTCGGATGCCGCCAGGGCCTGCGCCTGGCCGCGTGGCGCAGTGCCCTTCATTGGCCGGGTGATCAGCCGTTCGCCTTCGCGCGCCACGAACAGTTCCGGCGAACGCGATAGGATTGCGCCGTCGGCGTGCTGCAGGTAAGCGCCGTGCCGTACCGGCTGGGCCGCTCTCAGGCGGCTGTACAGCGCGAGTGGATGGCCATAAGCCTGCGCATGGACGGGAAAGGTGTAATTGACCTGATAGCAGTCGCCTGCGCCGATCAACTGACGGATACGCTCCAGCGCAGCGCGATATTCGCGTTCATCAAGGCCGAACGTCAGCTCGCCGAGGCCGGCCACCCGTGCGTCGAGCGGGAGCAGCGCCAACGCGCACTCGATCAGCGCATCGGTCGAAGCACGGTCCAGTTCGTCGTAGCGCCGCCAGCGCCAGGCACGCAGCAAGGGCCTCCCGGCTTGCGGGTGTCGCGCGGCCAGGCTGGGCTCCAGCGCGTAGCCGAGCTCATAGTCCGCCGCGAGCGTGACCCATTCTCCGGCCGCGACGGCCGCCTCGATCGCAGCCAGCGCGCCGGGTACTGACGCACCGTCCCATGCCAGCACGATGCCTGCTGGCTGCGAAAACACACGCGTAACGCCGTCGGCGTCGAGGTTGTTCTCGAACAGCGCAATCGGAACGTTGCTGGCGAGGATGCTCGCGAGTTCGGACTGGGAGGATGAAATCGGTGTCGGCACCGGATTGCTGTGTGGCTGGAGTCCCGAGGTGATCGGGGGGTGCGGGCGACTCTACCGAGGGGGCTGTTACACAACAATCAGTGCGGCAGGATTGGCGCCGTGTAGCGGTGGGATTGTTGCGAAAGTGCCAATCCTGTAGCGGTAAACCGCAAAGCTCGCCAGTGGCTTGCGCGGATGTTGCGCTGGCGCAGCTTTGCCGCCGGTCGGGGCGCGCGGGGTACTCAGCATCGCCGGACCGAGGCCGTTAACCCTTACACGCAGCAGAACTGCCGGGCCTGTGTGGATCTGCGGCGCGGCATATCGGAGGGCGGCGAATTGGCAGCTTACGATCTGTTCGTGGTGGGCGGTGGCATCAATGGAGCGGGCATTGCGCGCGATGCCGCAGGGCGCGGCCTGTCCGTGATGTTGTGTGAGCAGGACGACCTTGCAGCGCACACCTCTAGCGCCAGTACGAAACTGATCCACGGCGGTTTGCGCTACCTCGAATACCGGGAGTTCGGCCTGGTGCGAAAGGCGCTGCAGGAGCGCGAGATCTTGCTGCGCGCAGCCCCTCACATCATCTGCCCGATGCGTTTCGTGATGCCGCATGACGAAGGCCAGCGGCCCGCCTGGATGATTCGTGCCGGGCTGTTCCTCTACGATCACCTGGCAGTGCGCGAGCGTTTGCCCGGCTCCTGCGGCGTCGATCTCCGAAAGCACCCTGCAGGGGCGGCCCTGAAACCCGCCTTTGCGCGCGGCTTTGAATACTCCGATGCCTGGGTGCAGGACGCCCGTCTCGTTGTGCTGAACGCGATGGCCGCCCGCGAACACGGCGCCCGTGTAGCCACACGCACCACCCTGGTTGAGGCGAAGCGCGAGGAGGGCGCCTGGTTGCTGACGCTGCAGGATCAGCATGGGCGGCGCGAAACGGTGGCCGCGCGTGTGCTGGTGAACGCCGCCGGCCCGTGGGTCGAGCGCTTGTTGCAACGCGTACTGCGCGTCGGCAGTGAGAAGACCGTGCGGCTGGTGAAGGGCAGTCACATCGTGTTGCGCCGTCGCTTCGAGCACCCCTATGCCTACCTCTTCCAGAACCCGGATCGGCGGATCATCTTCGCGATCCCGTTCGAACACGACTACACCCTCGTCGGCACCACGGATCTGGATTACCAGGGCGACCCGGCGGACGTGGCAATCGAACCTGATGAGGTGGGCTACCTGTGCCGCATGGCCAATCGCTACTTCCGCGATCCGGTTGGCCCGGAAGAGGTCGTCTGGCAGTTCTCCGGCGTGCGTCCGCTGCTGGACGACGACGCCGGCGAGGCCGCCAGCGTGACGCGCGACTACGCGCTGGAGCTCGACAAGGCGGGCGCGCCGCTGCTCTCAGTGTTCGGCGGCAAGCTCACCACTTACCGCAAGCTCGCGGAGGAGGTGCTCGAGCACGTCGCGCCGCTGCTCGGAAGCGCGGCGGGGTCCTGGACTGAACATGTGCCGCTACCGGGCGGCGATCTGCCCGACGCCGATATCGAGGCGTTTGTCAGGCGCCAGCTGGAACGGCGGCCGTCGCTGGCGCCCGCCTTGGTCGAACGCTATGCCCGCAGCTACGGTAGCCGCATGGACGCGCTGCTGGCCGGCGTCGAAACGATGGCGGATCTCGGTGGCGAAATCGTCAGCGGCCTGTTCGAGACCGAGCTGCGTTATCTGTTGAGTGAAGAGTTCGCGCGCACGGCCGAGGACATCCTGTGGCGACGCAACAAGCTCGGCCTTGGCCAGAGCAGCGAAGCCGCGGCAGCCTTGCAACGCTGGATTGATCTGCATGGAGAGGGGCTGGGCGCTGGCTCCACTGCCGCGTACGATCGCGGCTCCTGAGGGGGAGAAGAACGCATGGCGTATCTGCTGGCGCTGGACCAGGGGACGACGAGTTCCCGCGCGATCGTGTTCGACGAGGGCGGTGCCATCATCGCGATGGCGCAGCAGGAGTTTCCTCAAAGCTATCCGCAGGCCGGCTGGGTTGAGCACGACCCGGAGGCGATCTGGCAAAGCCAGCTTGATACCGCCCGGCAAGCGTTGTCCAAAGCGGGCATCAGCGGGCGCGACATTGCCGCGATGGGCATCACCAACCAACGCGAGACTACGCTGGTGTGGGAGCGCGACACCGGCAAGCCGATTCACCCGGCGATCGTATGGCAGGACCGACGCACGGCTGCGCGCTGCGAAGGGATGAAAGTGGCTGGCCTCGAACCGCTTTTCCGCGAGCGGACCGGGCTGCTGCTCGACCCTTACTTTTCCGGCACCAAGCTCGCGTGGATTCTTGATGCCGTGCCCGGTGCCCGAGAACGGGCGCAGCGCGGCGAATTGGCCTTCGGCACGGTCGATACCTGGTTGATCTGGCGGCTCACCGGCGGGCGCGTGCATGCCACTGATGTCAGCAACGCCTCGCGCACACTGATGTACAACATCCGCGAACATCGCTGGGACGACGCCTTGCTGGCCCATCTGAACGTGCCGCAAGCCGTGTTGCCGCAAGTGCTGCCGTCGGCTACCGATTTCGGCGAGGCGCTGCCCGAGTGGCTTTGTGCGCCGGTGCGTATCGGCGGTGTGGCGGGCGACCAGCAGGCAGCCTTGTTCGGGCAGGGTTGCACGGCTCCGGGCATGGTCAAGAACACCTACGGCACCGGTTGTTTCATGCTGATGCACACCGGCGAAACCCCTACGCCTTCGCGCAACGGGCTGCTGACGACGGCGGCGGCGCAAACCGACGCGCGCCCGCAGTTCGCGATCGAAGGCAGCGTCTTTGTCGGAGGGGCCGTCGTGCAGTGGTTGCGCGACGGGCTTGGCATCATTCGCAGCGCAACCGAAGTGGAAGCGTTGGCGCGTTCCGTGGCGGACGCGGACGGCGTCTGCTTCGTGCCGGCGTTTACCGGGCTCGGCTCGCCCTACTGGGATCCGCTCGCTCGCGGTAGCCTGTTCGGCCTTACGCGCGGCAGCACACGCGCTCACATCGCGCGGGCGGCGCTGGATTCGATCGCCTTCCAGTCGGCGGAATTGCTTGCCGCCATGGAAGCGGACGCTGGTTTGAAGATCGACGCGATGAGGGTTGATGGCGGTGCCTGCGCCAACGACCTGCTGATGCAGATCCAGGCCGACCTGCTCGGCGTGCCGGTGCTACGGCCGCGGATCACCGAGAGCACCGCGCTCGGTGCCGCACGCCTTGCCGCGCGTTTCGTTGGCATCAACGCAGCTCACGGGTCGTCGACTGGCGAGATCGAACGAGCCTTTGCACCGGCCATTTCGCGCGACGAGGCGGCGCAGCGCATGGCGCGCTGGCGCGAGGCCGTTTCGCGTAGCCGTGCCTGGGCCAGCGCGGAATGAGCGATCGCGAGAGCGGGCAAGTCTTCTCCTGGCGCAAGACGGCCGACGATCGCGTGTTCATCGACTGGCACGGTCGCACCGTCACCGTGTTGGCTGGGATCGATGCCGGCCGCTTCCTCTCGCGTATCGCAGGTGCTGATTCGGCGACTGCTCAAGGCCTGATGGCGCGAGCGACGGGCAATTTCCGTCGCGGCAACGAAGGCGGGCGCTGAAATGAGCCTGCAGTGGGTGGTGCTGTTGCTGGCAGCATTCTTCGCCGGTGCGTTGAACGCCGTAGCGGGGGGAGGCAGTTTCCTGACCCTGCCTGCGCTGGTGTTCGCGGGCGTGCCGCCGGTTGCCGCCAACGCATCCGGCACGCTCGCGCTGCTGCCGGGCTATGTGGCGAGCACGCTTGGGTTTCGCCATGAGTTGGGCGGCATTGACCGCCGGCGCCTGCTGCTGACCTTGGCGCTCAGCCTTGTGGGTGGCGCGACCGGGGCCGCGTTGCTGTTGATCACCTCGAACGCCGTGTTCCGGCGCATCGTGCCGTGGTTGCTGCTGGCGGCCACACTGCTGTTTGCGCTTGCGCCTTGGCTGCTGGCCCGGCTTGCGTCGCGCCACAACGCCGAGGCGGGAACTGCCACCACTGCGGCCGGCGTTGCCCTGGTGTCGGTCTATGGCGGCTACTTCAACGGCGGGCTCGGCATCCTGTTGCTGGCGCTGTACGGCCTCTTGGGCGAGCGCAGCCTGAATCGCGCCAATGCGCTGAAGAACCTGGTGTCCGCGGTGTTGACGACGATTGCGGCGGCGCTCTACGCGATTGGCGGTGCCGTCGTGTGGCACAAGGCGCTGCCGATGATGCTGGCGGCGGTGGCCGGCGGCTACCTCGGCGCGCGCCTCGGCCGGCGGATACCGCCTGTGATGTTGCGCTCGGCGATCGTGCTGACCGGGCTCGTGATGGCCGCGCTGTTTTTCGCAGGTGGCTGACTTCGGCTCGCCGGCCTGCTAGATTGGACACTTGTTCACCGAGGAGCCAGCCGATGAAATCAATGTATTCCCTTGCTTGCGTTGCAGCGCTGCTGCTGTCGGCTCCAGCATTTGCCTGCCCCGGTGGTGACATGGCGGATCACAAGGCGAGCGCGGAGACGAAGAAATCCGGCGCGACCAAATCCCCGGGTAAAACCGCGGACAAGAAAACCGAGGCGAAGAAGAGTTGAACCTTGATCTTCGCAACAACAAAAAGGGCCGCAATTTGCGGCCCTTTTTGTTGGGGCATCAGTACCCGTGAACGCTCAGTAGATGTGTTCCGGTGCGGGGAAGCTGCCGTCCTGCACCGCCGTCACATAGCGCGCCACGGCGTCATCGATGGTCGTGGCGCCGTCCATGAAGTTGCGTACGAAACGCGCCTTGCGGCCGGGGAAGATGCCCAGCATGTCGTGCAGCACCAGTACCTGGCCGTCGGTGTCCTTGCCGGCGCCAATGCCGATCGTTGCCATCGTGGTGAGCGCCGCGGTCAGCTCGGCTGCCACGCTTGCCGGCACCATTTCCAGCACGACCATGGCGGCTCCGGCTGCTTCCAGCGCCAGCGCATCGCTGATCAACTGGCGTGCGCTCTCTTCGGTGCGGCCTTGTACCCGGTAGCCGCCAAGCTGGTTCACTGCCTGCGGCGTGAGGCCGATGTGGGCGCACACCGGAATGCCGCGTTCGACGAGGAAGCGCACGGTTTCCGCCATGTAGGCGCCGCCTTCCAACTTCACCATGTGCGCGCCGGCGGCCATGAGCGGCACCGCGTTGCGCAGCGCCTGCTGCGGGCTCTCCTGGTAGCTGCCGAATGGCATGTCGGCCACGATCATCGGCCGTTTGCTGCCGCGCGCGACGCACTGGGTGTGATAGACCATGTGCTCGAGCGTTACCGGCAACGTGCTGCTCTGGCCTTGCAATACGTTGCCGAGTGAATCGCCGACCAGCAAAACGTCGACGCCACTCCGCTCTAGTAGCGCGGCAAAGCTGGCGTCGTAGCAGGTCAGCATCGCGATCTTGCGGCCTTCGGCGCGCATCTTCGCAAGCTCGTGCAGGGTAACGGGGCGGTCATTCTGGAGATAGGTCATCGTGGGACTTCCTGGCTGCGGACGCGGTGCGAAGCGATGCGGATTGCCGGCTCCGGAGGGCTGCCCGCCGGTCGGGCCGGTAGCCTGCGTCCTTGCGTTAGGGCGGTAGGTGGATTACTGGGCGTAGCCGAAGAATTCGCGGTAGCTGCGCATGGCCGTGAGGCGTTCGACCAGCAGTTCGAAATCATCGTCGTGATCGACCGGGTTCAGCACTTCGGCGTTAACGATGAACAGCGGTGCAGCGTCGTACTGATGGAAGAAGCTCGCGTAACGCTCCGACACGTTGGCGAGGTAGCTCTCGGTGATGTTTCGCTCGGCGCCGACGCCGCGTTTGCGTACGCGGTCCATCAGGATCTCGGGCTGCGCCTGCAGGTAGATCACCAGATCCGGGCGCGGAATCTGCGGTTGCAAGGTGGCGTACAGCCGCTGGTAGAGGCGCTCTTCGTCAGCGCCCAAGGTGAGGCCAGCGAATAGCGGATCTTTCTCGATCAGGAAGTCAGACACCACGCGGCGATCAGCCGGATGGTTGGCGAACTGCGTCAGCAGGTCGTGGCGCTGGTACAGGAAGGACACCTGAGTCGCCAGCGCCCAGCGATCCATGTTGTCGTAAAAGCGTTCCAGGAATGGGTTGAGCTCGGGCTGTTCGAGCATCAGATCGGCATCGAGCCGGCGCGCAAGGCGTTGCGCGAAGCTCGTCTTGCCTGCACCGATCGGACCTTCCACGACGATATGGCGTGCCTTGTCGAGCATGCTGTCCTGCGTCCTGAACTGTTTATCTAGACCGTGCCAAGCATACACAAGCCAGCCGTTCGCTGCTTTGACATGCTGGCGCCATGCGGCGTGCTTACTCGATCCGCTCGATCCGCTGGTCCCGCACCGACGGCAGTAAGGCTGACACCCGGCCGTGGCCCGGCAGGCGCAGGTCGGGGTCGATTTCGGCCAGTGGCACCAGCACGAAGGCACGCTGATGCATGCGCGGATGCGGCAGGATCAGATCCGGCGTGTCGAGCGTGATGTCGCCGTACAGCAGCAAATCGAGGTCGAGCGTGCGCGGTGCGTTGCGGAAGCTGCGTTCGCGCCCGTTGCTGGTTTCGATGTCTTGCAGCGCGTGCAGCAGCGACAGCGGTTCCAGCGCGGTATCCAGTGCGCCGACCGCGTTCCAGTAGTCGGGTTGGCCCGGCGCATCGATCGGCGCGGTGCGATAGTGCGAGGAGCGCGCCACCAGCCGGCTCTGCGGCAGGCGGGCAAGTGACTCGAAGGCACGATCGAGCGCCGCGCGGGGTTCGCCGAGGTTGGCGCCCAACGCGACCCAGGCGCGCACCAGCGGAATCATTCGGTGCCCGAGGCTGCGCCGTCGGCGCCACCGCCGGGTTTGCGGCGACGCCGGCGGCGTTTCTTGGCCGCACCATCGCGGTCCGGCACCAGCATGGTTTCGCGCGAATCCGGATTGGCGTCGGCAAAATCGTTCCACCAGTCCGCGAGTTCCATCGGCACTTCGCCGCTCAGCGCACGCAGGCGCAGGAAGTCGTAACCGGCGCGGTAACGCGGTTGCTCGAGCAGGCGGTGCGGTGCCTTACCGGCGCGCCGTTCGAAGCGTGGCTGCAGGGCCCAGATTTCCTTGATGTCGGCGGAAATCTTGCGCGTGATCGCGAGCTTCTCGGCTTGCTGCTCCAGCACTTCCGACATGGCATCGAACAGTGCGGCCTGCGAGGGCTCGCCGCGTGCCTTGCGTGCTTCCCAGCTCGCAAGGGCCTCATGCCAGAGCAGCGTAGCGAAGAGGAAGCCGGGTGACACCGGTTTGCCAGCGCGTACGCGATCGTCGGTGTTTTCCAGCGCGAGCCACACGAAGCGCTCGCCCATCGGTTGCTGCAGGATCACATCGAGCAGCGGCAGCAGGCCGGTGTGCAGGCCTTCCTCGCGCAGTTGCTTCAGGCAGGCCACGGCGTGGCCGCTGGTCAGCAGCTTGAGCATCTCGTCGAACAGCCGTGCCGGCGGTACGTTTTCGAGCAGCTCGGCCAGTTCCAGGATCGGCTTGCGCGCGGCAGGGTCGATGACCAAGCCCAGCTTGGCCGCCATGCGCACTGCGCGAAGCATGCGCACCGGGTCTTCGCGGTAGCGGGTGACCGGGTCGCCGATCATGCGCAGCGTCTTCTGCTTGAGGTCGCCGACGCCGTGGTGATAGTCGATCACCGTTTCGCTGCTCGGGTCGTAGTACAGCGCGTTGATCGTGAAATCGCGTCGCGTCGCGTCTTCAGCCTGCGAGCCCCACACGTTGTCGGCGAGGATGCGGCCGTGTTCGTCGGTGTTGGTGTCTTCGCTCTGCGACGCGCGGAAGGTGGAGACTTCGATCGTTTCTGGCCCGCTCATCACATGCACGATGCGGAAGCGGCGGCCGATGATGCGCGAGCGGCGGAACAACTCGCGCACCTGATCGGGCGTGGCATCGGTGGCGACGTCGTAATCCTTCGGCGTGATGCCGGCGATCAGGTCGCGTACTGCGCCGCCCACAACGAAGGCCTTGAAACCCGCTTCCTGCAGCGTGCCGCATACACGCCGGGACGCCGGCGAAATGCGATCGCGCGTAATGCCGTGCTGGGCAACCGGAATGATGGCCGGTTCGATGGAGCGAAGCGCGGTGGCGGTCACCGGGTCGCGGCGGAAAACACGGCGCAGAAGCTTGCGGATCATTGGGTGGCTATTCGTCTTTTTCTTTGAAAAATCCACTAATTGTAACAGCTGGGGCGGATTAACCACGCAGGCTTAGGATCTTCCAGCCATGGCGCTCGGCGTGTGCGCGCAAGGTTGGGTCCGGATCAACCGCGACCGGGTCGCTGACGCGCTCCAGCAGGGGCAGATCGTTGCGCGAATCGCTGTAGAACCAGGTGCGCTCGAAACTGCCCCAGTGCAGGCCCATCGATTCGAGCCAGTGTTCCACGCGCTCGATCTTGCCTGCCTGGAAGGCGGGTGTGCCACGCGGCGCGCCGGTGAATTCGCCAGCTTCCTGGGCCGGCGTGGTGGCAACCATGTGCGGTACGCCCAGCTTGCGCACGATCGGGCCGGTGACGAAGGCATTGGTGGCTGTGACCACCGCGCACATGTCGCCCGCGGCGATGTGCTGGTCGACCAGCGCCTGGGCTGCGGGCAGCCACATGCCGTCGACCCGCTCGCGCATGAACTGTTCGTGCAAGACTTCGAGTTCAGCGCGAGGGCGCTTGGCAAGGGGCCCGAGCGCGAACGCGAGGTATTCGAAGATGTTCATCGTGCCGGCTTTGTACTGCTCGTAAAACTCGGCATTGCGCGCTTCGTACTCGGTGCGGTCGACCAGACCGTGATCGACGATGAACTGACCCCACTCATAGTCGCTGTCGCCAGCGAGCAGTGTGTTGTCGAGATCGAACAGCGCGAGATTCATGAATCCTCCGGCGGGTACTGCTCGCCCTGCATCAGGTCACGCAGCAGGGGCAGGGTGGGGTTGCGGTGGCGGGCCAGCGACACGTCGTCAAGCTGATCGATGGCCGCGAGCAGTGAGGGCAGATCGCGGCGCCCGTGCCGCAGCAGCCAGCCGATCAGGTCCGGCTCGAGCATCAGGCCTCGGCTCAGCCCGTAGAGCGCCAGCATCTCTTGCTTCTGGCCGTCATCGAGCGCCTTGAGTTCGAAGATCAAGCACTGGCCGATGCGCGTTCGAACGTCTTCGCGCAGCCGCAGGGCCGAGGGCGGCACCTTGCCGGCGATCAGCAAGGCGCATTGGCGGGCCGGGGCGCGGATGAAGGCGCGAAACAGCGCGGCGGCGCCGGCGGCGTCGAGGTCCTGCGCGTTGTCGATGCACAGCAGCCCGCGCTCGGGCAGCGGGAAGTCGCCGTCCTGGACCACCTGGCCGGCGATTGCTGCTTCGCGCCCGCCTGCGCGGGTTTCGGCGAGTGCTGCCGCCAAAAGATGGCTGCAACCACTGCCGGACTCGCCCCACAAGTACACGGCCGCTGGCTGACCATAGCTTGCAAGCAGGCGGACAGTGTCGAGCGCTTCGCCATTCGCGCCGACAACAAAATTGTCGAAACGCTGCGTGCGTTCGGGGCGCAGATCCAGGGTGAGTTGTCTCACGGCAGGGGCAGGGTGCGGCGAGGCCGCGACAGGTTGGAAGATGCTGGCGACGGAAAACCCGTAACTGTAGACGGGCGAATCCGCCGACTCAACCTGAACCTTCGCCGCGCAGCGGATCGCCGCGGAAAACAGTGAGCCATTTCGCCAGCGCGCTTGCGAGTGTTTAGGATGACGGGCATGGAACTCCTTAGTCATCACTGGTCGGCCGCATTTATCAGCGCAAACGTGTTCGTGCTGTTGCACCTTGTTGCCGCCTGTTTGCTTGGCGCGCTGATTGGTTACGAGCGCTCGTTTCATGGCCGCGCGGCCGGTATGCGCACCTACGCACTGGTGTGCCTGGCCTCGACGGCACTGACCGCGGTGTTGGGATTCCCCGAGGTCTGGTACGGCGGCAAGTTTCCCCTTGTTGGTGGAGGCGATCCGACGCGCGTGATCCAGGGCATCGTGACCGGCATCGGTTTCCTGGGCGCTGGAATGATTGTTCGTGAGGGCCTGACGATCAAGGGTTTGTCCACCGCGGCGTCAATCTGGGTGACCTCGGCCGTCGGCGTGTTGTTGGGTCTGGGGTTTCACCTTGCCGCGGGGGTTTCGGCGATCCTCACGGTGTCCTTGCTCAGCGGCATGCACTGGCTGGAACGGCGCCTGCCGCGCCAGACCCTGACTCACCTAAACGTCCGCTTCCCACGCGCACGCATTCCCGACGAGACGGCTTTGCGGTTGCTCGCCGAGCGGCACGGCTTCTCGCTGCTTGAAACCTCCTACCGTCTAGGCGATGGCGGCAATTACTTCGAATATCAGGTTGCGTTGAAATCCTATGGCAAGGGGCGCAGCGCGGACCTGGCACACGATCTGGCCGCCAACGCCGATGTGCTGGAATTCCGGCTTTCGCCGCAGCGGGACTGACGCATGCTGTCGAACCTGGAACCCGAACTCGGCGCCGTCGCGGCGCATCTGCGCCGTGCGCAACGCGTTTTGTTCATTACGGGCGCCGGCATTTCGGCGGATTCGGGGCTGCCGACCTATCGCGGCATCAACGGTCTTTACGAGGATCAGGCGACGGAGGAAGGCCTTGATATTGAGGACATGCTCTCCGGCGAGATGCTCCGCCAACGCCCGGATCTGACCTGGAAGTATCTGGCTCAGATCGAAGCCGCCTGCCGCGGTGCCATGCCGAACGACGCGCACCATGCACTCAGCCACATCGAGTCCGGTGGTACTCAGGTACTGGTGCTGACGCAGAACATCGACGGCCTTCACCACGCGGCGGGCAGCCGGAACCTGATCGAAATTCACGGCAATCTGCGCCGGCTGCGTTGCACGCAATGCGGTACGCGCGAGCAGGTCGAGTCGCTGGCCGGGCGGCCGCTGCCGCCGGTGTGTCACGGTTGCGGTGCGCTAATGCGGCCGGAAGTGGTGCTGTTCGGCGAACGGCTCGACGAGCGCAACCTGGAGCGGCTGTATGCGGAGCTGGTCGAGGGCTTCGATCTGGTCTTCAGCATCGGCACCACCAGTACGTTTCCGTACGTCGTCGAGCCGGTGGCGTGGGCGATACGGGCCGGCGTGCCCACGGTCGAGATCAACCCGCAGGAGACGCAGATCAGCCCGTATGTGCGGTATCGGCTGCCGCTGCGGGCCGCAGAAGCAATGAGGGCGCTGCTTGCGCGCAGCGCCCCCGGATCTGACGAGGCTGACTGAGCCTTCCGCGCTTATGCGCGCAGGTGGAGCTCGTCGGCCGCGTAGGTCAGCGACAGCGGTTCGATGACGACCTGCTTCGGCCCGGCTTCAACGCGGCCGGCAACCCAAGCGTCGATACCCGCCGCGCGCGCGATTTCGGCGGTGCGCTCGGCATCGGCGGCTGCCACGTAGAACGCAAAACCCGCGCCCATGTTCAGGCTGCCGTAGGCCTCGCGGTCGTCGATGCCGGCCTTTTCCTGGATGAAGGCAAGTACCGGTGGCACGGGCGGCAAGGTGTGGATGCGGTAGGTGAAGCTGCCCGGGTGACGCATGATCTTGCGCCAGCCGTGGCCGGTAATATTCGCGCAGTAGTGCGGGATGATGCCGGCGGCAAACAGCGCCTCGGTCACCGGCACGTAAAGCGCGGTCGGGTCGAGCAGGGCCTCGCCGTAGAGGCGGCCATCCGACAGTTTGCTTGCGTAGCCTTCCGGCAGGCGCTCGACCAGCTTGCGCGCGAGGCTCACGCCGTTGGCGTGGATGCCGCTGGACGCGAGGAACACGATCGCGTCGCCGTCGGCGAGCTTGTCGCCCAGGGTCAGGTGTTCACGCGAGCGCACGATACCGACGGACGAAGCGGCCAAGTCGATGCGGCCCGCTTCGACGACGCCGGCCAGCGCCGGGGTTTCACCACCGCCCCAGCTCACCTTGCAGACGTCGCAGGCGCGCTGCCAGCCGTTGACCAGATCGCGCATGCGCTGCTCGTCGGCGAACCAGTCGCTGCCGCCGGCCGACCAGTAAGCGTGGATCGACATCGGTGTCGCGCCGACCGTAATCAAATCGTTCACCGCCATCGCTATCGTGTCTTGCGCGATGGAGTCGTAGTGCGTCTTGCCGGTGATCGGGCGCACCGCATCGGCGACCAACGCCTTGGTGCCGAGGCACTCGGTGATCGACGCGATCAGCACGCCGCCAACATCCATCACGTACGCCGATTCTCCGCGCGAAGCGGGGATTTCGCTCACGCCGTGCGCGGTGAGGTTACCCTTTGTGGCACTGGCGGCTTGTTGGGCGAGAATCTTGAGCGGGTCGATCTTGCTGTAGTCGACGCCGGCGGCGGTGTAGTCGAGGGGGGTCTGGCTCATGGCGGGTCCTGCGCAAATAAGGCCGCGATTCTATCGCGACCGGCACCGCCGCAGCCAGCAACACGCCGGATGGCGCTAGGCTATGCAAATTAACTCGAGCTTTGAGGCAGATCGGGGCGGGTTCTGAGCGGCTGTTCCAGACTTTTTACAAATGCTCGAACAATTAGTTTGACGGTCGAACAAAATAGGTCTAGATTTCAATCAACGGCACCGGTGCAGGGTTGCACCGGCATGAAAGGACGCTTGGACCATGTATCTCGGCATTGACCTCGGCACTTCGGAAGTGAAAGTCCTGCTGCTGGCGGACGATCACCGCATCGTCGCAACAGCGGGCGAGAAGATCGGGCTCTCGCGCCCCCAACCCCATTGGTCGGAGCAAGATCCGGCGGAGTGGTGGTCGGCCACCGGCCGCGCGATGGCGGCGCTGCGCAAACTCGTGCCGAACGAATATGCCGCGGTAAAGGCGATCGGCCTGTCGGGCCAGATGCATGGCGCGACGCTGCTGGGTGCCGAAGACCAGGTGCTGCGCCCAGCCATTCTGTGGAACGACACCCGTTCCGCCGCTGAATGCGCCGAGCTGATGAGCCGCTTGCCGGCGCTGCCGCAGATCGCCGGCAACCTCGCGATGCCGGGCTTCACCGCGCCCAAGTTGCTGTGGGTTGCGAAACATGAGCCGGACGTATTCAAGAAAGTGGCCAGCGTGCTGCTGCCGAAGGACTACCTGCGGCTGTGCATGACCGGCGAGAAGGTCTCGGAAATGTCCGACGCGGCCGGTACGCTGTGGCTGGATGTGGCCAAGCGCGACTGGTCGGACGAACTGCTCGCCGTCACCGGCCTGACCCGCGCGCAGATGCCGCGCCTGGTGGAAGGCAGTGCGGCCTCCGGCAAACTGCTGCCCGCAGTGGCCGAAGCCTGGGGGCTGTCGCGCGACGTGATCGTTGCCGGCGGCGGTGGCGACAACGCCGCCAGCGCCGTGGGCATCGGCGCGGTCGCGCCCGGCGATGGTTTCCTGTCGCTCGGCACCAGCGGTGTGCTGTTTGTCGTCACCGACAAGTTCCGCCCGAATCCGGCCTCCGCCGTGCATGCCTTCTGCCACGCGGTGCCGGGGCGCTGGCACCAGATGAGCGTGATGCTGTCGGCGGCGAGCTGCCTGAGCTGGGTCACGCATCTGGTGGGCGCGGCCAACGAGGGCGAATTGCTCGCGCAGGCCAATGCGCTGACCGATGCGCAGCGCGACGCCGCACCGATCTTCCTGCCTTATCTGTCGGGCGAACGTACGCCGCACAACGACGCCCAGGCGCAGGGCGTGTTCTTCGGCCTCAATCACGACACGACGGCCGCGCACCTCGCGTACTCGGTGATCGAGGGCGTGGCCTTCGGCACCATGGATGGCCTTGCCGCGCTGCAAGCAGCTGGCACCCAGGTTGGCCGGCTTGCGCTGGTCGGCGGCGGTTCGCGCAGTGCCGAATGGGCGCAGTTGCTGGCAAGCCTGCTCGATACTGAAATCGTCACGCTCGAAGGCAGCGAGACGGGCGGGGCGCTCGGCGCGGCACGCCTCGGCTGGCTTGCCGCCGGCGGCGCCGAATCGGAAGTCTGCCGCGCGCCGGCGATCCGTGCGCGCTATACCTCGAACATGGACCAACGCGCGCGCCTGTTGCCACGCTATCAACGATTCACTCAGCTCTACCCGCGTATTCGCGACCTCTTCGCACGCTGACGCGGCCCCCTACACCAAAGCAAAAGGAGACTCAAAATGGCTGCCTACTTCCAGAACATCGACAAGATCAAATACGAGGGCCCGGATTCGCAGAATCCGCTGGCATTCAAGTACTACGACAAGGACCGCCTGGTGCTGGGTAAGCGCATGGAAGATCACCTGCGTTTTGCCGCCTGCTACTGGCATACCTTCTGCTGGAACGGGCTTGACCCGTTCGGCGGTGACACCTTCCAGCGCCCCTGGCACCAGATCCCGAACGCCATGGAAGCGGCAATGGTGAAGGCCGACGTCGCGTTCGACTTCTTCAGCAAGGTCGGCGTGCCGTTCTACTGCTTCCACGACCGCGACGTGGCCCCGGAAGGCGCAACACCGCGCGAGAGTGTTTCGAACCTGCACCGCATCGTCGACATCCTCGGCCAGAAGCAGGAGGAAACCGGCATGAAGCTGCTGTGGGGCACGGCTAATCTGTTTAGCCACCGTCGCTTCATGTCCGGCGCTTCGACCAACCCGGATCCGGAAATCTTCGCGATGGCCGCGCTGCAGGTGAAGGAGGCGATGGACGCCACGGTGAAGCTGGGCGGCGCCAACTATGTGATGTGGGGTGGCCGTGAAGGCTACGAGACCCTGCTGAACACTGATCTGAAGAGCGAACTGGCGCAGATGGGTCGCTTCCTGAGCATGGCGGTCGACTACAAGCACAAGATTGGCCTCAAGGGCCCGATCCTGATCGAGCCGAAGCCGCGTGAGCCGTCGAAGCACCAGTACGATTTCGATACCGCGACGGTGTATGGCTTCCTGAAGCAGTACGGTCTGGAAAACGACGTCAAGGTCAACATCGAAGCCAACCACGCCACTCTGTCGGGCCATAGCTTCGAGCACGAGATCAGCACCGCGATCGCGCTGGGCATCTTCGGTTCGATCGACATGAACCGCGGCGACATGCAGTGCGGCTGGGATACCGACCAGTTCCCGAACAACATCCCGGAAACCGCGCTGGCGATGTATTACATCCTGCAGGGTGGTGGTTTCACGACCGGTGGCCTGAACTTCGACGCCAAGGTGCGCCGTCAGTCGATCGATGCCGAGGATCTGTTCTACGGCCACATCGGTGGCATGGACGTGTCGGCCCGCGCGCTGCTGATCGCCGAGAAGATGATCACCGATGGCAAGTTCGCGCAGATCACCCAGGATCGTTACGCCGGCTGGCGCGACGAGTTCGGCCAGCAAGTGCTGGCGGGCAAGCTGGGCCTGGATGCCGTGGCGCAGCGCGTGATCGACCGCAATGTCGACGTCGCGCCGAAGTCTGGCCGTCAGGAACTGATCGAGAATCTGCTCAACAGCTACATCTGAGTCGCACGCGGCTAAGGGCCGCGTGAAGGGGCGGGCCGGGGTTCCTTGGCCCGCCGCCAACGATGTTGGCTGCATTCCTTTCCCGAATCGATGGACGGAAAAGCTGATCCCGGCTGGGCGGCGTTTCCGGCGGGTGGGGCTGCGCTACGCTTCTGACGCCGAACCTGAAAAGACGCTCCCGATGATTACATCCCAATCTCTCGCCGACGCCCTTCGCATCCTCGCGATGGACGGCGTGCAGGCCGCCAACTCGGGCCACCCCGGCATGCCGATGGGCATGGCCGAGGTGGCCGTTGCGCTGTGGCACCGCCATCTGCGCCATAACCCCGCAGACCCGAAGTGGGCCAACCGCGACCGCTTCGTGTTGTCGAACGGCCATGGCTCGATGCTGCTTTACGCGCTGCTGCATCTGAGTGGCTACGAGCTGCCGCTGGACGAGCTCAAGCGCTTCCGCCAGTTGCACAGCAAGACGCCGGGTCACCCCGAGTACGGCTACACGCCCGGCGTTGAAACCACCTCCGGCCCGCTCGGGCAGGGCATCGCCAATGCAGTGGGCTTCGCGATGGCCGAGCGCCTGCTGGCGGCGGAATTCAACCGCGAGGGCTTCCCGGTCGTCGATCACCGCACCTACGTGTTCCTGGGCGACGGCTGCATGATGGAAGGCGTGTCGCACGAAGCCTGTGCGCTGGCTGGCACCTGGAAGCTGGGCAAGCTGATCGCGCTTTACGACGACAACGGCATCTCGATCGACGGCCATGTCGAGCCGTGGTTCTCGGATGACACCCCCAAGCGTTTCGAAGCCTACGGCTGGAACGTGATCCGCGATGTGGATGGTCACAGCATCGACGCGGTGGACCTTGCGCTGCGCCAGGCGCGCGCGCAGGACGAACGGCCGACACTGATCTGCTGCAAGACCGTGATCGGCAAGGGCTCGCCGAACAAGGCGGGCACGCACGACGTGCATGGCTCACCGCTCGGCGCCGACGAAATCGCGGCGACGCGTGCAGCCTTGGGTATCACCGCCGGGCCGTTTGAGGTATCGGATTCGGTGCGTGCGATCTGGAACGCGCGGGAGCAGGGTGGCGCAGCGCAAAGCGCGTGGGCCGGGCTGTTCGCGCGCTACCAGGCCGCTTACCCGGCCGAGGCCGCCGAATTCCTGCGCCGTACCAGTGGCGCCTTGCCAGCGGACTTCGGCGCGCGTGCCGACGCTGCGCTGCGCGAGATCGACGCCAAGGCTGAAACCATCGCCAGCCGCAAGGCCTCGCAGAACGCGATCCAGGCGCTTGCGCCGCTGCTGCCGGAATTCCTCGGAGGTTCCGCGGATCTCGCGCCGTCGAACCTGACGATGTGGAAGGGCTGTGTGCCGGTGCGCGAAGCCGGCGGCAACTACCTGAACTATGGCGTGCGCGAGTTCGGCATGGGCGCGATCATGAACGGCATCGCGCTGCATGGCGGCTTCCGGCCGTTTGCCGGCACCTTCCTGATGTTCAGCGAATATGCCCGAAACGCGATCCGCATGGCTGCGCTGATGAAGACCAACCCGATCTGGGTGTTCACGCACGATTCGATCGGGCTGGGCGAGGACGGCCCGACGCACCAGCCGGTGGAGCAAACCGCCACGCTGCGCATGGTGCCAAACCTCGACGTCTGGCGCCCCTGCGATGCGGTGGAAACCTTTGTTGCCTGGCGCACGGCCGTCGAGCACAAGCAATCGCCGACCTGCCTGATCCTGTCGCGCCAGAATCTGCCGCATCAGCCGCGCAGCGCTGCGCAGATCGAGGCGGTCGCTCGCGGTGGCTATGTGCTGAGCGATTGCGATGGCGCGCCGCAGGCGGTGCTGATCGCAACCGGTTCCGAAGTGGCGCTGGCGATCGACGCCCAACAGCAATTGAAGGAACAAGGCGTCGCTGCGCGTGTCGTATCCATGCCATCAACGTTTGCGTTCGACCGGCAAAGTGCAGACTATCGTGCCTCCGTTCTGCCGCGCGGCGTGCCGCGGGTGGCGGTGGAGGCAGGTGTCACCGATGGCTGGCGCAAGTATGTCGGCCTTGAGGGGGCGGTGATCGGCATCGACACCTTCGGCGAATCGGCGCCGGCGCCCGTTTTGTACGAACACTTCGGCATTACCTCGGCCCGCGTGGTCGAGGCGGTGCTCTCACTCGTCAAGGAAGCAGCATGAGTCGTCTGAAAGCGATTAGTGCCCTCGGCCAGCAGGTCTGGCTCGATTCGATCTCGCGCAAGCTGATCGAAAGCGGCGAACTGGCCCGGTTGATTGCCGAAGACGGCATCTCGGGCGTGACCTCCAACCCGGCGATCTTCCAGCAGGCGCTGGCAAAGGACCCAGCCTATGCGGCGGCCAAGGCCGCCTTGCCGGCAACGCTGACCGATCCGGAAGCCCGCTTCGAAGCGCTTGCGCTGCCGGATATCCAGGCCGCGTGTGATGCCTTCCTGCCGCTGTTCGATGCGAGCCACGGTAACAAGGGTTTCGTCAGCTTCGAAGTGTCGCCGACCCTGTCGCGTGATGCGGACGGTACCTTCGCCGCCGCGCAGCGCCTGTGGAACGCGATCGCGCGGCCAAACGTGATGATCAAGATCCCGGCCACGCCTGAAGGCTTGGTCGCGATTCGCAAGTCGATCGCCGCCGGCATCAACATCAACGTCACGCTGATGTTTTCGCCGGCCCATGTGGAAGCCGTGGCGCAGGCGCATGCCTCGGGCCTCGCCGATCGCGTTGCAGCCGGCTTGCCGGTGGCGCAGATCCGCTCGGTGGCTAGCGTGTTCATCTCGCGCGTCGACAGCAAGATCGACCCGCAGGTGAACGATGCCCTGAAGGGCAAGGTGGCGATTGCATCCGCCCGTGCCGCCTACGCTGATTGGCAGGCGCACTGGAGCGCGACGGGCGACCGCTTCGCCGCGTTGGCGGCGGCCGGCGCGCATCCGCAATGGTTGCTGTGGGCGAGCACCGGCACCAAGAATCCGGCGTATTCCGATGTGCTGTACGTCGAGACGCTGATCGGGCCCGAAACCGTCAACACCGTGCCCGAGGCAACGCTCAACGCGTTCCGTGATCACGGCAATGCGGCCGCAACGCTGGCGCAGGATCCGGCTGAGGCGCGTGCGACGCTGAAGGCGCTGGCGGAAGCTGGCGTCGACATCAACGCCGTGGGTGAGCAGTTGCAGAACGAGGGGCTGGTGCTGTTCGAGCAGGCCTTCGAAACCTTGCTCGGATCCGTCGGCGCCTGATCCCTGATTGACGCGAACGTAAGAACGGCAGCGTTCGCGCTGCCGTTCTTCTTTTGTGCTGACGGTGACCAGAAAAGCAAAAAGCCCAGCGAGGCTGGGCTTTGCGTTTCGTGCAGTTGGTGGTGGGCAGTACTGGGATCGAACCAGTGACCCCTGCCGTGTGAAGGCAGTGCTCTACCGCTGAGCTAACTGCCCAACGTGCAGCGAAGACAGCGACTATACCGTGCTCGAATTTGCAGGTCAATACTCTGCGTGATGCGCAGCTCCGCTCCGGTAGAATGGCGGTCTTTTCCGATTCCGGCCATTCATTGCCATGACTCGACGCATCCGTACCCGATTCGCTCCCAGCCCGACCGGCTTCCTTCACATTGGCGGTGCGCGCACTGCGCTGTTCTCGTGGGCCTATGCCCGCCATCACGGCGGCGACTTCATCCTGCGGATCGAGGACACCGATGTTGCGCGTTCGACCCCCGAGGCGGTGCAGGCGATCCTGGACGGCATGAACTGGTTGGGCCTGGAATGGGACGAAGGTCCGTTCTACCAGATGCAGCGCATGGAGCGTTACAAGCAGGTGATCGGCCAGATGCTGGAAGCGGGCACCGCTTACTACTGCTACACCACACCCGAAGAGCTGGATGCGATTCGCGAGGCGCAGCGCGCTCGTGGCGACAAGCCGCGCTACGACGGCCGCTGGCGTCCGGAGCCGGGTAAGGTGCTGCCGACACCGCCCGAAGGCGTGAAGCCGGTGGTGCGCTTCAAGAACCCGACATCCGGTAAGGTGGCATGGACCGACGTCGTGAAGGGCGAAATCGAATTCGACAACACCGAGCTGGATGACCTGATCATCGCGCGCCCCGACGGCACGCCGACTTACAACTTCTGCGTGGTGGTGGATGACTGGGACATGGGCATCACGCATGTGATCCGTGGTGACGACCATGTAAACAACACGCCGCGCCAGATCAACATCCTGCGCGCGCTGGGCGCCGAGGTGCCGCAGTACGGCCACCTGTCGATGATCCTGGGCGACGACGGGCAGAAACTCTCCAAACGTCACGGCGCCGTCAGCGTGATGCAGTACGACGACGATGGCTACTTGCGCGACGCGGTGATCAACTACCTCGCACGCCTGGGCTGGAGCCACGGCGATGATGAGATCTTCTCGCGCGAGCAGTTTGTCGAATGGTTCGATCTCGATCGCATCACGCCGTCCGCTGCACAGTTCAATTTCGACAAGCTCGATTGGCTCAACGCGCACTACATCAAGCAGGCCGACATCGCGACGCTCGCCGCCGATGCCACCCGTCGCCTGGCAAAGCGCGGCGTCTCACTGGCCGACGGCCCGGCGTTGGAGGCTGTTGTCGCGCTGTACCGCGAGCGGGTCAACACGCTGGTGCAACTCGCCGACTCGGTGGAGCCGTACTACATCGATGTGACGCCCTCGGCGGAACTGGCGGCGCAGCACTTCACCGACCCGGCGAAGGCCGCGCTGGCATCGCTGCGGGCTCGCCTTGCTGATGTCGCCTGGGACAAGGCAGCGCTGAGCGCAGCGATCAAGGAGACATGCACCGAGCATGGCTTGAAAATGCCGCAAGTGGCGATCCCGCTGCGCGTTGCGCTGCTGGGCGTGGCGCAGACGCCGGCGATCGACGCAGTGCTGGAAGTGATCGGGCGCGAGCGTGTGCTGGCGCGCCTGGCGCGCTTCGCTTGAGACGCACGCGCATCACGCTGGACTGGGCCGCATTTGCGGCCCTTTTTCATTTGCGGTGGCGAAATGTGAAAGAGCCGCGGGGGTTGGCCGCGGCTCTGTTGCTGCTCACCGGGTCGAGCCGGCTTCTATCGTTTCCGTTTCCGTCTATTTCTGTCAGGCAATGCATGATTGCCTGTGTGCATTGACGGCCGTATCCGGCTCGACTTTAGCGTCCGATAAGGTGACGAAATGTTTCGCAGTCTATTCGTTTGGCTTATCCACAAAAGTTGTGCATGAGTCTGTGGGTAAGTTGTGGGTAGTGCCCCCTATAGTCCGCCCCGTCTGCCGCGGCTTACATTGATGCACTTTGGGGCAGCACTCAGTGCTCGTCGATGACCCCGTCGACGTAGTACCAACGCCCATCGCTGCGGAGAAAACGACTGTTCTCGTGCAGACGGTGGGCGCGGCCGCCGGCTTTGTAACGCGCGATGAATTCGACGTGTGCGTTGTCGCCCTCAGCCGTATGCGAGCACACCTTGAGCCCGACCCATTTCGCTCGTGGCGATTCATCTAAGTCGAGCGTTGCGGGGCGGGTGTCGGGGTGCCAGGTCGCAAGCAGGTAATCCGACAAGCCCAGCACGAATGCGCTGTAGCGCGAACGCATCAGGGCCTCTGCATCGGGGGCTGCGTCGCCGGCGTGCCAGCGTCCGCAGCAGGTGGCGTAGCGGCCTCCGCCGCAGGGGCAGTCCAGCGCTGGTTTCATCCGTGCTTGATCGACGCGAGGTAGCCGGTCACTTCTTCGCGGTCGTGATACAGGTGCTTGAAGCGCAGCGTCCAGTCGCGGCCGGATATCGACATTCGCTTGTAGATCAGGTTGCGTGCCTGTTCGATCGCGTCGTGGCGCTTCTTCATCGGCAGCTTGAGGTTGAACATCGAGCGCCGGCAACGACCCGAAGCCACCCACTCCGCCACGAGCTGCGCAACCCGCGAAGGCTGTTCGACCATGTCGCACACCATCCACTCAACCGGTTTGGGCGGCTTCCACACGAAACCGTCCGCGCGCACATGCTCGACGAGGCCGGTTGCCCTAACGCTTTCGCTCATCGGGCCGTTATCTACGGCAGTGACCAACAGGCCACGGTTGACGAATTGCCAGGTCCAGCCGCCGGGTGCCGCACCCAGGTCGACGGCGCGCAGGCCGGCGCGCAGCGATGCGTTGCGCTCGTCCTCGCTGAGCAGGCCGAAGAAGGCCTCGGCGAGCTTGAGTGTCGAACGGCTGGGCGCCTCGCGCGGCATCCGCAGGCGCGCAATGCCCATCGGCCAGGGCGACGCGTTGGCGGGGTCGGATGTGCAGATGAACACATGCGAAGAATCGATGAAGAACAAATGCAAGTTGGGCGCATCGTTCCGGTCAATCAGGCGGCGGCCTTCTTGCAGCGCGCGTTCCAGGTGAGGCATGAAACGCTTGAGGAAGGACGACAGCGTCTTCGCCTCATTGGTGTCCGCAGTCTCTGCCCACACGCGGCCGAAGCGGCCATGCACCCGGTTGATGGCGGCGAGGATCGGCGTCAGCCGGTCCTTCTCGGGCAGGTCTTCGAGCGATTCACGCACCCACACGAGCTGGCGCGCGAAGATCAGGTCGTCGTAGGAAACGACGCGTTGCGCCTCTTCGAGCGGCGCATCGAATTCGTGCAGCACGAAGCCGCTGTCCGGCGTGGCGAGCGAGTGGCCGGCAACAGCGGACTTCGCACAGCGCGCCGCGAATTCGGCGGCAAGATCTTTTTCGAAGCCGGGGCGGCAGTAGGCGATGGCGCGGCTGGTAAAGTCCATGGTGGATCCATTGCGGAAGCAAGCCTGCGATGTTACCCGATGGGCCGGGCAGAACTTGAGGAGTACTTGATTTGAAGGAGTTTCTTGCGGCAGCGGAGCTCGAACTCGGGATGTTCGTGGCCGAACTCGATCGCCCGTGGCTGGAGACGCCTTTCCTGATGCAAGGCTTCCTGATTGAGTCCGACCAGCAACTCGCGCAGTTGCGCGGGCTCTGCCGCATCGTGCTGATCGATCGCGAGCGCTCCGAATCGCGGCATATGCGCGCGAAAGTGGTGGCGCCGAATCCGCCGGCACCGGCGCTACCGCCGACTGAGCGCCCGCTGACGATGGTGAGCCAGGCGGCACCGACGGACTTCTTCCAGCTTCTGAAGCTGCTCAAGGCTTACGACAGCGAGTCCGCGGAAACGGTGCGCGGTGAGGCACCGGTTTTTGCTTGGTCGGTATCGCGCGGCGCCCGCAGCGTTGGCGGTACAGAGCTGGAGCCTGGGCCCGTTGCGCAGGCCGGCGTGTGGGCCTGGCTGCGCGCCCGCGCGCGCAAGCTGCGCCGCCGTGAGGCGTCATCCGAAGCGGAGTCTGATGTCGTTGAAGACATCAGCTCCGACCATCCCTATCCGATCGATGTGCCGCTGGAGCAGGAGTTGCTCGCGGCCGCGCCGATCCACGCCGAGGCGATGCTGGCGGTGAAGGACATCCTGCGCGACGTTGAACGCCAGGCCCCGCCGGATCTGGGGAGGGCGCGCGAGGTCGTGCAGGACATGATGCACAGCGTGACGCGCCATCCCGACGCTTTGCTGTGGCTCACGCGCTTGAAGCGAACGGATCGCTACACCTACGATCACGCGCTCGATTGCAGCACCTACATGATGGTGTTCGCACGCCACCTCGGGCTACCGCAGGACCGCATCGCAATGCTGGGCATGGCCGGCATGCTTTTCGACATCGGCAAGCTGCGTCTGTCGGCGCGATTGCTGGCGAAGGCGACTGCGCTGACGCCGCTCGAATACGATCTGTTCAAGACCCATGTCGATTCCGCGGTGCAGATCTTGCGGGCCGATGCGTCGATCGACCTGGCGCTGGTGGATGTCGTGGCGCGCCACCACGAACGGCTTGATGGCAGCGGTTATCCAAGCGGGTTATCGGGTGAGGCGATCGGTGTGTTCGGTGAAATGGCCGGCATCGTCGATACCTTTTGTGCGATGACGCGTCATCGCTCATGGCGGCCGGCCCTGTCGTCGCAACAGGGGCTGGAGGCGCTGATCGGTCTGCGTGACGAACGCTTCAGTGCCGGGCTGGTTGATCAATTCGTGCAGTGCATCGGTATTTATCCGGCGGGCACGCTGGTCGAACTCAACTCTGGCGAGGTCGCGGTGGTCGTGGCGCAGAACCGGATCCGGCGGCTGAAGCCACGGGTGATGGTGCTGCTTGCGCACGACCACTCGCCCAACGCAAATCCGCACACGATCGATCTGCTTTACGACCCCGTGGTGCCGGGGCGGGAAGAGGCTTACCGGATCGCCCGGTCCTTGCCCGAGGGTGCCTTCGGCATTGACCCTACACAGTTCTATCTCGCATGAATCGTCTCAACGCCATTCTGCCGTTCGTGCCGGCGCCGACCGAGATCGTGGCGGAACTCGCTGCGCATGGGCTCGGCGAGTTCGAGCAATCTGCGCTGCGGGCGCTTTGGCGCAGCGCCGATACCGCTGCGCTACGGGAGCGCTTGTGCGTGGCGCTTGCGCCGTTGGCGGACGAGGCATCGATGAGGGCTGGCCATGCATCGGTTGCCAGCTTCTTCAGCACCTGTCTCGATGTGATCGGCTGGGAACTTGATCCGGCCTGGCCGGAGCGGATGCGTTCGCTATGGCTGGCGCTTCAGCTTGGGGTCGTCCCGGTGGGGCTTGCAGCGCGGGTGGCATCGGTGGTGGTGGCGACCTTGCAGGCGGACCTTGCCGCGCAGCGTGTCAGCCTGTCATCGCTTGATGCCTCGCTGATCCAGATCGTCTCGCGCATCGGTTTTTTCCTTGTTGGCTGGCTGGATGGTGCTGCCAGCGTCACTGAAGCGCAGGCACGTTTGCTCGCCGAGTATGTCGAGCCGGGTTCCGGTTTGCCGAATCGCGCTGCGCTCGAACAGATTTTCCTGCCGGCGGAGGCCGATGAGCCCTCAAGTGCGATGCTTGCCGTCGCGCTGATGTGGGGCGGCAGTGCGATCGTACTCAACAGCGCGGATCGCGATCTGGCCCGAACCGAGGTCGGGCGTTCGCTGGCCAAGCGGGCGAGGGCGGGTGATTCTCTGTGCCGTGTGGGCGACGATGAATGGGTGCTCTGGGCCCCCGGCATCGGCGCTGGCGTGCGCCCGCAGCTTGCAGCGGCGGCCTTGCTCGAATCCGGCGAGCAGGCCATGCGCAACGTCGGCCTTGCGGTGCATGCGACGCTCGCGGTGGGTGGGGCGCTGACGCCGGAGGACGGGAGCACCGCGGACGAGGTATTCAACGCGGCGCGGCGTGCCCGTGCAGCGGCCCTGCGCGAAGGGCGCACCATCCGAATCGCTGGCCCAGAACTCGAAATGGAGCGGGCAGAGCGCGTGCAGACCGAGCGCGAGTTCATCGAGGCGCTGCGCAACAACGCGTTTGAGCTTCACCTTCAACCGGTGATCCAGCTCTCTGACGGCGAGTGTCCTGGCGCTGAAGCCTTGCTCCGCTGGCAGCGCGCCGACGGTACCGCCGTGCCGCCGCTCACGGTGGTGGCAATGGCGGAGCAATTCGGATTGATGCAGCAACTCACCCGCCTTGTCATTCAGCGGGCGACGGCGATGTTGAGCGAGTTGGGCGAGCAGGGCGTGCCGATCGGCATTGCAGTGAACCTTGCCGGCGGTGATCTGCGCGATCCGGAGTTGCCGGAATTCATCGCCCAAGCGCTCGCGACATGGCACATCGCGCCGTCGCGCCTTGCGCTGGAGCTGACCGAAGGCTCGATGATCGCGGACGACGCGCAGACAATGAGCGTCATCGCGCGTTTGCGCGATGCCGGCCATGGTGTTGCGTTGGACGACTTCGGTACGGGCTACTCATCGCTTGCCTGGCTACGTCGCCTTCCGGCAACGCGCCTGAAGATAGACCGGATGTTCGTCCATAAGATGCCCGAGACTGCACAAGACCGCGCGATCGTGCGGTCGGTGGTGCAACTCGCGCAAGGCCTTGGTTTGAGCGTGATCGCTGAGGGCGTTGAGCGAGAAGAGCATGTGCATATGCTGCGAGCGATGGGCTGTGATGCCGCGCAGGGTTTCCATATTGCGCGACCAATGCCTCTTGATGGCTTCATCGCCTGGTGGCGGCGCTGGAATAGCGAAACGCAGGCCGCATGGCCGCCCGTTACGGGCTAACGCCAGAGCCCTGCGACAGGGGCGTTGTCAGTGGGCCGCGGATTTGCGGGCAGGAGTTTTGCCCGAGGCCTTGCCCGATTCGCCTTCAGCGGCTTTCTTGCTGTCGGCCTCGGTGCCGGCTTCAGGCGCCGAGGCATCGGTCGAGACCGGCTTGCTTTGCGCTTCCGCGTCCGCCTCGGTATCCGCTTCAGCGTCGGCCTTCTTGCGGGCCTTCGGCAGCGGTGGCGGCAGCGAAGGCTTGATGATCTCGAGCTTCTGCTCGGTCATGTAGTCGTTCATTTCCTTCCAGCCGGCGAATATCGCGGCCTTCGGCGCCTTTGGGTTGATCTGGTAACAGTCTTCCAGTGCGCGGCCGGCGTGCCGGCATGCTGCCCCGATGGCTTTGCCCTCGGCCTCAACCGCCTTGCCGTCCTCCAGACCAAGCTGTTCGCAGCCCGCCAACGCGCCGAGCGCAATCAGGGTGATGAAGGTCAGAATCGGGCGGCGGCGTTGCATGACAGGGCTCCGGAGCAAGGTCTTCCAGCAATGATTACGTCCCCCGCCGACAGAACTTGACCGAATTCTCGTGTCAAGGACATTTATGACGTTTGGCGCGCCTATAATCGAGCCTCTCCATGCCGTTTTCATCGAGTCGCACAACCATGAATACTCGTAGTCTGATTTCACCGATTGCACTGTCGCTCGCTCTTGTCGCCGGCCCCGCTTTCGCTGCACCCAAGGCCAAACCGGCTGCACCCGCCGCTGCCGTGGCGGATATCGAGATCACCAGCCAGCTGCCGAAAGACAAGCAGGAAGCCCTGCAAGCGCTGATCGCGCGTTTCAACGAAAGCAACAAGGGCGCGCGCATCGTGTTGAGCGATCGCGCTTGGGATACGGGGGCCCCGGCCGCGGCGCAGATTCTCGATGGCGCCAGCGAAGATGCCTTCCTCTCCGGCAAGCAGCGCTACAAGCCGTTGTATGCAGTGGTGAAGGATGCTGGCGTGAAGCTCGATGTTGCAGAACGGGCCTCGCCAGTGGTGGCCCCTGTCGCGGTGGACGCGAAGGGCCGTTTGCTCGGCTTGCCGATCGGTCTCGCGACCCCGGTGTTTTTCATCAACCAGGATATATTCCGCAAGAACGGGCTGGACCCGGCCGCGGTGCCGCATACCTGGGCTGAAGTGCAGGACGTGGCTGGCAAGCTGATCGATTCGGGCGTTTCGTGCCCGCTAACGGTGGCACGCCCCGCAACCGTGCTGCTTGAGAACACGGCAGCCTGGCATAACGAGGCTTTCGTGAATGGCAAGGGTGAAGTCGCGGTCAACGGTCTCAGCTATGTTCGCCACCTCGCGCGCATGGCCTCCTGGCAGAAGTCGCGCTATCTGCAGATCTTCGGTCACGGCGACGAAGCGGTTGATCGCTTCGCCAGTGGCAGCTGCGCGATGTTGATTGCGCCGCAGTCGGCAATGCCGGTGGCCAGCAAGGGCGGTTTTGCGGTGGGCGTGAGCGCGCTGCCGTACTACCAAGATGTGCCCGGTGCGCACCAAAACACCCTTGCCGATGGCCCCGCGCTGTGGGTGTCCGCGGGTCGCAGCGCAGCGGAATACAAGACGATTGCCCGCTTCGTGCAGTTCTGGCTCGAGCCGGCCCAGCAGGTCGACTGGATGCGCGCCACCGGTTACCTGCCGCTTAACCGCGCGGGTTACTTTGCTGCCAGCAGCCGCACGCTGGGCGCCGAACTCGGGCACATCAAGGTTGCGATCGATCAGCTGATCGCTACGCCCGCTACGGCGAACTCCCGCGCCACCACGCTGGGCAGCAGCCCGCGTGTTTTGCAAGTGCTGAACGACGAGCTCGATTCCGTCTGGAACCAGGGCAAGGCCGCCAAGCTGGCGCTCGACGAAGCGGTCGCGCGCAACCGCGCGCTGGGTATTAGCTGAGTCGTGTCATGAACCAGTGGCCGCTACCGCGGGTGCTTGCGCATCGCTGTGGCGGCACACTGGCGCCCGAGAACACCTTGATCGGGCTTGAGTTTGCCATCGCGCACCGCTGTTTCGGCGTCGAGTTCGACGTCATGCTGTCTTCGAACGGCACGCCGGTCCTGATCCACGATGAAACGCTGGATCGCACGACCGACGGCCACGGCCGTGTCTGCGATACGCCGGATTCGGCGCTCTTGCTGTGCGATGCCGGTACTTGGCATTCGGCGCGGTTCGCTGGCGAACGCGTTCCCTTGTTTGCTGATGCGATCCGGCGCTGCCGAGCGCTGGGCATTACGGCGAACGTCGAGATCAAGCCCGCCGAAGGCTTCGAGGTTGCCACCGGGCGCATCACCGCGGCTACGGCAGCGGCCGGTTGGGCGGGCGCTGAGGTGCAACCGCTGCTTTCCTCCTTCTGCGTTGCGGCTCTCGCCGCCGCTGCCGAAACAGCGCCGCATCTGCCGCGCGCGATTCTGTTCGACCAACTTCCCCCCGACTGGCGTGAGCAGGTCAGGGCGCTCGATGCGCAGGGCGTCGTGTGCAATACCCGTCGGCTGGACGCAGCGACCATCGCGGCCGTCAAGCATGAAGGTTTGCGGCTGGCGGTCTACACCGAGAACGATCCGCTTCGCGCACGTCAGCTGTTCGATTGGGGTGTCGACTCGGTGATCACTGATCGCCCCGATCTGGTTACCGCCAACGTCTGAGCCTTTGGCCAGGGTGGCGCGCGAGGCCCGGCGGTGCATGGCCCGGCAGGGCTTTCAGTTACAATCCCGTGTTTCCAGTCAACGAATCGCGCCAGCGCGCGAGCACCGCACGGAACGCCATGAAAAGCGCAGAGATCCGCCGCCAGTTCCTTGATTTTTTCGCCTCCAAGGGCCACCAGATCGTTTCATCCAGCTCGCTGGTGCCGGGCGACGACCCGACACTGCTGTTCACCAACGCCGGGATGAACCAGTTCAAGGATGTGTTCCTCGGTTTCGACAAGCGCCCTTACACCCGCGCGACGACCTCGCAGAAATGCGTGCGCGCCGGCGGCAAGCACAACGACCTCGAGAACGTTGGCTACACCGCGCGTCACCACACGTTCTTCGAGATGCTGGGCAATTTCAGCTTCGGTGATTACTTCAAGCGCGATGCGATCAAGTACGCGTGGGAGTTGCTGACCGAGGTCTACAAGCTGCCGTCCGAGAAGCTGTGGGTCACGGTTTATGCGGAGGACGACGAGGCCTACGACATCTGGACGAAGGAAGTCGGCGTGCCGGCCGAGCGGGTGATCCGTATCGGCGATAACAAGGGCGCTCGCTACGCATCCGACAACTTCTGGATGATGGGTGACACCGGCCCTTGCGGCCCCTGCACCGAGATCTTCTACGATCACGGCGAGCAGATCTGGGGCGGCCCGCCGGGAAGTCCGGATGAAGACGGCGACCGCTACATCGAGATCTGGAACAACGTGTTCATGCAGTTTAACCGGGACGAGGCTGGCGTGATGCATCCGCTGCCCAAGCCCAGCGTGGACACAGGCATGGGCCTGGAGCGCATCTCGGCAGTGCTGCAGCATGTGCATGCCAACTACGAGATCGACCTGTTCCAGAGCCTGATCAAGGCCGCTGCGCGCGAGACCCGTAGCGCGGACATGGATAGCCCCTCGCTGAAGGTGCTGGCCGATCACATCCGCGCCTGCTCGTTCCTGATCGCCGACGGAGTGATTCCGGGCAACGCGGGCCGCGGCTATGTGCTGCGCCGGATCATCCGCCGCGCGATCCGCCACGGCTACAAGCTTGGTGCGCGCGCCGCGTTCTTCCACAAGATGGTGCCGGACCTTGTCGCCGAAATGGGCGAGGCCTACCCCGAGTTGGTGAAGGAACAGGGCAAGGTCACCGCGATCCTGAAGGAAGAGGAAGACAGCTTCTTCCGCACCATCCAGAACGGCATGGAAATCCTCGACGCCACGCTGGCGGTGATGGATACCAACGGGCGCACCGAGCTCGACGGTGAAGTCGCCTTCAAACTGCACGACACCTACGGCTTCCCGCTCGACCTGACGGCCGACATCTGCCGCGAGCGCAACTACACCGTGGATGCCGCAGGCTTCGATGCCGCGATGGCGCGCCAGCGCGAGCAGGCGCGCGCTGCCGGCAAGTTCAAGATGGCCGCGGCGCTGGAATACAGCGGCAGTGCGACCACCTTCCACGGCTACGACAAGCTCAACGTCGACGGTGCGCGCGTCACGGCGGTTTACGTCGACGGCGTGGCCGTTGATGTGGCCGTTGCGGGGCAGGATGCCGTCATCGTGCTCGACAACACGCCTTTCTATGCCGAATCCGGCGGTCAGGTCGGCGATGCCGGTGTGCTGCAGAACGGCACCACGCGCGTTGTGATCGAAGACACGCAGAAGATCCAGGCCGACGTGTTCGGCCATCACGGTCAGGTTGTCGAAGGCACCGTTCGTGTCGGTGACGTTTTGAATGCCAAGGTCGATGGCGAGTCGCGCGCGCGCATCATGCGCAACCACTCCGCGACCCACCTGATGCACAAGGCGCTGCGCGAAGTGTTGGGCGAGCATGTGCAGCAGAAGGGCTCGCAGGTTGATGCCGAGAAGACCCGCTTCGACTTTGCCCACAACGGCCCGATGACCGACGAGGAAATCCGGAAGGTCGAGGCGATCGTCAATCGCGAGATCCTCGCCAACGCAGCGACCCAGGCCCGCGTGCTGCCGATCGCGGAAGCGCAGAAGACCGGCGCGATGATGCTGTTCGGCGAGAAGTACGGCGATGAAGTCCGTGTGCTTGACATCGGTTCCTCGCGCGAGCTGTGCGGTGGTACGCATGTGAGCCGCACCGGCGACATCGGGCTCTTCAAGGTCGTCGCACAAGGCGGCGTCGCGGCCGGCATCCGCCGCGTCGAGGCGGTGACTGGCGATGCGGCGTTCGCCATCGTTCAGGCTCAGGATGCCTTGCTGGCCGATCTGTCGGCAAAGCTCAAGCTGCCGGCCGGTGAGGCCGTCGCACGTGTCGGTCAGTTGCAGGAACAGCTCAAGGCGGCCGAGAAGGAGCTCGCGAAGCTCAAGAGCGAAATGGTCGTGATGCGTCTCGACGAACTGGTGGCGGCGGGCATGCGTACCATCAAGGGTGTGAAGATCGTTGCCCTGCGCCTCGACAACGTTGATGGCGCTGCCTTGCGTGAGGTGGCGGACAAGGCGCGCGACCGTCTCGGTGAAGGTGTCGTCGTGGCGGCCGCGGTGACCGACGGCAAGGTTTCGCTGGTCGCGATGGTGACCAAGTCGCTGACCGATCGCCTCAAGGCTGGCGAAATCGTCGGCGCGGCGGCGCAGGTTGTCGGTGGCAAGGGCGGTGGCCGCCCCGACATGGCACAAGCGGGCGGCACGCAACCGGAGAAGCTGCCGGAGGCCTTCGAGACTGTCTTGCAGTTGCTAGATTCGAAGCTCTAATCGCGCTTCAATCAAAGGGCCGCCTTCGGGCGGCCCTTTTCATTTGTGGAGCACGACATGACGCGACTGCGCTCCGACATGACGGTCGACAAACTCAACGCGTGGAGCCCCGGCTGCCTGCCCGGGCACCATGGCTTCGAGGTGCTGGAACTCGAGCAGGGGCGTTTGATCGCGAAGTTGCCGTTGGGGCCGGAGGTGATGGCGCCGAACGGCTTCTTGCACGCTGCCAGCGTCGTCTTGCTGGCGGATTCGGCGTGTGGATACGGCGCGATTGCGCATCTACCGGAAGGCGCGAGCAACTTCACGACGATCGAACTCAAGACGAATTTCCTCGCCACTGCGAAGGAGGGCGAGGTGTTGTGCGAAGCGCGTGCGGTGCACCTTGGCCGCACCACGCAGGTCTGGGATGCCGAAGTGCGCCGTGCCGACGGTAGCAAGATCGCACTCTTCCGCTGCACGCAGATGATTCTCTGGCCCAAGGCATGAGCTCTGGATCGATGCGGGGGCCGGTGCGTGGCTCCCGCATTTGATCCAGACGAAAAGATTGCGCTGCGACGGCGCGCACACTGGGGCTCCCTGCCGCCGGTGAGTATTTCGGTGCCCACCTGCGACGCCACAGGAAAGGGCTGGGCATGCAGACTTATCAGGCCGACGTCGTCATCGTCGGTGCCGGCGGCGCCGGTTTGCGGGCCGCTATCGCGGTCGCCGAATTCGATCCGCGTCTGCGGGTCGCGCTGGTCTCCAAGGTCTATCCGATGCGCAGCCACACCGTGGCGGCCGAAGGCGGCTCTGCCGCCGTGGTCCAGGCGCACGACAGTCTCGAACACCATTTCCACGACACCGTTGCCGGTGGTGACTGGCTCTGCGAGCAGGATGTCGTGGACTACTTCGTCGCGCATTGCGCCGAAGAGATGGTGCAGATGGAGCACTGGGGCTGCCCTTGGAGCCGCAAGGATGACGGCCATATCAACGTGCGTGCCTTTGGCGGCATGAAGATTGAGCGCACTTGGTTCGCCGCCGACAAGACCGGCTTCCACATGCTGCACACGCTGTTCCAGACGTCGATGAAATACCCGTCGATCAAGCGTTTCGACGAGTACTTCTGCGCCGATCTGTTGGTTGATGAGGGGCGTTGCGGGGGCGTGGTCGCGATCCAGATTGCGAGCGGCGAGCTGGTGCAGATTCAGGCGCCGTCAGTCGTGCTGGCAACTGGTGGTGCCGGCCGTGTGTTCCGTCAGAACACCAACGGCGGCATCGTCACTGGGGATGGCATGGCGCTCGCATATCGTCACGGCGTGCCGCTGCGCGACATGGAGTTCATGCAATACCACCCGACCTGCATGCCAGGTACCGGCCTGTTGTTCACCGAAGGCTGTCGCGGAGAAGGCGGGATTCTAACCAACCGCGATGGCTACCGTTACCTGCAGGACTACGGGCTTGGCCCAGCCGACCCGTGGCCGCGCAAGAAGGCGATGGAATTGGGGCCGCGCGACAGACTCTCACAGGCCTTCTGGCATGAGGAGCGCAAGGGGCGAACGATCGATGGGCCGCACGGCTCCGTCGTGAATCTGGATTTGCGCCACCTGGGCGAAAAGAAGCTGCGCGAGCGCCTGCCGCAGATCTGCGAGTTGGCCGAAGAGTTCCTCGGCATCGACCCTGCGAAGGCGCCAATCCCGGTGCGGCCCGCGGTGCATTACACGATGGGTGGCATTCTGGTCGATGGCAACTGTGCTGCGCCCTTGCGCGGGCTGTTCGCGGCCGGAGAGTGTTCGAGCGTTGGCATTCATGGTGCCAACCGGCTTGGGTCGAACTCGCTGGCTGAGCTGTGCGTTTTCGGCAAGGTGGCGGGCGAGTCAGCAGCGCGATTCGCGCAAGATTCGGCGCCCCTGCGGCGCAACCACCTCGCCGAGCAGGCGTCGGACATTGAAAGTCGCGTGCGCGCGGTGATCGACACTGAGGGAAGCGAACGCATCGCCACGCTGCGAACCGAGATGGCGCAGACGATGGAGCAGGGCTGCGGCATCTATCGACTCGGAGATGAGATGCAGGCGACGTGCGACAAGCTCGCCGAACTGCGCGAGCGTTTCCGGCGCGTGAAGCTCGATGACCGATCCCGCGTGTGGAACTCCGAATGGCTGCTTGCCATCGAGTTGGGCTATCAACTCGAGGTTGCTCAGGCGATCGCGCATTCGGCGCTGGCGCGACGCGAGTCGCGCGGCGCACACCAGCGTCTCGACGGGTTTGAAGTGCGCGACGACCTGAATTTCCTTGCGCATTCGTTGGCCGTCTATGCCGGGCGCGAGGCGCCGCGCATCGAGTATGGGCCGGTGAAGATCACACACCTGCCGCCCGGCGTACGTGCCTACGGCGCCGAAGGTGAGCGCGTCGAGCAGGAAAGGAGTGCCGCCGGTGTCTGAACAGGAAAAGATTATCGAGATCGAGGTGATGCGCTATCGCCCCGAGCAGGACGAGAAGCCGGTGCCACAGGTCTTCAAGGTACCCTTTACCGACGACATGTCGGTGCTGCAAGGCGTCCAGTACATCAAGGACTGGCTCGACGGTACGCTCAGTTACCGCTGGTCGTGCCGCATGGCGATCTGCGGCAGTTGCGGGATGATGGTTGATGGCGTGCCCAAGCTCGCATGCAAGACCTTCTTGCGCGACTACTACCCGAACCGCGTGCGGATCGAGGCGCTGGCGCATTTTCCGATCGAACGCGATCTGGTCATCGTCGCCGACGACTTCATCGAGAAGCTTCAGCGCATCAAGCCCTGGATCATCCCGAAAGAGGCGCGCACGCTGGAGCAGGGCGAGTACATCCAGACGCCAGCTGAGTTGGACGTCTACGAGCAGTTCTCCTCGTGCATCAACTGCATGCTTTGCTATGCGGCGTGCCCGCAGTACGGCCTGAACGACAAGTTCCTCGGCCCCGGCATCATCGCCTTGCTGCATCGCTATAACGCCGATTCGCGCGATGGTGCAGAGGCCGAACGGATGCAGGAGATCCACGGCCACGAGGGCGTATTCAACTGCACGGCAGTCGGCTACTGCTCCGAGGTATGCCCGAAGGGCGTTGATCCGGCCAACGCGGTCAACGTGAACAAGACCAAAGTGGCGCAGGACTACTTCCTGCGCTTCGTGCGACCCAAGGCAAAGGGAGACTGCGAATGACGGCCCGACGCCCATACAAGCGCCCGATGCAGGGGTGGTGGCGCAAGAATCCGTACTTCGTTGAATACGTCATCCATGAGGCGACGGCCTGCTTTGTGGCGGCCTATGCGTTGGTGTTGCTGAGCGGGTTGTTGTGCCTTGTGCAAGGCGAAGCGGCATGGAACCTGTGGCTCGCTGTGTTGCGTAGCCCGTGGTCGATCTTCGCGCATGGCGTGATGCTGCTGGCGATGTGTTACCACAGCTACACCTGGTTCAAGATCATGCCCAAGACCTTGCCGCCGGTTGTGTTGGGGGGCAAACGCCTGTCCGCAGGCGCGATTACCGGTGGCGGTTTGCTGGCCGCGATGATCGCGAGTGCGTTGGTAATCGGGCTTGCCTGGGGAGTCCTGCAATGACCAAGCGCAGCAATGAACCCATCTTCTGGCTGCTGTTCGGGGCAGGGGGCATGTTCTCTGCGCTGATCGGCCCCGCGCTGGTTATCGTCACCGGCCTAGCGGTACCACTGGGTGTGATGTTCGCACCCGACGCGCTGCGTTATGAGCACGCCCACGCGCTTGCCCGGCATTGGTTGGGCAAGGGCTTCCTGTTCCTCGTGGTGTCGCTGTTCCTGTGGCACGCCGGCCATCGCATCTTCCACAGCCTGCACGACTTCGGCATTCATGCCGGTGGTGTTGCGCGTGCGGTCTGCTATGGTGTGCCGGCGGCAGCAACCGTGCTTGCGGCGGCAGCGCTGCTTTCGATCGGGTTTTAAGGCGTCGACTCGGCGGGCACTGACAAGCCGCCCGCCTCCAGCGCTTCGACCGCAGCGGCTTGCAGCGCGTCGCGCGTCAGCTGCTGCGCGGTGATCTCGGCCTGCAGTTTTTCTTTTCCGCCGAACGCGCGGGTGTAGCGCGCCACGGCGTCGGCAAGCAGCGCCTTGCGCACGCGCTCGGATACGATGGGCTTCGCGTCGAACATGCGATCGGGCGTACCCAGCACCTGTTGCATCGTGCCGCGGCGATACACGACAGCGCCAAAATCCGGTTCGCTCACGGCTTTTCCGCCCCCGTCGCTCTGCACCGAACGCATGCCGGCGATCACACAAGTACTGGCGTCACCGGACTGAGCGCAGCCGAATACCCATTTGCGGCTGCTGCCCAGCTCACGCCGCGTGACCTGGCTGTCCTGCCAGGTCGGGAAACGCACGGCCGCCGGGTCGAAGGACAAACCGAACAACGGATCGGTCATCGCAACCGTGCCGCTGTCCGCCAGCGCGGGCACGCCGCTGAGCAGGCACGCCAGCGCGGCGCAGCGCAGCGCTTTACGGGCGATAGATTTCATACCCAACCTTTTCCTTGCGGTATGCCGGGCCGGGGTAGATGCCGCTGCCTTGCACGAAGTCGGACACCCAGGTCGTGCCGTTGTAGATCTGGATGTGACCAGCGGTTTGCCCCTTGGGCGGCTGTATCACGACCACGTCGCCCTTCTGGGGGGTGTAGTCCGCGGTGTCGATCTTGCTGAACCCGAGCGAGGCGAGCTTGGGACCATAGTCCTTGGCGTATACCGGGCGTGGCGGCGCGATCGTAATACCGCCGGCTTCGATCGCGAGTCGCACGTATTTCGCGCATTGTCCCTGGCTGGTGGCGTGGGCGTGTGCGTCGAGATGCTTGATCATGTCGTCGACCTTGACCCGCGTGCTCGCTGTCGACGTGTCGCCCGGCGCACTCGTTGCCGGTGCGGCTTCGGCGGGCGGGGTGGCAGGCCCTGGCACAGGTGTTTCCATCAGTGCCAGCGTTCCGTCGTCCTCGAGCGGACTGGTGTTGCCGATGCCCGTGGGGCCTGGTGTGCGTGCGCCAGCCATGCTTCCTCCCGATCCGCGCCGCCGGAGACCGCGCGCCGCTTCGCCTGTCATATCGATGATGCTAGCGCGCAGCTGCGGGCGTGGCTACCCGAGGCGGCTGCTAGAGCGTTCGCGCGCGATGCACTGCTTCGGTCCGCGTGCGAATGCCGAGCTTGGAGTAGATGTGGTTGATGTGCGTCTTCACCGTTGCGAGCGACACATGCAGCCGCGTGGCGATCTGCTCGTTGGTGAGCTGTTCGCCGATCAACTGCAGGATCTGCCATTCCTTGGCCGTGAGCCCGGCAGGCGGCGGGCTCTCGGCGGCGGCGTCGTCCGCTTCGACGGGCTTGTTGTCACGCCGCCGTTCAAGCAGACGTTGCACGAGTTCACGCAGGAAATTCCGCGTCACCGTATCGCCAGCAAGGGAGGTGTCGCCCAGCAATGCTTCGAGCGGCCCCAGGGCGCGCGGGGCGAGCCAGAGCCAGTCCAGGCGGTCGTTGTGCGCGGCTGCATGTCGAACTTCATGCAGCAAAGCGGCACTGTCGACCGTGTGTAGCGCCAGCAAGCGGCGGCCGAGCGTTGCCAGATCCGCCGCACCACCTTGTTCAAGGCGGTTGACGCGGGCGGCGAGGGCGTCGGTGTCGGGCGCCTCACCCGCAAGCATGCGTGCCGCGGCGCACAGCAGATCGCGCCGATCGCGATAGAGGCAATCGGGCCAGGATTCAGCTTCCGCGCGTGCGGCGATCTCAAGCAGGCCTTCGCGATTGGCTTCGCGCGCCCGCAGCCAGATCCGCGGCAAGAGCGCTTCGGCGCGCCATTTCAGGCACAGAAAGCGCTCGGCAAGCTGCCCTTCCAACCACGTTACGCCATCGTCTGCTTCGTGGGCACGCCCTTCGATCAGCGAGCTGATCGTCTGCAGCGTGCCGTAGGTGAAACTCCAGTATTCGCCGTAGGTGCAGGCTGCATCGGTGCCGGCTTGCAAGAGACGGCGGGCGGAAGTGGTATCGAGGCGGCGCAGATGGATCGTCGCTTCCAGCCGCACGCTGGGGTCCAGTGCAGCGGCTGATTCAAGCCCAGCGATGCGTACCCGCTTACGCCGTTCTATCGACCAGCGCATGGCGGTGTCGAGATCGCCGCGTTCGAGCATCAGCGCGGCGCGACGATGCAAAGCTTCGAACTGCAGCCAGTCGAGCCGATCACGGTCGGCGCAGGCCTGCATATGGGTCAGTGCGCGCTGGGCATGCTCAAGATCACCCAGCGCCAGCGCGCAACCTGCGGCGACATGCTCTGCCAATGCGAAGCTGGGGTGGAGGTCTTCGTGCAGGGCTTTCAACGCCGCATCAGCATGGCCCGCTGCGCATGAAAAGCCGTCGTACTGAAACGAGATGGATGCCGCGAGCGCGCGCGCCGGTGCGGCGATGGCCGGGTCCGGGTGTTCGCAAAGGCGGCTGACCTGGGCGTCCGCTTCGTGCGGCAGTTTGGCGACTTCTACCTTCCAGGCGGCATCGAGTAGCGCACGCGGCACGTGCCCGGTTTCGGTGGCGGTCGCGTCGAGCAGCGTGCGCAGCAGGCTGCGATTGCGATCAAACAGCATGCGCCAGCCGGCCGACTCGATCACGCCAAGACACAGCGCCGTGTCGCCTGCGTCCAGCGCGAGCATCGCAGCCGGCGCGTGCTCGCCGCGCGCGAGCAGGGCGGCACAGCCGTTATCGAGTGCAGCGCGCCAAGCCTCCGGGTCGCGTGCGCGCCATGCGGCGACGATGTAGGGGCGGAAACGCGATGCGAGCCGCACACCACCGCCGGCGTTGCACAGCGGGCCGGCGAGCGTTGCGACCTGCAGCATTGCGGCATCGGCTTGTGACTTGGCGCCGATACCCAGCGCCATCAGCCACTCGGGGCGTGACTCCGGCAGCAGCGCCGCGCGGCCCAGTGCAGCGATCTGCGCGTCACTCAGTTCATTCAGCCAGGCCAGATCGAGCCAGTGCGCCAGTTCTTCGTCCCAGGCGGCGTCTGGATGCACGGTGGCCTGTCTCGCGCCCCACCAGCCTGCCCAGGTTTCCGCGTCGTCTTCCAGCCCGGCGTTGCGCCATTCGTCCGGCGATAGCGCGAGGTGATGGGCGTTGAGCGCCGACAGTCGGCCTTGTGAGCGCCATAGCGACACCGGCAACGAGCCCGCGTTGCGGCCGGAAAGAATCAGCTTAACGCCGCGCGGGAGGGTGTCGACCGATGCGGCAAGTGTTTCGGCGCCGGTTGTGTCGAGTTGCTCGATGCCGTCGATGATCAACAGACCTTCGTCGCCGACCGCTTTGATCGCACGATCCAGCGTCTTGTTCAGCCCGGCTCTGTCGCGTTTGCAGCCAATCCAGGCGCGCGCGCCTTTCCAGTCGTTCCAGAGGCTGCGCAGAGCGCAAGTCTTGCCGTAACCGCCGGGCGCCAGCATGGTCACCAAGGGGCGCTGCAGCGCAGCCTGAAGGGCTGCAGCAACGCGCGGACGTGGCATGTCGGGTTGGAATGGTGCGGGTGGGTGGAGGGTGTCCATCTGCATCCGAGCATCGTACCGCGACAATCAACCTCAGGGTTTGACGACTTCGTTTCAGCGCAAGCGGAGCATGGTCACCACAGCAAAACAGCGAAACAATCAGGAGTACGCAGATGACCCGTGATGAAGCCCGCCAAGCCGCCCAACTGGCGTTTGCAGCGAGCGGCGAAGAGATTGGTCTGGGGGATGCCGGCGCGCTGCCGATGCCGATCGAGCAGCTGCTTACCCTCGACGAGACCCACCCGGATGTCGTCGAAGCGCATACCGGCGGCCTGACGGGTTTCGTGTATCGACTGCGCACCCCGACCGGCGACTGGAACATCAAGCGCGCCCGCAGCGCCAGCCTGGTCCAGAACCCGGACGGCCAGACTTCGTTTCTGAACGAGGTGCAGCGCCGCTGCGAGCTCGAAGCCTTGGGGGACGACTGTCCGCCCGGAGTGGTGCGGACGCGCTATGCCTCGTTCCGCAAAGGCCTGATCGTGTCGCCGTGGATTGACGGCGAGATCGCACGGCGCTGGGACGAGCGGACGCTGTCGAGCCTGTTCGATCTGCTTGTCGATCTCTACCTACGCGGCTTCTTCGAGTGGGATGTGTCGCCCGGAAACGTGGTCGACGACGGCTCGCGACTCTGGATGTTCGACTTTGGCTACATGTATCGCTTCGATCCGCGGGTGGATTTCAATTCCAACGGTCTTGACGCACTGCTGTTCCACCCCGCCGAGCGCTTCGAGACGCGCAACTACTTTGCGGTGCTGCTGGAGCGCGAAAAGGCGGCGGGGCAGGGTGCCGCCTTGAAGGATTTCGTGCTTGAAAAGCAGATTGCGCTTGCGGCCTACGAAAGGCTCGTCAGTGGTCTTCGCGCCATGGGCGCAACGCACACGGTAATCGGCTTGTTCACTGCCATCATCGCGCGGTGGACACGCGCGCTGCGCGAAGACCCGGCCGCGCTTTACCTGGCTGAAGGCTGGCGTTCACATCGCCTGGATCTGGATGACGATCTGCGCGGGCAGACCTGCACTCGTCGCACGCTGGCGCGTACCGATTGGTTGATCGAAGCAGTCAGCGAACATTTCGTGGCGCTCAAGGCGCTCGATGCGTTCTTCTGGCACGACGCCGGGCTTTCTCGCGAGGCTTTGCTCGCCCAGCTGGCAGACGATCGCGCAAGCGCGGTACGTTGGCAGATTGCGACATGAGCGGAGAAGCGATGCACTTCCCCTTCAAAGCAGTGCTGTTCGACATGGACGGCACGATTACCGACAGCACCGCGCTGCATGACGCGGCATGGGACGCTTTTGCGCGTGAGCATACCGGCGGGGGGCTTGCGCCCGGCGATCCGAGGTTGGTTCCGGGTCGCACCCTTGACGTGGTGCGTGCGGTGCTCGGTCGCGATGTCGCCGGTGAGGAAGCGCAGCGCCTGCACGACGATAAGGAGCTGCGTTTTCATGCGCTCGCGCGCGGGCGCATGACCTGCTTGCCCGGCCTCGCCGCCTATCTGTCCTGGCTATCGGCGCGAGGAATTGCGGCTGCGCTGGTGACCAATGCGCCGCGCATCAATATCGATTTCACGCTGTCCGAACTTGGGTTGGAGGGCGTCTTCAAGCTGACGCTGGGTGCAGAAGATGTCGAGCGCGGCAAGCCGCATCCCGACCCGTTCATCGAAGCCTGCGTTCGACTCGGCATTGCTCCGGGTGAAGCCCTGGTGCACGAGGATTCGCGCCTTGGCATTCAGGCTGGTGTTGCGGCAGGCTGCCCGGTCGCGGCGATACTTACCGGCATGTCGGCCAGCGCCGCACTGGCCGAAGGTGCCCGCTGGAACGCAAGCGACTATGACGAATGGTTGGCGCAGATATCCTGTGAGGCGGCGCCGGCCTGATCGTCTGCCTCATTCTTGAGCAGAACGCCAAATCGCATTTGCTTCAATGGCTTGGCGCACCCCCACAGTGTTTATCCACAGGACCACACACATTTTCTGTGGATCAAGCGTTACCAGCGCAAGCCGAGCGCGCGGAACGCAAAGCTCAGACAGAACAGCGGGCCCACCCAAAGGTAGCGCAGATCCTCGAAGAATGACGGCTTCTTGCCCTCGATGCGGTGACCCACGAACTGGCCGATCCACGCCACGACAAACACTGCGAGTGATATCAGCAGTCGCTGTTCGCCCAACGCCGACACGATGCCAAGCACGATGACGCTGACCAGGCTCATCGCGATCAGGAAGGCCGGTGACAGCCGCGCGTAGTAGACGAGGCTTGCCGCAATGAAGCCCAGCGCGAGCCAAGCGCTCGCGGCCCACATCAGACCAACGAGGCTCGCCAGAATCAGCGGAATGCAGACCAAGTGGATCTTCTCGTTGGTCGGGTTGCGGTGGCTCTCGCCGTAGTGCGAGAGCAGACGATCGACTTCGCGCATTGAACCGTTGGCGGTGCTTGTCTGCATGGGCTTGGCTCCGTGGGTGTTGGCTTTTGTGCGGGCGAGATTAGGGCTTTCCGGCCGACGCAGTGATCGCCAGGGCGACAGTGTTGCATTGGCTCCTGATCCGCGTCAGCGCAAAGCCGCGTCAAGGTGGCCGCGTCCGGCGTTTTGGTGGATGATGCACAGCATCATGAGCTGGCCGAGCCAAACGCCTCCGCGCAGGGAATGGGAACTGCGACGCCTCTCGGGCGCCGATGTCGAAGCGATCGCAAGGCATTGGCTGTCACTTCCAGCCGGCGCGCGCTACAAGCGTTTCGGACACATCCTGCCTGACGCCACCCTGCAACGATTTGCCGAAGACCTCGATTTCGCAAGCGATATCTTCTGCGGCATGGTTTCACCGGATGGCGATCTTGTCGCGCTGGCCCAGGCTGCACCCGAGTGGGATGGCGCCTGGGAGTTGAGTTTCTCGGTGCTGCCGCGGGCGCAGCGTAACGGTTTCGCGCGCCGACTTGGCGAGCGGATGCTGCGGATGCTCGCAGCGCAGGGCGCGCGACGCGTGCGCCTGTGTTGCCTGGCGTCCAACCTGCCGATGACTAGTCTGGCCACCGCACTCGGTTTTGCGATGGTGCGCGACAATGTTTTCATGCGCGGCGAACGCGAACTCGAAGGCCCGAGCATCCGCGGGTTACGCGCCGGTCAGAGCGGGCGTTTGCGCGGCAGCTGAAGGGCTGGCGCGCTGCGCCGCAAAATAAAGCTGGTGTTTCCTGGTCATCGTGGCATAATCCGGCCTCTCGTCTCGGCTGCCGGTTGGTTTCAGTTCCGGCACGCATCGATTTCCAGCTTCCCGTCGTTTCCGGACTTCCCCGTTCGACATACCCGGTTGGCATCGATGTTTATTGCGATGCGCCATCCCGGGTTGCTCCCAAGCAAGCCCTCATTGGCTCTGCGCCACTGAATCGAATGTTCGATTCATGCGCCGAGGCGGCTTTTGTTTGCCCGAACTGGAGAATTGAATGTCCGATATCGGCTTCGCCGACCTTGGCCTTGGCCAAACCATCGAGTCCACCCTTGCCTCGCAAGGCCTGACTCAACCGACACCCGTGCAGCAGCAAGCAATCCCGATGCTGCTGCAAGGCGCTGACCTGATTGCGTCCGCGCCGACCGGAACCGGCAAAACCGCCGCCTTCCTGCTCCCCGCCCTTGCTCGTCTCGCACAACCGCCCAAGACCAAGAGCATCGGTCCGCGCGTTCTCGTGCTGACGCCGACCCGCGAATTGGCGCAACAGGTTGCCAACGCCGCCAAACAGTTTTCGCGCCAGCTCAATCGTGTCAAGACGATCTGCGTCACTGGTGGCGAGTCGTACCGCGAACAGAACCGCGCCATCTCGACGCCGCACGAGATCCTCGTCGCGACGCCGGGTCGCCTGATGGACCAGATGCAATCGGGCCGTCTGGACTTCTCGCGTATCGAAGTGTTCGTGCTCGACGAAGCCGACCGCATGCTCGACATGGGCTTCTCTGACGACGTGATGGCGATTGCCGCCAAGCTGCCGGCCGATCGCCAGACGGTGTGCTTCACAGCCACGATGTCGCGCACCGTGATGTCGCTCTCGTCGCAACTGCAAAAGAATCCGCAGACGATCGAAGTGAAGGCCGAAGTCGCGCGCACCGACGCGATCGACCAGCATATCGTTTTCGTCGACAACTTCGGCCACAAGCGCCGCCTGCTGAGCCACTGGCTCAACGGCGAAGCGAGCGGCCAGGCAGTCGTGTTCACGTCGACCAAGCGCAGCGCCGACGAACTCGCCGCCGCGCTGGACGCGGAGGGTCACGCCACCGCCGCGCTGCATGGTGACCTGCAGCAGCGCCAGCGTACTCGCATGCTCAACCAGCTTCGCCGCGGTGAAGTGCGCGTGCTGGTGGCCACCGACGTTGCCGCGCGCGGCATCGACGTGCCGGCGATCACGCATGTATTCAACTTCGATCTGCCGAAGTTCGCCGAAGACTATGTGCACCGTATCGGCCGTACTGGCCGCGCCGGCGCCACCGGTACCGCGGTGTCCTTCGTTGGTCGCGACGATGTGGGCGCGCTTCGCGGCATCGAGCGCTTCATCGGTCGCCCGGTGAAGATCACCGAAGTCGAAGGCATGGTGGCCGAGTTCAAGCCGGGCGCCCGTGGTGATGGTCGTCGCCCGGCGCCGCGCAAGTGGGACGAGCGTCGCCCGCAAGGCGAGCGTCGCGAAGGCCGCCCGTTTGGCGATCGCAATTTCGGCGACCGTCGTCCGCAGGGCGAACGCAGTTTTGGTGATCGCCGTCCGCAAGGCGAGCGCAGCTTTGGCGATCGTCGCCCGTTCGCGAGCGAACCGCGTAGCTTTGGCGACCGTGCCCCGCGTGGCGAAAGCTTCGGCAACAGCGAACGCCCGGCCAGCCGCGAAGGCTTCAGTAATGGCGACCGCTATCCGAAGCGTGAATCTTTCGGCCGCGACGATGCGCCGCGTAGCTATGGCGACCGCCCGGCACGCGACGCCGCACCTTACGGTGACCGCCCGCAGCGCAACGCCCGCCCGAGCGGCGATCGCGGTTTTGGCGACCGTCGTCCGGACGCGCCGCGCAAGTCCTGGGGTGACAGCAAGCCCTTCGGTGCCGAGCGCCCGCGTCGCAAGTTCGACTGATCGCGTTTCGATTGCCAGAGACGGCCGGGATATCCCGGCCGTTTTTCTTTGTATTGGGACTTGAGCGGGGCAGGTGGTGTGGGCGCGCGCGCCCAAATGGCTCTCGCGGTAAGGCTGATTGGCGGGTACGCTATTCGGTTTTCATTGTCGCGCCACGGACGACGAAGCCGCCATGTCCTATCAGACCCGAACGATCGATCTCGCCGCGGTGCGCGACGTCGCCTGCATGTTCCCTGATGTGAATGCGGTGCCGCGCGGCAAGATCCGGCCGTTGCGCGACTTCAAGAATGGCGCGGAGTTGCGGATTGCCGAGGCGATCGGTTTGCATACGATCGACGGTAACTACCCGGACGACGACATCACCGGTGACGCGGATCAGGATATCCGGCTGATTGCCGACCCGCGCAGCTTGCGCGTGCTGCCGTGGCGCCCGAACCGTGCGATTGCCATTCACGACGCGGTGCACGGCGACGGGCGTGCGTCGGACTTCGCGGCCCGTGCGGTATTGCGTCGGGTACTCGATGCTTACCGGCAGCGCGGGTTGCAGGCGGTAGTCGCACCGGAGATCGAGTTTTACCTCTTCGATCGTAACGATCGAATCGAGCACGGGTTCGAGGCGCCACGTGGCCGCGGTGGCGTGGTGGAACAAACACCCGCGGGCTACAGCCTGGATGCGGCGAATGAGCATGCGGCATTCTGGGACGAACTCGCGGCGACGCTGGATGGTTTGGGGGTGCGCACGGACACCTGGCTGCATGAGGTGGGCGCATCGCAGTACGAGATCAACTTGCTGCATGGCGATCCGATGGATCTGGCGGACCAGGTGATCTACTTCAAGATGGCGCTGCGCGAAATCGCCGCGAGGCATGGCCTGCTCGCCGTGTTCATGGCCAAGCCGGTCGCCGGACAACCCGGGAGCTCGATGCATCTGCATCAGAGCGTGGTGGATGCGGCGGGAAACAACATCTTCGCGACGGCTGACGGCAGTGATAGCGATGCGTTCCGCGCCTTCATGGGCGGCTTGCAGCGCTACATGCCGGATCTGATGTTGGTGTTCGCGCCCTTCATCAATTCTTGGCGGCGTTACGTCAACGGTTCCCAGGCGCCGGTTAACCTGGAATGGGCGGAAGACAACCGCACCGTGGCCTTGCGTGTGCCGAGCGCGCCGCCGGTTGGGCGGCGGGTGGAGAACCGGCTCGCTGGCAGCGACGCGAATCCATACCTCGTGATTGCCGCGTCCTTGGCGTGCGGCTTGCGCGGCATGGAAGAGAGCCTGGCGAGGCGCGATTCGATCGGCGCGCGTTCTGGCTACGCCTTCCCGCGCGAACTACCCTTGGGCATGGAGGCGGCGCTGCAGCAGTTGCGTGACAGTGCACCGGCTGCCGACATGCTGGGTGCGGGATTCGTACGCGCCTACTGCGGTGTCAAACAGACCGAGTTCGATGCCTTCATGGGCGAGGTCGGCGCTTGGGAGCGCAGGCATCTCGCGTTACAGGTCTAAATAGAAGCTGGGTGAACGAAAAAGGGCCGGATTGCTCCGGCCCTTTTGCTGGGTGTCGTGCCTGATCAGAACTTAAGGAAGCGGGCGCTGAGCGCCGGCACCTTGATCGTGTAGATCCCGTCGGCAGCGCTGATCGTGCTGCTTGCGAGCAGATCGCTTAGATCGGTCGTGACGCCACTGATGGCCTTGCTATCGAGTTTGATCGTTGCTTCGCTGCTGCCGGTATTGAGGATCACCAGCACGCGGTTGGCGCCGGCATCCTTACGATCGATATACAGCGTGTTGTCAGCGTAGATGTGCGTGCGCGAACCGAAGGCGAGCGCCGGGTTGCTGTCGCGCAGCGCCCACAGTTGAGCGACGTAGTTCTTCAGATCGCTCTGGCGTGCGCTGAGCGCGCCGACCGCGCCGCCGACCGTGGTTGCCACGCCGTCGATCAGCGCGCTGTCGCGGCTGACGTGATCGTCGCAGAGCCCCTGTTCTGCACAGTTGTTGGTGACCCTGGCTGCGAAATTGGCGACTTCCTGGCCGATCTCGTCGCCGTAATACAGCGTGATCGGACCGCTGTAGGCGGCCATGAACGAGAAGGCCAGCTTGTGACGATTCCAGTAGGCGTCGTCCGAGGGCTGCGCGATGCCACCACGCTGCAGCAGATCACCGAAGCGGACCAGATCGTGGTTGGTCAGCATCAGGTTCGGCATGGCGTGGGCAGGGTAGGCGGCCTGAACCGTCGCGTAGACCTCCTTCAGCGTACTTGCCGGCTTCTTGCCCGTGCCGCTTTCTTCAACAGCCAGCGTTTGCACGACGCGATAGCGGCTGGGGAAGTCGAATGCAGAACTGAGCGCGGGGCTGTTGCTGCTGCCGTAGGCTTTGGCCGTGATCGTGCTTTCGCCGCTCCAGACCTCCGCCACCATGTAGCCAAGCGGATGTATGACGCTCGATCCATTGCTGTAAGTCACCGCTTGCGACGCGGTGGCAACAGCGCTCTTGAGTTCCTGCCAAGCCGAGACCGGGACTTGGTAGGCTTGATCAAGGCGCCAGCCGTCGATACCGAGTTGCGTAACCCAGTAAGTTGCGACTTCCTTGTAGAACGCAAGCGTCTCGGGTTTTGTGTAATCGTCGCAAAGCTGGTTGGTACCTGCTTTGTAAGTGCCATTGTCGCTGGTACAGGTCGTCGTGGTGGCGGGGAGTTTCCCGGTTGGCGACTGGGCCAGATTGTCCTTGTGGTGGCCGAAGACGCCATCGAAGAAGACGTAGAGGCCGCGTTTGTGCGCTTCATCGACCAGCTTTTTGGCTTGTGCGAGCGTGCCGAACTTGGGGTCGATCTTGAAGTAGTCGCTGGTGAAATAGCCAGTCGCATCAAGACGATTGGCCCAGACATCCTGCCCCGGTTTGGCCGTCGACTCGAATATCGGCGTCAGCCAGATCGCGTTCGAGCCGGTGCTCTTGATGTAGTCGAGCGAGTTGATGATGCCTTGCAGGTCGCCCTTGTGGTGGCTGGTGCCGTAGCCAAAGTTGTAGTTGGCGCTCGCATCGCCGTCCACGAAGGACTCGACCATGATCTGGTAGACGCGCAGCCCGCACTCGGTGCTGACGGTGCCCTTGAAGCAGGCGAGGCGGCTGTCGGTGCTGGCAGCGGCGGCGGAGATGGTGATCGCGCCGTCCGAAGGCGTCGTGGGGGTGGTGGGGGTCGTCGGCGTGGTTGTGTCGCCGCCGCCACCTCCGCCACCGCAGGCGCCGAGGGCGAGCGAGAGTGCAACGGCGATCGGGATCTGCTTGAACAAGGTGCTGCGCATGGGTCTGTTGCTCCTGATTGATGTGGATTCGGGCTTATGAGCCCGAGCCTCCCTGGCGTCGCTGCCGCCCGCAGGCGGGCGCGCGCTTCTGCGTGTGGGCGCTAAGCTAAGGGGGGCCGGCAGGAGCGTCTTGTCGGTTTTTGTGGTTTTGGCGCGAATTCACATTTCGCGATAGCGCGTACCCTGGAAACTGTCGCGTTCGGAGAGCTCGGCTTCCAGCCGTGGCGCCAGCTCCGACAGGCGCAGGTTCCAGTTTGGCGCGAGCTTGAGGCGGGGCGGTACTTCACTGCCGAGTCGCTGGATCAGGATTCGCGGCGCCAGGCGCTCAACGAAATCAGCCAGGGTGGCCAGATAGTCGTTTTCGTTGAAGAGCGGGACTGCGTCCGGATCTTTCTGCCATTCGCGCGCCAGCGCAGTACCACGCACCAGCTGCAGTTGATGGAATTTGATCGCGTGCAGCGGCAATGCCGAGAGCCGCGCCGCGCCGGCCAGCATCTCTTCGCGCGATTCGCCGGGCAGGCCAAGGATCAGATGGCCGGTGATGAACAGACCGCGTGCCGCTGCGCGTTCGATCGCGTCGGCGCTGCAGGCGAAATCGTGACCTCGATTCACGCGGCTCAGCGCCGCGTCACAGGTTGATTCGATGCCGATTTCTAGTTCGATCTGGGTTCGCCCTGCCAGTTCAGCGAGGTAGTCGAGCACTGCATCGGAGAGGCAGTCGGGCCGCGTGCCGATTGCCAGCCCGCTGATCGCCGGATGCGCCAGTGCTGCTTCGTAACATGCCTTCAGGCGCTCGAGTTCGCCGTAGGTGTTGCTGTAGGTCTGGAAGTACGCGAGGTAGCGGCGTGTGTTGGGGTAACGTCGACCGAGGAAGCCGATGCCGGTGTCGATCTGCGCGTGGATATCGGCGCGTGCGTCGAGATAGCCCGGGGTGAAGCCTGCGTTATTGCAGAAGGTACAGCCACCGGTGCCGACGGTGCCGTCGCGGTTGGGGCAGGTGAATCCGGCGGAAACCGAGACTTTCTGAACGCGGCCGCCGTGTGTGCGGGTGATCCAGTCGTTGTAGGCGTTGTAGCGGCGTTTGCCGAAGGGCGAGGCGTTGTCAGAGGCATCCATCGCGCGGATTCTCCCGACATTGCTTCGTTTGCGCCTTGATACGGGTCGGATCAATGCGCGATGCTACATTGCGGCGATCAGCGACGCAGTTGCGCGCGCGTGCGCCAGCCCATCAGGCCGAGGCCCAGGGCGAGCAGTGCGGCCGTGGACGGTGCCGGTACCGGATTCGGGTGTTCAACCGCCACGCCCTCGAAGATGAAGACCATGTCGTTGAAATCGCGGTCGCTTCGAGTGCCGGCACCCAGCCAGGTGTCTTCGAAACCGACCAGCAGGCGGTCGTCGCCGATATCCAGCGCGAATGCGCGGGCGTGGATCGCGTCATCGTTCCATCCGCGCGGATCGTCATTGGTGCTGCCCGGGCCGGTGAAGAAGTACTCGACGTTCGGCAGGTTGATGCCGTCGTAGACCAAGCGTTGGGTCTGCAGGCCGAACACCAGCTGGCTGCCGACCGTCAGGCCGGTGATGTCGCGCGACATGCCGATCTGCGTTGCAAGGCAGGTGTTGCCGGCCTTGGCGGTCTGGTACGAACAGCCGGCGCGGGTCTGGAACAGCTCGTTCGAGCTATTGACCGGGTTGTAGATGCTCAGGTTGTTGGTGCCGCCGCTGGCGTAGATCGGGTTCCAGAAAGCGGTGGTGTCGAATGCACCGCCGTCGCTGGCGAGGAAGAGGTTGGAGTCGCGCGCTGCGCCGGTGCCGACATAGGTGACACGCACCTTTTCGGATGTTGCGAACAGGCCGAGCGGTGCGGCCGGGCTGGTCTTGAGCGCGTTGAACTGGCTGGTGGTGATCAGCGATGCGTCGAAACGGCTGAACCACTCCGGGCCCATCTGGACCTGTGGGGTGGTGGTGGTGCCGATGAGGCTGCTGATCGGTGCGGCTGCGGCTGTGCCCGCAGCGCCGGCCGACAAGGCAAGCAGCCCGACGGCGATCTTTTTGTGCATGATGTATTTCCTCGGTTTGGTGTTGCGCTTGCCGACACCGTTCGCACAAGGCGGGGGGCGGTGTCTGCATACGCAGCAAGGCATTGGCCTTGCTGCTGTGTAGCCTAAAGAAACCCCGCGCTACAAGGCTTGTTAAAAACCGTGAAACGGGGCGGCACGAGTGATCTTCGTCACGATGTCCGGAACCTAATGGCCGTGCGGCTTTCTCAAATCTAGTTACTCGGCTGGAAATACCAATGGCATTTTTAAGGGTGGCTTTGAACGCGCTTCGACGCGATCTGCGTGCCGGCGAACTGAACTTGCTGTTGATTGCGCTGGTACTTGCAGTCGCTAGCTTGACCAGTGTGGCGTTCTTGACCGACCGGGTCGGTCGTGCGCTGGATCGCGATGCGAACCAATTGCTGGGCGGCGACATGCTGCTGGTGGCGGATCATCCATTGCCCCCAGCGTTCTCCGCCGATGCGCGTGTGCGCGGCTTGCGACAGGCGCAGACCTGGCTTTTCTCAAGCATGGTCAGCACGGCTGAGCAGGCTCAGCTGGCCGGCGTTAAGGCCGCGAACGCTGATTACCCACTGCGTGGCGGCCTGCGTACCCGGTTAGGCCCTGATGCACCCGAGCAATCGGTGAAAGGCGGGCCGGCGCGGGGGGAGGCGTGGCTGGATGAACGTCTCATCGCGGCGCTGGGGGTGCGGGTGGGCGATGCGGTGAATGTCGGGCTGCTGAAGCTGCGCGTCGGTGCAGTCCTGAGCTACGAACCGGACCGCGGCACGAACTTCTTCGCGTTGGCGCCGCGCTTGATCATGAACCTCGACGATGTGCCGGCGAGTGGCCTCGTGCAACCGGGCAGTCGTGTTACCTACCGGCTGCATGTTGCGGGCGATGCGCCAGCGGTGGCCGCCTTCGAGCGCGCGAGCAAGCCGCGACTCGGGCGTGGCGAATCGATCGAGTCGATCGCCAACGCACGGCCCGAGTTACGCGACATGCTCGAACGGGCGCACCGTTTCCTCTCCTTTGCGGCCTTGCTGGCGGTGGTGCTGTCGGCCGTTGCGGTAGGGCTTGCGACGCGCCGCTTCGTGCTCCGCCATGTCGACGGATGCGCCGTCATGCGCTGCTTTGGCGCGACGCAGCGGACGCTGCTGAGTTTGTTCCTCGCCGAATTTACGCTTCTCGGGCTCCTTGCTGCCTTACTCGGAGCGGTGCTGGGTTTGCTGGCCCATCTGCTGCTCGCTGCTGCACTGAGTAGCCTGATTGCGGCGGAGCTGCCGTTGCCATCTGTCTGGCCTGCCCTGCAAGGCATGGTGGCAAGCCTGGTGTTGCTGATTGGCTTCTCGATGCCGCAACTCTTGCGCTTGGGGCGTGTGTCGACGCTGCGCGTGCTGCGGCGGGAGTGGGCAGGCTTCGAGACGAGTGGCGGTCTTGCCTGGCTCGCCGCAGGCCTTGCCCTGACTGCATTGATGTTGTGGGTGGCGCGTGACTGGCGATTGGGCGCCTGGGTGGCGGGCGGTTTCGCCGTTGCCCTGATTGTTTACGGGTTCGCGGCGCGCGTAACGATTGCCCTGTTTGCGCGCACGCGCCGCCTGGCAGGTGCTGCGGGCGGGGGCTGGCGATACGGGCTCGCCTCGCTGGGCCGCCGCTCGCTTGGCGCAACCGTGCAAGCCGTGTCATTGGCGCTTGGCGTAACGGCGATGCTATTGCTGTCGGTCGGGCACGGCGACTTGCTCGACGGATGGCGGCGCAAGCTGCCGCCCGATGCACCGAACCGCTTCATCATCAACATCCAACCGGACCAGCTCGATGGCATCTGTCAGCGCTTCGAGAAGGACGGGCTCGTGCCGCCGGAATTGATGCCAATGATTCGCGGGCGGCTCGTGGAGATCAATGGCAATCGGGTCGATCCGGCGGCGTACGAAGACGGACGCGCCCAAAGGCTTGCCGAGCGCGAGTTCAACCTCAGCCACGGCGCCAGGATGCAACTTGGCAACCGGGTCGTCGCCGGCGCCTGGCATGGCGACACAACGAAGGCAGAATTTTCGGTCGAGCAAGGGATTGCCAAGACACTTGGGCTCAAACTCGGCGATCGTTTGCGATTCGATATTGCCGGCACCCTGGTTGAGGCGCCAGTCACCAGCTTGCGCGCGTTGGAATGGGATTCGATGCGCGTGAACTTTTTCGTGATCGGCTCGCCCGGTTTGTTGGCAGGGCAACCCACGAGCTACATCACGAGCTTCCATCTGCCGCCGCAGCACGCGGCGTTGACGATGGCACTGGTGCGCGATTATCCCAATCTCACGATCATCGACACGAGCGCGATACTTGGGCAGATGCAGCAGACCACCGACACCCTGATCGGTGCAGTGAAGCTGGTGTTCGGCCTCGCCCTAGCCGCGGGTCTGATCGTCATGGCCGCGGCCTTGCAGGCGACGCATGACGAGCGAGCACATGAGTTGGCGATCCTGCGCACGCTGGGCGCGCGTGACGGGCAGTTGCGCTCGGCCTTGCTGGCAGAATTTGCGGCGCTTGGTCTGATTGCGGCGCTGCTGGGTTGCTGCGGGGCGCTTGGCGTGGGCTGGGCACTTGCGACGCAGGTATTCCAGTTTGCCTATGCCCCGAGCCTGGGGGCCTTCGCGGTGGCGGCTGTCGTGGCGGTCATCATGGTGACCTTGGCTGGCTGGGCGGGTACCCGTCGGGTGTTGCGCACACCGCCGCTGGCGAGCCTGCGCGCGCTTGCCTGATCTGCGCGCGGCCTCAGTCATCGGTCGTTGCGTCAGCTTGCAGTGGCGCGTGCAATGGCAGCCTGAGCGAAAAACGCGTTCCGCGGCCGGGCTCTGACTGCACATCGATCTCGCCGCCCAATGTGCCGGTGACAATGTTGTGCACGATATGCAATCCCAGCCCGGTGCCGCCTTGTCCGAGGCGCGTCGTGAAGAACGGGTCGAAAACGCGGGACAGGTTTTCGGGCGGAATCCCGACGCCGAAGTCTTCCACCACGATGCAGACCCAGCCGCCGTCCACGGTGGCAGACAAGCGGATGCGCCCGGGGCCGCCGCTTGGGTAGGCGTGCAGCACCGCGTTCTGGATCAGGTTCATCAGCACTTGATCGAGCGGGCCCGGGTAGCTGTCCAGCTTCACGTCGGCGATCGCATCTTCCTCGATGGTAACGCCCGCGCGGCGCACACTCGGTTGCAGCGTGACGGCGAGGTCATGGATTGCGCCGGCGAGGGTGAACCGGCGTCGCTGTGCCGTGGTGCGGTCCGTTGCCACCTGCTTGAAGCTGCTGATCAACTCGCTCGCGCGCCCGAGGCTGCGCTGGATGATGTCGCTGGCCTCCTGCATGTGCGCCAGCGCGGCATTCCACTCCGATCGCTTCAGGCTGGCATCCATTCGGGTCAGCTGGCGTAGCTGTTCCGTCAAAGTGCTGGCAGCAAGCAGGCTGTTGCCGACCGGCGTATTCAGCTCGTGAGCGATGCCGGCCACCAGCGCACCGAGCGCGGCGAGTTTCTCGCTGCGCACCAGATCGGTTTGCGTTTTGCGCAAGGTTTGCACCAGGCGCGCAAGTTCGTCGTTGGCGTTGCGCAGCTCGGCCGTGCGTGCGTCGATGCGGGTTTCCAGCTCGCTGTTGAGGCTTGCAAGCGCTTCACGTGCGATTTCGCGTTCATGCTTTTCGCGCATCAGTCGATAGGCGAACCAGCCGATCAGCGCGGCGATCACGCCGTAGAGCAAGCGCAGCGCATGAATTCGAAAAGAGGGCGTCGACCAGCCGTTCGCCGGAATGGCCGCAATGGTCCAGCTGCCACCGGGGAGTTCGAGCTGCGATGCCACCGGCCGCGTGGCGAACACGTGCTCGCTGCCGAAGAACACCGCGCCATGCGAGCCCTCGACATCGCGCCCCCGGATCGCAAGCTGGTAGTCGGGCGAATCGGCAACGAGGCCTGCTGTGTGCTGAAGGCCGTCCCAGTCGATTACTAAGCTCAACAGCCCCCAGTACTGTCCGTCGGCACGAAAGATCGGCGTGCGAGAAACCAGCCCGCGCCCGCCTTGTACGAGGTCGACCGGGCCCGCAACGATGGTGCCGCGGCGCTCGATTGCCCGTTTGACCGCCGGCCATTGTTACGGATTGTCCGGGTAGTAAAGGCCGATCACACGCTCGTTGCCAGCAAGCGGGTAGACCCACTTCACGCGGTTGTCCGGCGCGATCACGATGTTGCGGACGTTTCGGCCCGTCTTGTAGAGCGCCGACAGAAGGTCGTTCACCCGAGCAACGTCCAGCAGATCGGCCCTTGCGCTGGCAAAGGCAACGAGCCCCGATGACAGGTAAAGGGTCGAGTTGAGTTCGGTCTCCAGGCGTGCGCGCACGCCCGCGACGTGCGCAAGCACTAGCGCCCGCTGTTCCTCCGCCTGACGCGCGAGCTCCAGCTGCACGCCGGTTTCGCCGATCACCACAACGATGAGCGCTTGCGCCAGCGCGCTTGCCCAACGCCAAACGCGGGTCGGGCGGGGGCGGCCAGCTTCAGGGGGCGTCGTGTCGTCGGGTGCCATGTGCTGCTAACGGTGATTTGGGCTGTGAGCTTTAGCGTCGCAGGCGTTTGCGCGGGGTGGGCGATGGGGGTGCCGGTTCGGGCAGCTATACTTTCGCGCTTGAAACCGGAGTGCTGATGACTGAATTCCTGCCCTTGTTGGCTGCCCTGCTGACGCTTGCCGCCGTGGCGTGGCTGGCAATTACGACCCGCGCGGCGCTCGCCGCTGCCGAACAGAACGCCGAGGCGCGCGTGCAGCGCCTTGAAAGCGCGCTGGTGCAGGCCTTGCGGCTGACCGAGACGGATCTCGCTGCAGGCGTGGAGCGCCAAGCCGAGCGGGTGGCGAGCGCGCAGGCCGACACGGCTGAGCGGTTGCGGGCGCAGATCTTCGAGGCCTTGCGTGCGACCGCTGACGCGGTGGCCGACACACGGCGCAGCGTGGAGCAGGGCGGCGCGCAGCAGCGCGAGGATCTCGCCACACGGCTGGCTGAACTGACACAAGTGACCGCGACCCGGCACGAACAACTGCGCGGCCAACTGACCGAGGCCATGCTAAAGAGCGTGGCGGAGCAGGCGCGTGCCGATCGCGAGTTGCTGCAGGAGGGCCTCAAGGCCGCGTCGTTGCAGATGGCGACCAGCAACGAGGCACTGATGCGGGTTTTGAGCGAGCGCCTCGACGCGATCACCGGCGTGGTGCACCAGCGCCTCGATGAGGGCTTCAAGAAGACCAACGAAACCTTCGCCAGCGTGATGGCGCGGCTTGCAACGATCGACGAGGCGCAGAAGAAGATCGATGGCCTTACCACCAACGTCGTCAGCCTGCAGGAGTTGCTGGGTGACAAGCGCTCACGTGGTGCCTTCGGTGAAGTCCAGCTTGAAGCGCTGGTCAAGAACGCGCTGCCGCCGGATGGTTACGCGTTCCAGGTTCAGCTTGCCAGTGGCGTGCGCGCCGATTGCGTGCTGAACCTGCCGGAGCCGACGGGCCGCGTTGCGGTGGATGCCAAGTTCCCGCTCGAGAACTACCATCGCATGTTTGACACCGATGTGAGCGACACCGAACGCAAGGCCGCGCAGACGGCCTTCCGGGCTGACGTTAAGCGCCATGTCGAAGCGATTGCATCAAAGTACATCATTCCGGGTGAAACCTCCGATGGCGCCGTGATGTTCGTGCCGGCCGAGGCGGTGTTCGCCGAGATCCACGCTTACCACCCGGAGGTGGTTCAGTTCGCGCTCGCGCGCCGGGTCTGGATCGTGTCGCCAACGACCTTGATGGCGGTGCTCAACACGGCGCGCGCGGTACTCAAGGATGTCGAGACGCGCAAGCAGATCCATGTGATCAAGGATGCGCTGGGCAAACTGGCGAAGGACTTCACGCGCTTCGACGAACGCATGCAGAAGCTCGCCACGCATATTCGCCAGGCCCACGAAGACGTGCAGGATGTGCACACGTCGAGCAAGAAGATCTCCGGGCACTTCACGCGGATCGAGCAGGTGCAGCTTGAAGACCTGCCGCGTGCGCTCAGCGACGACGATTCGCAATAAGACCGGCCACATTCAAGGGGGAGTCTGAACACATGTCCATCGATCTCTATCGCCTCTCGGTTGGCACCTTCCAGCGCCATCTCGAGCATATCGACGCCTTGCTCAATCGCGCGCTGGCCCATTGTGCCGAACATGCCATCGACCCGCAGGATCTGCTCGGCGCGCGGCTCGCGCCGGACATGTTCGACTTCAAACGTCAGGTGCAGATCGCCTGCGATTTCGCCAAAGGCGCCGGCGCCCGGCTCGCCGGCGTGGAAGTGCCGAAATATGAAGACGATGAGCAGACTTTCGAGGATCTGCGCATCCGCGTGAACAAGACCATGGGTTTCCTGCGCGGGCTGTCGCAGGCCGATTTCGTTGGTGCCGACGCACGTACCGTTGTGATCCCATTGCGCGAACGCACCTTGCGCATGGACGGTGCGACCTACCTCGTCGACTTCGCGCTGCCGAACTTCTACTTCCACTACACCACCGCCTACGATCTGCTGCGCCACTGCGGCCTGCCGATCGGCAAGCGCGATTTCATCGGCGACGTGTAGCAGCAATCCGGCCTGGGCAGGCGGTGCTCAAGTCGTCGCCTGCAACTGCCGTAACCGCTAGAGTTGCGACGATGCTGAGTGCCCGCCGCAGACGCGGCGACACGGGTGTGTCGACTCTTTGGGGCGATCTACATGACCATCACGACCCGGCTCGCCAGTCTGATCGGCGGTGCCATTCTCGCGCTGCTGGTGGTGGGCGCAATCGGCTTGGTACAGCTCGGGCGCCTCAATGCCTCGGTGCGCCAGGTGACCGAGCAGGAAGTGCCGGCATTGGAGGCCGTCAAGGGCTTCGAAGCCCGCTACCACGAGTTGCGTACGCTGATCTTCCGGCACATTGCCGACCCGGATCTACAACGTAAGGCAGCCCTCGACAGCGAACTCAAGAGCAAGGGCGCCGCGCTGGAGCAGGATATCCAGCGCTTCGAGAACCGGCTTGAAGACGCTGCTGCGCGCGCCCGGGTGACCGAATTCCGCAAAACGGTCGCGGCCTATCTGCTGGTGTGCGAAACCGCATTGACGCGCTCGCGCCAGAACCAGACTGAAGCGGCCATGGAGCTCGCGGTCAGCCCCTTCATTGAAGACGCCGCGGTGCTCAGCAACGAGATCCTCGGTGCCTTGGCCAAGGAAGCGGCCGACCGCGTCAGCCTTACCCGCGAGGCCTCCGCGGCGACTTACAAAACGGCGTTCGGCGTGTTGGCCGGGCTGATCGCGTTGGCGGTCGTCGGCATTGTGATTCTCGGCTGGCTGCTCGCCACGTCGATCACGCGGCCGCTCACGGCGCTGCGTAACACCGTGGTGGAAATCGGCAGTTCGCTCGATTTCACGCGACGCATTCCCTCGCGGGGGCGCGACGAGATCGGCCAGACGGTGACGGCCTTCAACACCATGGTCGAGTCGGTGCAAGCCTCGTTCGCAGAGCTGGCGCAGAGCGCCACGCGAGTCGGCGAAGCGGCCCGCGGCATGGAGAAAACCTCGCAGCAACTGGCCCATGGCGCCGGTGTGCAGGCGGATTCGGCCTCGGCGATGGCCGCTGCGGTCGAAGAGGTGACTGTCAGCATCAACCATGTCGCCGAGCGCGCGCAGGATGCCGCGAGCTTGTCGGCAGATGCCAGCAGCAGCGCCGGTTCCGGCGAGGCCGTGGTGGGCGCCACGGTTCAGCGCTTCGGCACCATTGCCAATGAGGTCGACCAGACCGCTGCGAGCCTCGATGTCTTGCAGGGCGAGACGGCGCGGATCTCTTCGGTGGTCGGCGTGATCCGCGATGTGGCGGAGCAGACCAATCTGCTCGCGCTCAACGCGGCGATCGAGGCGGCACGCGCCGGGGAGCAGGGGCGTGGCTTCGCCGTGGTGGCGGATGAGGTGCGCGGTCTGGCCGAGCGCACGGCAAAGTCCACCAGCGAAATCACCGAGATGGTGGCGCGCATCCAGTCCGGCGCGCAGCAGGTGGTGCAGCGGATGCAGCGCACGGTGGCGACGGTGAAGGAGGGCGCGAGCGAAGCGGTTGCCGCAGGCGAGGCGATCCGTACGATCCGGGGGTCGTCGGACCAGGCGGTCGAGATGGTGAGCGACATCACCGATGCGATCCGCGAGCAGAGTGCCGCCAGCACTTCGATCGCACAGCAGGTGGAACGCATCGCCACGATGACCGAGGAGACGACCGCGAGCGCGCGGCATACCGCGTCGTCCGCCTCCGATCTGAATGCGCTGGCCGAGAAGATGGTCAGCGCGATTTCCCGCTACCGCTACTGAGGGCACTGGCATGCGCGCACAGATCACTACCTGCCTCGTCGCCCTGCTGCTGGCGGCGCCCGTGATGGCGGGTGAAAAAGGCAAGCTGCTCATCTGGATCAACGGTGACAAGGGTTATACCGGCCTGCAGCAGGTCGCCGATGCCTTCGGCAAGAAGTACGGCGTTACCGCGAAGGTCGAGCACCCGGAGGACCCGACCAAGAAGTTCGAGGAAACCGCCAAGGGCGGTAATGGGCCCGACGTCTTCCTGTGGGCGCATGACCGCATCGGTGACTGGATCGGCAAGGGCCTGATCAGCGAGGTGTCTCCATCCGAAAAGCTGCGCAAGGAACTGGTATCGGTCGGTTGGGATGCCTTCACCGTGAACGGCAAGGTCTGGGGCTACCCGGTCGGTGCCGAGGCCATCATGCTGCTGTACAACAAGAAGCTGGTGCCCAAACCGCCTGCGACTTTCGAGGAAATCATCGCCCTCGACAAGGAACTCGCCGCCAAGGAAGTGAAGGCGATCGGCTGGGACTACACCAACTCGTATTTCACCTGGCCGCTGATGGCGGCGAACGGTGGCTACGTATTCAAGCGCGAGAGCAGCGGCAGCTATAGCGCGGGCGATGTTGGCGTCGCGAACCCGGGTGCACTGGCCGGCGGGCGGTTGCTGGCCGACTACATCGCAGCAGGCGTTTTGCCCAAGGGCGGCCTGCCCTACGGTGACGCTGAGAAGGCGATGACGAGCGGCAAGCAGGCCATGTGGATCAACGGCCCTTGGGCTTGGGATGCCTTGCGCAAGGCCGGCATCGACTTTGGCGTGGCGCCGCTACCGACGCTGCAGGGCAAGCCGGCGCGGCCCTTCGTTGGCGTGCTCGGTGCGATGATCGTGGCTGATTCGCCCAACCGCGATCTGGCGACGAAGTTCATTGAGGAATTCTTGATGACCGAGGAAGGCCTCAAAACGGTGAATGCCGACAAGCCAATCGGTGTGCCGCTGAACAAGAAGCTGTTCTGGTCGCTAATGAGTGACGAGAAGATTCGCATCTCGATGGATGGCGTGACCTTCGGCAGGCCGATGCCGTCCAACCCCGAGATGGGGCGCTTCTGGACCTCCTTCACGCTCGCGCTCAAGCAGATTGCGGACGGCAAGAAGAAGCCGGACGAAGCGTTGGGGCAAGCCGCGAAAGACATGCTCGCGCCGCCACCACCGCCCAAGTGAGTGTCAGGGGCTGAGCAGTTCGGGGGAATTGAGGTTTGCGAAAGCGGGGGCTTCGTCGCTGAAGTCCACCGCCCGTGCATCCACCGATTCGAGCCAGCTTGCAACCTTGCGATCGCCGCACGCGAGGTAGGCGCTTAGCGAGTCGACAAGGTTGGTGTGCAGCAGGCAGAACACCGGCTGCCAACGCCCTGCCAGTGTCACGACCGCAGCCTTGCCGCCAGCAAGGCCCGCATGCAAGCGGCGCGCGAGGTCGCCGGGCAGGGCAGGGCTGTCACAGGGCACGCAAAGCAGCCAGCCGGCCGCCGCATGGCGGAGGCCGGCCTCAATGCCCGCCAGCGGGCCGCGAAAATCGGCGTCGCCATCAGCCAGCACCGGAACACCCAGCGCAGCGTAGCGATCGAGATTGCGATTGGCGCTGATCAAGACCTGGTCGACCTGTGGCGCGAGTCGCTCGAACACATGTTCGACCAGTGGCTTGCCTTGATGATGAATCCAGCCCTTGTCGGCGCCCCCCATGCGGCGCCCGGCGCCGCCGGCGAGAATCAGACCGCTTGTCGGTGCCGCGGGCGTCATCCGCCGATGTAGGACATCTCGATCTTCGCGGCGCGACTGGCTTCGCCGCGAAGCTCGGAATAACGGTCGTCGCGGCTGCGCCAGACCTGGCGTATACGTGCCGTCAGCGCGCCGTCGTCGGCTCCGGCACGCAGCAGATCGCGCAGATCGTGGCCGCGGTCTGCGAACAGGCAGGTGAACAGCTGGCCCTCAGGGGAGAGGCGCATGCGCGTGCAGTCGCGGCAGAACGCGTGGCTGACCGAGGAGATCACACCGATTTCACCGGCACCATCGCGATAGCGCCAGCGCTCCGCGACCTCGCCGCTGTAGTTGGCATCCAGCGCATCGAGCGGGAACTCGGCGTTGATGCGGGTAACGACTTCGCGCGAGGGCAGCACCGCATTGAGGTTCCAGCCGTTGTGGCTGCCGACGTCCATGAATTCGATGAAGCGGAGGATATGACCGCTGCCGCGGAAGTGCTGGGCAAGCGGCAGGATCTCGCCGTCGTTGGTGCCGCGCTTGACCACGCAATTGACCTTGATCGGCCCGAGGCCCACATCGGCCGCCGCGGCGATGCCGGCAAGCACCCGTTCAACCGGGAAGTCGACGTCGTTCATGCGCCGGAAGATCGCATCATCCAGCGCGTCGAGGCTCACCGTGACGCGCCGCAGTCCAGCGTCGGCGAGGCTGCGGGCCTTCTGTGCGAGCAGGGCACCGTTGGTGGTCAGCGTGACTTCTACATCCAGCCGTGCGAGCTGTTCGATCAAGCGCTCAACTTGCTTGCGCAGCAGCGGTTCGCCGCCGGTGATGCGGATCTTGCGCACGCCTTGGCCCACGAACAGGCGGGCAATGCGGGTGATCTCTTCGAAGCTCAGTAGTGCGGTGCGCGGCAGGAAGGCGTGATCACGGTCGAACACGTCCTTGGGCATGCAGTAGGTGCAGCGGAAGTTGCAGCGGTCGGTGACCGAGATCCGCAGGTCGTGCATGGCGCGGCCGAACTGGTCGATCGCCGGCTGCGCAGGGTCGTCCGCTGTCAGTGCAACGGCTGCGGGAGCAGGTGAGGCGACAGGGAAGATCGGAATCGGCGGGCGAGCGTTCATCGGGTCGGCGCAGGGCGCAACGGGCAGCGGTAGAGCAAGTTTAGCCGCTGCGCCAAGAGCCGGCGAATGATTCCGCTCAAGAACGGCGGGCCCCATTTCTGGGGCCTGTTTGTCGATTAAAGGCGGAAGCCGGAGATCAGCTTGCGCATCGTGTCGGCTACCTCGTGCAGGCCGCTCAGCGTGTCGCGCACGCCCTGGATTGCGGCGTCGTTCTCATGCATGCGGCCGGTGATCTGCTCGGCCGATTGAGCCATCAGCGTCGTGGCTTGCTGCTGCTCGCTGGTCGAAGCGGCAATCTCGTCGATGCGCGCGACCGCCTCCATCATCTTCTGCTGGATTTCACCCATCTGGCGTGCGGCCTCCTCGCTGGCCGATGCACCCTTGCCGACGGTTTCGATCGTGCCTTCCATGCCGGAGAACGCGCGCCGCGTGTCTTCGTTCATGCCGCTGATCATGTGCGTGATTTCGAGCGTGGCTTTCGCCGTGCGTTCGGCGAGCTTGCGCACTTCGTCGGCGACGACGGCGAAGCCGCGCCCCTGCTCGCCGGCGCGGGCTGCTTCAATCGCGGCGTTGAGCGCGAGCAGATTGGTCTGGTCAGCAATTTCCTTGATCACGTTGACGATGCCGCTGATTTCATTGGCGCGCGTGCTGACGGTATGAATCATGTCACCCAGTTCTCGCACCGATTCGGACGAGTGCGAGAACTCCTGTGATACCTGCGCGATGGTCTTTGCGCCGTGCTCGGACATTTGCCCCGTCTGCTGTACCAGGCCGTTGGCGACGGCGGCGCTGTCAGCGATATGCGCCACCGATACAGTGATCTCTTCGATCGTCGCGGCGTTCGCGCTGGCGGTGTCCGAGAGGCTGGTGGAGTGCTGCGCGAGGCGCTGCACTGTATCGTCGATCGTTTCAACGCCGCTGGAAAGCCGCTCAGCCTCGCCGCGCACTTCGAGGAACATCGAGCGCAGCGTGTCGAGGAAGCGGTTGAAGGCGGCGGAAGTCTCCGCGATCTCGTCGTTGCCCGACACGTTCAAGGTACGCGTCAGATCGCCGCCGCCTGCCGAAATTTCCTTCATCAGATCGCGCAGCGTGGCGAGGCGACCCAGCATCTTGGTCAGCACCGCAATCAGCAGCGGCAGGGCGACGGCCAGCGCCAGCACCAGAATGCCCAGCGCGGTGCCAAGTAGCTTGTCGAGCGGCGCCAGTGCGCTGCTCTTGTCGACCACCACGCCGAGTGTCAGATCGGTGCCGGGAACCGGGAACATCTCAACGAAGCTCGCGACACCTTGAACTTTCAGGTCGCTCGCCTGATCGTTCTTCTGCGCCGCGAGGATCGCATCGGCCGTGAGTTCCGGTGCGAGATCGGTGGTGGGCTTCTGCAGCACCTCCTTACTGGGATGCACGAGGATCTTGCCGTCCTTGCCGATCAGCATGGCGTAACCCTTGGCGCTGAATCGCACAGAGAGGATCTGCTGCACCACGCGGTCGAGCGTGATGTCTGCAGCGACGACACCTTTGAGCGCACCGCCGTCCTTGGCCGCGTAGGCGAAGGACACGACGAGCTGCCCGGTCGATGCGTCGACGTAGGGCGCGGTCATGATCGGCTTGTCGCTGGCTACCGCGGCGGTGTACCAGGGGCGTTGCGTGGCATCGTAGCCTTCGGGCAGCTGCTGGTTGTCGGTGAAGAGGATCTTCTTGTCGGGGAAACCGACGTAGAACAGATCGAACTGACCGGAGGCCTTGGCCTGCATCAGCACCGGCATCGGGTCTGCGGCGAGTGCTGCGCCAGCCCCAGCTTGCGTGACTTGCGAGCGCGACGCGATCCATTCGCCGGTTGCCGCCGCTGTGGCGCGGGCGACGCCGCGGATCTCGGCGTCCATGCGCTGTATCAGCTCGGCGCGCATCATCACGTAGATCGCCAGTGTCACCGAAAGCAGCGCGGCGAGCATCAGCGCCGCGGTGACTACGATCAACTTCCCTCTCAGCGTGTTCATCATTGAAAGCCTCACCGGTCGTACATGAAGGAAGGACTCAGAATGACCATAACGGCAGTGTGGGCACCTGCCTTGAGGGAAATGAGGGCTATGACATGCGATTTCTCGCACCGCGGTTGCGGTGCTTGATCAGCGCAGCGATGCGGGGATCTGTTCGCCGGAGGGAAGCCAGCCGAGACGAGCGAGCAGGGTGGATGCGAGCCAGCAGCCGAGCCACACTGCGTAGAACGCGAACACCACGTCGCTCGCGAAGTGCCCGCCCTGGATGACGCGGACGAACCCGACCACGGTGCCGGCAAGCGCGGCAATGCCTAGCCACTGCGCCCGTCGGCGCGGTGCAGCCAGCCAACCGAAGGCCATCAGCGCGAACGCGCCGGTGGCATGGCCGCTGACGAAGGAGCAATTGCGATCGCACTCCGCTGCCGGTACCAGGGCCGGCGTGAAATGCCGGGCGCCGCCGAAGTTTTCGATCTGGTGCGGGCGGGCGCGGCCCCAGTGATTCTTCAATCCCGCATCGGCGATCAGGCCCGGGCCCAGCGCAAACGCGAGCGCCAGAAAGCCGAACCAGCGGCGGCGCGACGCGAGCCAACCCCGTGGGAGGAGGAAGCTCGCGAGCCACAACAGGATCACCGTGATCACGGCGAGGCGCGAACCGCCCCATACGCCCCAATAAACCGCTTTCACGATGGGCATACGATCGAGCGGGAAGCCTTCTTGGGCGGAATAGAACAGCGCGGTGATCTGCAGGTCGAGCTGCGGCCAGAGGGTGAAAACCACCGCCGCCAGCGCGAAGACCAGCGCAAGAATCCCGGCTTCGATGCGCCCGGGCATCAGTATCCCTTGAAGCCTTGCATCAGCCACACATCGGTCCGCAGCGCGAAGTCCGGGTGTGTTTGAACCTTGAGCATGCCGACCTTTTCGACATGCTCGAAGCGCGCGGCGACTTCAGCAGGGTCGCCCTGCGCGAGGAACAGGATAGTGATGCCCTTGGTATCCGGCAGCGAGTGGGTCAGTTGGTACTGGTCGTGCACCGCGCGCGCTGGGTTCCAACTGGCGATGCGCGGCGATTGCGCGCGCAGCGTGTAGGCAACATGGGCCAGAAGCGTGCGTTCATCGGCGACGACATAGGCGTCCGGGTTGGCAGCGATCCACGGCGCGACACCGCGTGCGAGCGCATCCCAGCCCTTCATGCGCTTGAACGGGTCGATCTTCGAAGTCAGCGGCCGATGCACGGCCGACAGGATTTGTGGCCACTGGTAAACGACCACAGCGATCAGCACATTCAAACCGAGTGCAGCAGCCAGCAGCTTGCGGCGGCCGGCGCTGCGCGACAGCCAGGAGACCGCGAGCAAGGTGCCACCGGCGAAGATCGGCCCCGCCCAGTTTGCGTTGGCCTCGCTGGTGCTGGCCTGCGCCATCACCAGCAGCAACAGCGGCACCGAGCCGGCGAACAGCAACCGGTCGCCCGCGTTGCGCCAAGTGGTGCGCAGCGTGACGATCGCGCCGATGAAGCCGATCGCGAGCAGCGGGCCGATCGAACCGATCTGCGCACCGATGAACTCCAGCAGGTTGGCGTCCTTGTGCTGCTGCGTGATTTCGGCGGTGTGGCGGAAGGTCGGGAAACCGTTGGCCCAGTTCCACCATAGGTTCGGCGCCAGTACAGCCAGGGCTACGATCGCCGTGATCCACGGCCCGGGGCTGACCAGTTTGCGTCGCCCTTCAGGACTGGTGAGCAGAAGCAGCGCAGCGGTCAGCGCGAAGGCCGCCATCGTGTACTTCGACATCAGCCCAAGGCCGCAGGTCAGGCCCAGCAACACCCAGTCGCGCGGTCGGTCGCGTTCCAGCGCGGAATGCAGCGCCCATAGCGAGGCGGTCCAGAAGAACAGTAGCAGCGCGTCGGTGGAGATGAAGAGACTCAGCGCGGTGGTGATCGGCAGGGTCAGGAACGCGAGGCCGGCGATCAGCGCCGTGCGGGTGTCGTACAGTTGGCGGCCGAGTCCGAACAAGAGCAGGGCGGTCGCAGGGTAGAGCAACAGCGAGCCGGCTTTCACGCCGACGAGCCCATCACCCAGCCACGCTGTCGTTGCTTTGATGACCGCAGCGACCAGCGGCGGTTTGGAGAAGTAGCCCCAGGCGAGCGCTTGCGACCAGCCCCAGTAGTAGGCCTCGTCGACGTACAGCGTCGCACCCGTGTGGCCGATCACCCAGACACGCCACACTGTCAGCACCACGATCGCGGCCACTAGCGCCAACAGCGCCGGGCCCGCCGGCGTGGCGGGGCGATCCTCGGAAAACATGCGTGTCATGCTCATCGTTGTCGAACCAGGCGTACGCCGCCTTCGCTGTAAAGCACGTCGATATTTGCGTCGGCCGGGATGCGGTCGGCCCGCGTCAGCGCGATTTCACCTGGCAGCGGTGCACGAGCCGGCGCCTGACGTTCGCGATAGACCGCGAAACTGGGCTGGAAGAAGTTCCATTGCACGCCAGGCTCCGGCATGGCGCGTGCGGCGATGGCGGCGCGCTTGACCGGGCCTTGCAGCAGATCACCCACGTAAGGCGTTACCACGGTTGCCAGCAACACGCCCTGAATCGCAGCGATGGCGGCAAGGCGACGCCACGGCGCTGCGCGCCAGAGCATCGCAATCAACAGCGCGGCAATTAGCGCGCCGAGGGTCGCAAAGTGGTACCCCGCGCCGGCCGCTTCGCCTGAGCGTGCGAGTTGCGCAACGTAGTACGGATCGGCGATGCGGCCGTCGGCCAGCAGCCGCTGCACCAGCGTCGGCAGCGCAGCGAAGAAGGCTAGGGCGAGGATTGCCGGCAGCACGCCTAGCGCCACCGTTTTCAAACGTTCGCGATGCAGTGCGACGAGCAGGAACAGCGGCGAGCAGCCGTACAGCGCGTAGTGCGGCAACTTCGTGCCGGACAGCGAGAAGAACACCAGCACGAAACCGAACCAGATCCACAGGAAGCGGCGTAGCGGGTCAGTGCTGTCGCTGCGCAACGCGCTCACAGCGCGCAGCAACGGTGCAATCCACGGCAGCAACAGCAGCGGCACGATGATCGGGTAGTAGAACAGGCTGCCACCGTGGCCTTCCATTGGGCCAGAGAAGCGGCCGACGTTGTGCTTCATGATGAAGCCGTCGATGAAGGCTTGGCCGTGGATCATCAGCGCTGCGGCATACCAGGGTGCAGCCACGGCGATGAGAATGACCCAGCCGACCGGGTCGACGACCGCGCGCAGCCAGGTTTTGAACTCGCCGCGGCTGACGCAGTAGACAAGCGTGACGGCGCCAGGAATTGCCAGCGCGATCGGCCCCTTGGTCAGCACACCGAGCGCAATCCAGAGATACATCCGCCGTAGCGGCGCGCGCGCGCCGGATTCGAGGTGCCGCCAGGCATCGGTCAGCGCGAGCGCGAGCAGCAGGTTCAGCAGTGCATCGGCCGTCGCGGCGCGGCCGATCACGAACACGCCGACGCTGGTGGCCGCCACCAGGGCTGCCAACAGCGCGGCTTCGCGGCCGAAGCGGCGCCACGCAAAGTTGCCGATCACCGCGCACCACAGCGCGGCGGCGAGCGCGGACGGCAAGCGGAAAGCCCACTCCGAAACACCGAACAGCCCGACCGGCACTGCCTGAAGCCAGTAGATCAGGATCGGTTTGTCGAAGCGCGGAACGCCATTGAGCCAGGTGGAGAGAAAGTCCCCGCGCTCGAACATCTCGCGCGTGGCTTCCGAGAACGCACCTTCGTCCACATCGAACAGCGGCGCGCCGCCGAGGTTCAACAACAACAGCACGGCTGGTACAAGGAACAGTACCAGCCGGTCGCGTAAAGTCGGCGCCGGCAAGGTGGCGCTCATTCGGCCTCGGCCTGTCCGGGTTTGTGCCAGGCGTCGCCTTCGTCGGGTTCATCGGGGTCGCGCACCCGATACTGCGAGGCGGCGCCGGATTCGAAGTAGATCCGCGCAAGCGTTTCCGCCAGCACGCCGGTCGAGATGAACTGGAACGACGCGATGATCAGGAAGAAACCCAGCTGCAACAAGGGGCGCTGGCCGATCGAAGCGCCGGTGAACAGTTTGAGGGCTGCGAGCCAGCTGAGGATCAGGCCGCCAATCACCCCCATGCCGAGGCCGATGCCGCCGAAGAAGTGGCCGGGGCGAGCGCGGTAGCGCATGAAGAAGAACACCGAGATCAGATCCAGGATCACGCGGAAGGTGCGCGAGATGCCGTACTTGCTCTGGCCGAACTGGCGCGCATGGTGCGTCACTACCTCTTCAGCGATGCGGCGCGGCGTCGTCACGGTGGCGAGCCAGGCCGGGATGAATCGGTGCATTTCGCCGTACAGGCGCACGTTCTTGATCACGCTGGCGCGGAAGGCTTTGAGGCTGCAGCCGTAGTCGTTGAGCTTGACGCCGGTGATGCGGGCGATCAGGCGGTTGGCGATGCGCGAAGGGATCTTGCGCAGCACCATGCCGTCCTTGCGGTTCTTGCGCCAGCCTGCGACGAGGTCGAGGTTCTCGTTCAGCAGGCGGCCGACCATGCGCGGGATGTCGATCGGGTCGTTCTGGAGGTCGCCGTCCATCGTCACGATTACGTCGCCGCGCGCAGCGTCAACGCCAGCCTGCATCGCCGCGGTCTGCTTGAAGTTGCGCATCAGCGACACGACGCGCACATGCGGGCCGTAGTGGCGCGCAGCGGCTTCGAGCTCGCCCGGCGTGCCGTCGGAGCTGCCGTCGTCGACGAGAATCAGTTCCCACGGATACGCGTAGTCGTGCAGCGCTTCATGCACGCGCTTTGCGAGTGGCGCGACGTTTTCGGCTTCGTTGTACATCGGCACCACGACCGACAGACGGTGCGGCGGAATGGATACGGGAGCCTGGCTTGTGGCCGGTGTGGCGACAGTGTTCATTGTGATTTTCCGTTTGCATTGGCCGAATGGGGCCCTGCCGGGAGCGCGACGAATGCCGCCGCGCCGGCGCTGACCGCGGCCGCGATGATGACGAGGTGCAACGCGAGCGCGGCCTGCAGCCCGTTTGCGAGTGTAATGCCGTGCGGCGTCAGTGCGGCAGCAACGCCGGCTTCGTAAGTGCCGAAACCGGCCACGCCTTGCACCGGCAGGATGGCGGCCAACTCGCCACCGAGTACGCCAGCGCTGGCAAGCAGGCCTGCCTGGCCCAGCAGTGCGCCGAGCAGTAAGGTTTGCGCGGACAACTTCACGATCCAGTTCGACAGCGTCCACGCCCAACTGCGCGCTGCGCCGCGCGTGGAATGCGCCAGTGCGACGCGCACCTTTGCCAGCTTGCCTTGCCAGCCGGGCTGAGGCGCAGCGCCGACCGGATGCGCGCGAGCCCAGGCCGGCACACCCCAGGCAGCGACGAGCACGGCGAGGCTCCATGCGCCACGCAGCGCCACGTCGAGGCCAGGCCAGACCCACGCGGCCAGGAGCAACACGACGAAGGCGTCCTGCATGCGCAGCCATAGTAGCGACACCAGCGCGCGCCCCATCGGTACCCCGAATTCACGTTGCAGCAGCACCGGCAGCGCGATTTCGCCACCGCGGAAAGGCACCACGTTGATCGCGGCGTTGTGGGCGGTGGTGACACGCGCCATGGCCCAGAAGTGACCCTTGGCAACGTCGGCGAACTCGTCGCGAATACGCGCGGCGCGCAGCAGGTAGCTCAGCAGGAAACCGCTGAGGGCCAGCGCGAGCGTGGTCGGCGGGATCGTCGCTAGCCGGCTGCCGACGTCACGCCAGTTGCCGCTGGCCGCCAGCCAGCCGAGCAGCGCGAGCGAGATGACGAGGGCGATCACGCGTTTGATCATGAGGAAGCCTTCTGCATCCACTGCTGACGCAGCGCCACGATGCCGCTGACGAAGGCGAGTGCAGAAAGCGCCCACTTCAGCAGATCAGCCTGCGGATAGCCGAGGTTGGTGAAGGCAAGGCTCGCGCCCATCACGACGAGTGCAAATGCCATCAGCGCCTGCATGGCGGGGCGTTGCCAGATCAACCAGCGACGCGACACCGCTTCGCCGGCCGCGCCGGACAACCAGCCGCCGGCCGCGCCCACCAGTACATCAAGCGGCCAGTGTGCGCCAACCGCGATGCGCGACAGGGCAACCACGATCGCCACGGGCAGCAGCGCCAGCGCCAGGCGTGCCGGTCGCTGGCTGAAGAACACCAAGGTTGCGGCGAAGGCAAAGGCCGTCATCGCGTGGCCGGACGGAAAAGAGTTGCGCGTCAGGGTGTCACCGATCACATGGATCTGATCGGCTGCGAGCACGGCTGCCGGGCGAGCTGCGTTAAGCAGCGGCTTGATCGTGTGCGTGAAGATGCCGCCGAAGGCGCCGGTGAGCAGTGCGGCGGCCATCAGGCGCGGCTGCTTCGATAGCGTCGGGGCGATTAGCGCGTAGGCGCAGGCACCGGTGCCCAGCGCCGTCGCCCACGACCAGAAATGCTCTGGCAGCCTTTGGGCGGTGGCATTGAGGGCAACGAACACCGGCACATTGGCGTCCACGTGAAGCAGCCAGAGTGCAGCACCCAGCAGCACTGCTGGCGGTAGCCAGATCAGCAGGGGGCGCAGCAGTTGGGCGGGCGCCGCGGGCGCGTCGGATTCGGGCATCGACTCAGAATGTCGGAAAAACCGCTAATTCTAACATCGGCGCCCGAAGGGCCTGGTTTGTCGGTCAGAGGGCGACGATACTCTGGCGGCCCCACCATTCAGCACCGGGCGCCAGTTCGACCGGTTTGCCAATCGCGCCGTGCTCGATGCACAGCATGCGGCGAAAGCCCAGTGGCGTCATGTCGGGCAGCGCCGCAGACAGATGCTCCCACGGGTTCCAGATCACGGCGTCGGGCAGGTTTTCGGCCGAGATGCCAAGCGCACGGCGGCGTTCGCTCAACAGCAGCGGCTTGGTTGCATCGAAGTAGATCCGGTCGGTTTCGGCTTCGATCATCAGTTCGGTGCCGGTTTCCTTGTGCTCGGTGCCGCGCGTCGCATCGAGGTAACGCAAGCCGCGCAGCCCTTCCACTTTGCTTTCCTCAACCTCTTTGGTCGCGAGGTAGCTGTGCAAGGCGCAGGTGAAGTGCATGGGCTCGGTGCCGGGGTTGTGTACGCCCAGTTCCACGTCCAGTCGCTGGCCGGTGACGAGTACCGTGAGTTCGGCGCGGAAGGCGTGCGGCCAGATGCTGCGCGAGATGTCGTCGTCGCTGATCGAAAGCGTCGCGGTGGCGAAGTCCTTCTCGACGCGCGTGCTGTCGATATCCCAGCTCACCGTGCGCACGAAACCGTGCTTCGGCAAGGGGCCGCGCGATCCGAACTGCGGGAAGCAGACCGGAATGCCGCCGCGGATCGGCACGCCTGCTTCGAAGCGGGCCTTCTCGCTGAGGAACAGGCGCTCTTCGCCGCGCGCGGGAATCCAGCTGATGACTTGTGCGCCGTGCTGCATGATCGTGACCTGCGCGCCGTCGGGGGCGGTGAGTCGGATGGCGGGCAGGCCGTTGAATTCGATGTGCTGGACGGCGTCGTTCATTGGGGGGACATCCTTAAAGACTGAAGCAGGCGGCGGATTGTGCGACCTCGCTACGGCGGAAACAACCCTCGGCGTGATCATTCACCATACCCACGGCTTGCATGAATGCGTAGCAGGTCGTGCTGCCGACGAAACGGAATCCGGCCTTGCGCAGCGCGCGGCTCATCTGGTCCGAAGTGGTGCTGCTCGCTTGCTGCGATGAGCCGGCCTGCGGGCGTCCATCGACAAAAGACCACAGCCATTTGACCGGATCGACGCCGGAACTCTGCAACGCGATCCAGGCTCGCGCGTTGCCAATGGTGGCTTCGATCTTGCCGCGATGGCGCACGATGCCGGGATCGGCGAGCAGGCGGGTGACATCCTCGTCGCCGAAGGCCGCGATCTTCGCAGGGTCGAAGCCGGCGAACGCGCGCCGATAACCTTCGCGCTTGCGCAGGATCGTCAGCCACGAAAGCCCCGCCTGAGCGCCTTCAAGCGTGAGGCATTCGAACAGTGCGTTGGCATCTGCGAGCGGGACACCCCATTCGGTGTCGTGGTACGCAAGGTAGAGCGCGTCGGCAGAGACCCAGGTGCAGCGGCCGGGGGCCTCGCACACGGCGTCAGGCCTCAAACTCGTCGATCGCCTGCAGCACGCGGAACTGCGGAATGCCTGCGAGCTTGCCGATCAGGCTCATGATGGCCTGCTTCACATGCGGCGCGTTCATGTGGCGATTGAGCGCGGCCTCGTCGGACCACACTTCAATGGTGTTGATGCGCATCGGGTTGGTGGTGTCGCGGTACAGGTCGTAGCGCAGGCAGCCATCTTCCTGCCGGGTCAGTACAGCCGCAGTGCGCAACACCTCGATGACCTCGGATTCGTGCTGGGGCACGATCTCCGCCATGGTGATGACGTGGATGCGGGGCTTGCTCATGCTGGGGCTCCGGGCGATTGGTAGGCCTGAATATCGAGGCTGCCGAGTTTAATCGAGGTGTCCTCCGGATCGTTGGTGAGCTTGAAGCCGATTTTGCGGACGAAGCGCAGCATGCGGTCGTTGTCGGTGAGGAAGATGCCCTTCATTTCGAGCAGGCCACGCTCTTTCGCACTGAGGATCAGGATGTCCATCAGGCGTTGTGCGAGGCCGCTGCCCTTGGCATCTTCCGACACCACGATCGCGAATTCGCAGCTCTTGCCGTCGGGGTTCGCGGCGTAACGGCATACGCCCAGCTCGTACTCGGCGCCGTCACGCTCGGTGGTGGCCACGAAGGCCATCTCGCGGTCGTAGTCGATCTGCGTGAGCTTCGCGAGCATCTGTGGCGGCAGTTCCGACAATGCGCTCATGAAGCGGTAGTACTTCGTCTCGGGCGACAGGCGCCGTACGAAGGCCTGCTCGAGGACCGCATCCTCCGGCATGATGGGCCGCACCACGACCGGTGTGCCGTCGCGCAGCGTGACTTGCTGCACCAGGTTGCCGGGGTAGGGGTGGATCGCCATGTGGTCGTAGCGGCCAGCCTTCTTCGGCACACGGCCGACCACGATGCGGGCATCGACGGCAACGACATCCTGCTCGTCCGCCACCAGGGGCTGGATGTCCACCGAGCGCACCCACGGCAGTTCGCAGACCATTTCGGAAAGACGCAGCAGCACGAATTCGAGCCGCTCCATCGCAATCGCGGGCTGGCCTCGCCAGTCGCCCAGCTTGGCCGCGATGCGGTGTGAGCGCACCAGATCCTTGGCGAGGAAATCGTTCAGCGGTGGCAGCGCGACGGTACGTCCTTCCAGACTCTCGGCATCCACGCCGTGTTCGCCGAACGAGATCACCGGCCCGAACACCGGATCGCGCGAAACGCCGAGCAGCAGCCCACGCGCGCTGGCGACATCAACGCGTGGCTCGATCGTGATGCCGTGCGAGGTGCTCTCGTCGTCGCGGTTGCGCAGGTCATCCATCAGTTCTTCAAACGCCAGGTGCGTCGCCACTGCGCTGGCCGGATAACGTTTCGGCCCGGAACTGATGCGTTGCTGCAGCATCGCGTTGGGACGCATGGTGACCGGAAAACCGATGTCGTAGGCCATCGTGACCGCCTGTGCCGCAGTCTTTGCCACCAGCGTACGGCGCACCGGAATGCGGAAGGCCGCGAGCACTTGTCGCGCTTCGCTGCGGGTCAGCGTGGTGCGCCCGCTCTCAATGGCGGCTTCGATCAGCTCACGTGCCCCCGCGACGTCTGGTGGCTCAAGGTCGGACAGCGGTGCCGGCACCTGGGTCAGCAGCTTCTGGTTCTGGTAGTAAGCCGAGATTTGCGAGAACAGGTCGATCGCCGGCTCGGGTGTGCGGAAGCTTGGGATACCTGCGGCGACGAACAGCTCGCGCGCCGCCGCGACCTGGGATTCGCCCATCCAGCAGCAAAGGACGGGTTTCTCGGCCTTCTTGTCGATCTCGACCACGCGTTGTGCAACCTCGATCGGCTGCGTCATTGCCTGCGGCGTTAGGATTGCGAGCACGCCATCGACGCCGGGGTCGGCCAGCACGGTTTCCAGCGTGCGGGCGTAGCGGTCGGGGTCAGCATCGCCGACCATGTCGATCGGGTTGTCGTGCGACCAGGCACGCGGCAGGTCGCGATTAAGGGTGGCGACTGTCTGCGGTGAAAGCTCGGCAAGCGGAATGCCGAGGTCGCCGGCGCGGTCCGCCGCCATTACGCCGGGGCCGCCACCGTTGGTGATGATCGCGAGCCGGTTGCCGCGCGGGCGGAAACGGGTGAACAGCGCCTGCGTGGCGGCGAACATCTGCGTCAGATATTTCAGCCGGATCACGCCAGCGCGGCGCAGCGCCGCGTCGAAAACGATGTCCTCGCCGACGATCGCGCCGGTGTGTGAGTGCGCCGCGCGCGAACCGGACGGATGGCGGCCGACCTTGATCACCATGATTGGCTTGGCGCGCGCAGCGGTCCGCAGCGAACTCATGAAGCGCCGCGCGTCGCGGATGCCTTCGATGTACAGCAGGATGCTCTCGGTGCGGAAATCCCAGATCAGGTAATCGAGAATCTCGCCGAAATCCAGATCGCAGGAGCCGCCCAGTGACACGACGTTTGAAAAACCGACGCCGGTCGTCTTGGCCCAGTCGAGAATGGCCGCGCACAGCGCGCCCGACTGCGACACGAAGCCGATGCTGCCGGCCTTCGGCGCTGCGTGAGCGAAGGTGGCGTTGAGGCCCGCGATCGCGCGTGCGATGCCGAGGCTGTTGGGGCCGAGGATACGTACGCCGTGCTTTTCGGCCAGGCGCACGATGTCGCGCTCCATCGCGGCGCCATCCGCACCACTTTCCGAGAAACCGGCCGACAGGATCACCGCGGTGCGCACGCGTGCGCGGCCGCAGGCGGCCACCACGTCGGGCACGGTTGGGGCCGGGGTGGCGATCACCGCGAGGTCCACCCGCTGCGGCACGTCCCCAATGCTATGCACGCAGGGCGCACCGAGTACATCCTGATACTTCGGATTCACCGCATAGAGCTTGCCCTTGAAGCCGCTCTCCTGCATGTTCTTGACGAGCACCTGGCCGAGTGCGCCCTCGCGTGGCGTGGCACCGATGATTGCGACCACCTGCGGCGCAAAGAGTGGGGTGAGGTAATGCTGCTCGTCCATGGTGACACCCGATCCGATAGTTGGCGGCATCGTAGGCGGCGCGGCTGACAGCACACTTGCGATGGGTCATCCGGCCGAACTTGCGTGCCGGGTCGGCCACGCAAGCCTATTGTCTTCGGTTGGCCCGCGCTTGCGAAGCCCGGCGCGCGTTCTGTTGAAGGAAAAACGGTCACAACAATGTCAAACAAGGATTCAGGGCCCGGTGGTGGCGCGCTGCATGCGGGTGAACCGTCGCCGTGGGTGATCGCTCAATCGCGTCATCTTCCACGCGGGCACGTGCTCGATCTCGCCTGTGGTCGCGGCCGTCATGCGCGGTGGCTGGCTGCGCAGGGCTGGCGCGTGCTCGCGTCGGATCGCGATGCCGCGGCGCTCGGTGAGCTGAGCAATGTCGCAGGCGTGACGACCGCGTGCTGCGACCTGGAGGCCGCGCAATGGCCGCTTGCGGGGCAAGTGTTCGATGGTGTCGTCGTCACGAACTACCTCCATCGCCCCAATCTGCCGCAACTGGCGAGCCTGTTGCGTGCCGGTGGCGTCGTCATTTACGAGACTTTCATGCAGGGCAACGAGCGTTTCGGCCGGCCCAGCAATCCGGATTTTCTGCTCGCGCCGGACGAGCTGAAGCAGTGGGCGCAAGCATACGGGCTGGAAGTGCTCGCGTTTGAGCAAGGTGAACAGCGTGCGCCGCGCATGGCCTGCGTGCAGCGGATCTGTGCGCGCCGCCCGATTGATGAGGCTATGCTTTGAGCAAGCGATGCATTTCAACCACGGAGCGATGCGATGAGCTTATGGATTGCGAACATAAACCCCGAAGCCACTGACGACGACATCCGCGAGCTGGTGCGGAAATACTGTGGCATCGAAGTGCCGGAAATTCGTCGTGAGCCGGGCGACGGCACGCGCCCGGCCGCGCAGCTGATCTTCCCTGATGTGAACAACACCGTGTTGCAGGAATTCCAGAAGCGGCTGCATGGCATGTTCTGGAAAGAGCGGACGATCAGCGTTCAGATCATGTGATCGTCCGGATCAGGTCGCCAGCGGCCTCGGCGAGGCTGCCTGGCGCCAGGTCGTTCAAGACGATGGGGCGCGCATCTGCAAAGCGAGCGTAGTTCTTGTTCTGCGAGCGTTTGTAGAGCGGGTCGTAATGTTCGTCGATGAAGGCCGAGAACAGCGCCGGCAGGTTGCCAGCGGCAGCAAGCTGTTTCCATTCGTCCAGCGTGGCGTTGCTGTGAAAGCTCCGCAGGCATTCGATGCGCTCCTGCAGGTCCTGCACGTCGTCACCCAGGTAAGCGTAGTCGCCAAGCAGGAAATCGATCCTCGCATCGCGACTGGCTTCGACCGCTACGCACTCGCTTGCGCGCATCTGCTCGATCAGTGGCTCCGGCACCTGGAGCACGCCGATCTTTCGGCTTTCTGCTTCAACGAACACCGGTCGCTCGGTCGAGATGCGGGACAGTTGGGCGCAGAGCTCGGTCTCAAAGGCCTTCTGGCTTGGCTGGTCGATACCCGGAAGACGGCCAAGCACCGAGCCCCTGTGGCGCGCAAGGCCTTCCAGATCCAGTACCTGCGCCCCTTGCGCGGTCAGCGCGTCGAGTAGTCGCGTCTTGCCGCTGCCGGTCGCGCCGCACACCACGACAAAGCGGAGTTGCGCTGGCAGTTCGGCGATGCGGTCGATTACGTGGCGACGAAATACCTTGTAGCCACCTTCGAGCTGGCAGGCATCCCATCCGATCATCCGCATCCAGGTCGTGAAACTGCCGCTGCGTTGGCCGCCGCGCCAGCAGTAGAGCAGCGGGCGCCAATCTTTGGGTTTGTCCTGGAAATGCTTGTACAGATGCCGCGCAATGTTCTCCGCCACCATGGCGGCACCGAGCTTGCGTGCCTCGAACGCGGAAACCTGCTTGTAGATCGTGCCGATCTGGACGCGTTGTTCGTTGTCCAGTACCGGGCAGTTGATCGCGCCGGGAATGTGGTCGTCGGCGAACTCGGCGGGTGAGCGAACGTCGATGATCGCGTCGAAGTCAGCGAGATCGGTGATGCGGGCAATGCCGCGGGGTGTCTGCATGAAAACTCCGGAAAGCAGGTGAGCGGCGCGCAGGTAAAATCCGGGGCTTCTCCGCCAGGGTCCGGATATGGATATCAAACTCACGCAATTTTCCCACGGCGGCGGCTGCGGCTGCAAAATCGCGCCCGCCGTGCTGTCGCGCCTGCTTGCCAGCGCACCGGCCGGTATCGTGCCGCCGGCCTTGATGGTCGGAAACGAAACCTCCGACGACGCTGCCGTCTATCGCCTCAATGATCAGCAGGCGCTGGTTGCGACGACCGATTTCTTCACGCCGATCGTGGATGATCCGTACGACTTCGGCCGCATCGCAGCAACCAACGCGATTTCGGATGTCTACGCAATGGGCGGCCAGCCGATCATGGCTTTGTCACTCGTCGGTATGCCGCTGGACAAACTGCCGTTGGAGGTCGTCGGCCGGATACTGGCAGGTGGTGCCGCGGTGTGTCGCGAAGCGGGTATTCCGATCGCGGGCGGACATTCGATCGACATCCCGGAGCCGATCTACGGCCTCGTCGCCTTGGGCTTGGTGCATCCGGATCAGGTCAAACGCAACGCCGACGCGCGTGCGGGTGACGTGCTGATCCTCGGCAAGCCGCTCGGCGTTGGGGTTCTGAGCGCGGCGCTGAAGAAAGGGCGCCTCGATGAAGCGGGGTACGCCGAAATGATCCGCCACACGACGCAACTCAATCGCGTTGGTGTGCAGCTCGCGAAGATGGATTTCGTGCATGCGCTCACCGATGTCACCGGCTTCGGCCTTGCGGGTCATCTGCTTGAGATCGCTCGTGGCTCCAAGCTTGCCGCGATGGTGGCGTTCGACGCGTTACCTTTGATCGCGCAAGCGGTCGCCTTCGCCAAGGAGGGCATGGCAACCGGCGCGACGGGCCGCAACTGGAACGGCTATGGCGCCGAGGTGCTGACGCCGGATGGTTTCGAGCCCTGGCAGCGCACGCTGGTGACCGATCCGCAGACATCCGGCGGCTTGCTGGTGAGCTGCGCGCCTGAGGGCGCAGAAGCGGTGCTCGCTGCGTTCCGCGCCGATGGTTTTGGCGAGGCCTCCGTGATCGGCCAGCTGGTCGAAGGGCCTGCTCTGGTCAGGATCGCCTGATCTGTGGTGACCGGCTCAGCGCTTGAGCAGCGGCTTGAGCGCTGGCCAGATGTTGTCGAGCACCCTCGGCTGCGCAGCGGCCGTGGGGTGCAGGCCGTCTGCCTGGAAGTATTCGTTCGTCTGCGCGAAGCCTTCCAGCAGGAAGGGTACAAGGGCGGTGCCCTCTGCCTTTGCGATATCCGCGAAACTGGTGCGGAACTTTTCGGTGTAGTCGGGGCCGTAGTTCGGCGGTAAGCGCATGCCGACCACGACGACTTTTGCGCCGGCCTTTTTTGCCATACGCACCATTTCGCCGAGGTTCTCCTGCATCGGCTTGAGCGGCAGGCCGCGCAGGCCGTCGTTCGCGCCGAGTTCGAGAATCACGATTGCGGGTTTGTGCTGGCTCAGTGCCGCCGGCAAACGCGTGCGGCCGCCGGCAGAGGTCTCGCCGCTCACGCTGGCGTTGACGACGGTATAGCGGTAACCCGCCGTGCTGAGCCGCTTTTGCAGCAGGCTTGCCCATGCCTCGTCTTGCGTGCGTAGACCAAAGCCGGCCGAAAGGCTGTCGCCGAATACCAGAATCGTGGCCGCGTGGCACACTCCGGAGCACAGAAAGACAAGCGCAATAATGGAACGCAACATGAACCCGAATACCTCGTTGGTGTTGGAAGCAGTTGATCTGCTCAAGCGCGTCGACGGTGTCGACGGTGAGCTCACGATTCTGCAGCAGATCAGCTTTGCGGTGGGCGCGGGCGAGACGGTGGCTGTCGTCGGTGAGTCGGGTTCCGGCAAGAGCACGCTGCTGGGGCTGCTCGCGGGGCTTGATATGCCGACGTCAGGGTATGTCAGCCTGCGCGGCACCAATCTATTCGAGTTGAACGAAGATGACCGTGCCCGCCTGCGCGGCGAGGCGCTCGGTTTTGTGTTCCAGTCCTTCCAGTTGTTGCCCGCGCTGACCGCGCTGGAAAACGTGATGATGCCGCTTGAGCTTGCCGGTCGGCGCGATGCTGCGGCGCTGGCGACCCGTTGGCTTGAGCGCGTCGGGCTCTCGCATCGCGTTGGCCACTACCCGAAACATCTGTCGGGCGGCGAGCAGCAGCGCGTTGCGCTTGCGCGCGCGTTCGCGGTGCAGCCGGCCGTGCTGTTGGCGGACGAGCCGACCGGGAATCTCGATGCCGCAACCGGCCAGCAGATCGCCGACCTGATGTTCGACATGAATCGCGAGACGGGCACGACGCTCGTGCTGGTGACGCACGATGAGCGCCTTGCAGCGCGTTGTTCCCGGGTAATCCGCCTTGCGGCAGGGCAGTTGCTGAGCGATACCGTAGCGGCTAACTGATCCGGCTAATCCTGCTTAGGGCCACTGCGCCTATTGTTCGGTCGGACATTCCAGTTCGGACAGGTCGACCATCGAGACGAGTGCGCTGCGCTGCCCCTCCCGCGTCAGCACCCCTTGACGGCGTAACTCGCTGATCGAGCGGCAGACCGTTTCGGCGGCAAGTCCGGTGATGTCGGCCATGTCGCACAGTTTTGGCAGCATCAGCTTCGTCGGCATCAGGCCGGCGTTGCTGCCCCCTGCAAGCAGTAGCATCAGGCGTCGTACCCGTTCCAGCGGTTGGCCCGTGCGGATTGCAATCAGATCCGCCGCACGCTGTTCGGCGGCAACCAGGGACCGAATGACTGCACGGCGGCCCGCATCGGCCAGTGGCAGGCTCCAGGGCTCGATTGCGCACTCAGTCAGCGCTGTTGCCTGAAATGCGTAGTCCGCATCGAGCAGTGTTTCGCTGCCGATTACATCACCGGCCAGCGCGAGGCTCGCGAACTGGATATCACCTTGCTCGCTGCGGTCAAGCCGCACGATGCCGGAGATCAGATGCCACGGAAGGCCCTTGTCGCCTTCGAAATAGATGCACTGTCCGCGCGCAATGCGGCGAATACCGCATGGGCGGCTGAGCTTGGCCTGCACGATCTGGAGAGGCATGCCTCTTACTCCACTGCTGCACGGTGCGCTCGGCTGGCGCGAGCATCGTTGGTGGATTCGAGAGAATCCGGTTTTTGTTGCGACGACGATCGGCGGGCGAGTCCCGTGTCGGCGCGAAGCCTACGGCGCGCACGACACGACACACCTCAATGGTCGGGTGTATCTCCCCCTAAGCAAAAATCGGGCTAGTTCAAT